>CAZTZI010000065.1:0-10208 GCA_964618115.1 uncultured Acidimicrobiales bacterium
CCGACTACGTCGCCACGGCGTGCGCCCTTGCCGGCTTCCGCCCCCGAAAGGCGGTACTCACCTCGCAGGTGCAGGCGGCAGTCCGGCTGGCGGCGGCGGGCCTCGGCGCGGTGCTGGTGCCGTCGGCCAACGTCCCGGAGGAACTCGCACACACGGCGCGCACGCTGGATCCCCCCGTCGCCTGGGAACTCACCGTCTTCGCGCGCTCGGCCCTCTCCGCGCCCGCGGCCGCGTTCGTCGAACTCCTAAGCCGGGGGCCGATGTCTTCCCTTCCCGCCCATGCCGTCGTCCTGCCCGGCGGCTAGCCGGGCCGAAGACCGGGACACCCGACACAGAGGAGCAGAGCAGTGACGACGTCCGACGGAGGCACGGCACCGGGGATCGGCGCCATCCGGTCGTTCCCCAAGGTGGAGTTGCACATCCACGTCGAGGCCTGCTTGAGCGCCGAGCGGATCGAGCAACTTGCCGCCGAGTTCGGTGTCCCGATGCTGCGCCCCGCCGAGACGCTGTTCGTCTACTCGACGCTCACCGACTTCCTCGAGGTCTACGAGTGGTGGTGCGACCTGCTGCGCACCACCGAGATCGCCGAGCAACTGGCCTACGACGCCGCGGCGCAGCTGCACGAGGACGGGATCGTCTATGCCGAGGTGCTCTGCGGGCCCCGCTACTGGACGCACATCCGCCGCGAGCCCCTGATCGAAGCGCTGTCAGCCGGCTTCGAACGAGCGTACGGCGACGGCCACGCGGACTGCAGGCTCATACCCTCCATCAGCCGGGAGCAGCCGGCGGAATGGGCGATGGGGCTCGTGGAATGGCTCGGGGCGAGCGGCCCGGTCCGCGTGGTCGGCCTCGGCCTCGACGGCAACGAGGCGCTCCTCGGGCGCACCTCGCCGAAGTTCACCGAGTCCTACGCCCGCGCCGCCGAACTCGGACTCGGACGCACCGCCCACGCCGGGGAGTCCTCGGGGCCCGAAGGGGTGTGGGACGCGCTCGAGCACCTGCACCTCGACCGCGTCGACCACGGTGTCAGATCCATCGAGGATCCGGCGCTGCTGGAGCACCTGGCGACCGGGGAGATCACGCTGAACGTCACACCCACGTCCAACGTCATCACCGGCCTGTTCCCCGACATCGACCACCACGCCGTCGGCCCGCTGATCGAGGCCGGCGTGCCGGTGACGATCAACTCCGACGACCCGAAGGCGATGAATGTCACGCTGAGCGGCGAATTCGCAGAGGTGAGTCGTTCTCTCGGCTGGAGCCTCATGGATGTGGCGGCGGCGACACGGCGGGCGATCGACGCTGCGTTCTGTGATCGGGATCGGGCGGCGAGCCTTCACCGGCAGGTCGACGCCCACGTCGAGGGCCTCGAGCACGAGTCGCTGCGGAAGGACCACGACCCATGAGCACGACGCCGCACGCTGGAGCGCCTGCCCACCCGAACGGAAGGGACCCGCTCTCCGCCGGTTACCTCACCGACGTCCTCGCCGACCTGGTAAGCATCCCGAGCACGAACCCGGGCGCCTTCGAGTCCGACGTGGCCCGGCGTGTCGCGGCGTACTTCGACGGCACGCCGGTTGAGGCCGAATTGGTGGAGTCGCTGCCGGGTCGCCACTCCGTGGGCGCCATCCTCCGAGGCCGCGGCGACGGCCCCACCCTGATCCTCAACGGCCACCTGGACACCGTGCCGATCGACGATGAGACGGAGTGGACGACCGATCCCTTCGGTGCCGACATGCGCGACGGCTTCATGTACGGGCGCGGCACCTGCGACATGAAGGGCGGCCTGGCGGCCCAGATCGGCGTGGCCCATTACCTCGCCGCCCGGCTCGACCGCCTCGAGGGGTCGCTGGTCCTGCATTTCGCAGCCGGTGAGGAACGCGCCGAGCCCGGAACCCTGTCGCTGCTGGACGCCGGCTACACCGGCGACCTCGGGATCGTGACCGAGCCGACCGACCTGCGCATCGCCGCGGCCACGCGCGGCTTGCTGCCGCTGCGGATCCGACTGCAGGGGCGCTCCATTCATGCCAGCCGAAGCCATCTGGGCATCAACCCTACGTGGGGGCTGCTCTGGGTGCTGCAGGCACTCGAGGGCTACCGCAACGACCTCGAGCAGCACCGTCACCATCTGCTCGGCTCGGGCTCCTGCACGCCCACGGTGGTCCAGGGCGGGGTCACCCCCAACGCCGTCTCGGACTCGGTGGAGTTGTTCGTGGATCGCCGCCTCGTCCCGGGAGAGACCATCGAGCGCGAGGTGCGGGAGGTGACCGAGCGGATTCTGGCGGCTCGCCCGGCCGGCTCGGAGGTGGGCGTGGAGGTCACGGTGGCCTACAACCGCTTCGAGCCCGCGGAGATCCCTGTCCGGTCCTCCCTGGTTCAACGCCTGATCCATAGCGTCGAGAGGGTCACGGGCACGCCCGGGGAGGTCTACGGCGCTCCGTTCTCCAGCGATGTCCGCAACCTCGTGAACGATGCGGGTATCGAGGCGGTGAACTTCGGACCCGGCAACGTGGCGGAGTGCCACTGTGCCAACGAGCGGGTCGAGGTGCGACAACTCGAGGGCGCCGCCCGGGTGATCGCCGACCTGGCCACGGACCTCCTGACATCCCGCTGATGTACTCGGGGGGATCGGCACGAATGCCCGGAGCACGCGATCGGGGAGCACTACCCGACCGGGGGTGCGGCAGTGACGGCTGACGGCGCCGCCGGAGCGCGGGTACAAGATCGCCACGACGTGTCCGCCCGGGGCATCACGAAAGCCTTCCCCGGAGTCGTGGCGAACGACGGCGTGGACTTCGACGCCGACCGCGGCGAGGTTCACGCGCTGCTCGGCGAGAACGGTTCGGGCAAGACCACGCTGTGCAAGATCCTCACCGGCCTCTACCGTCCCGACGCAGGACAGGTGCTCGTGGGCGGGGTCCCGGTCGCCTTCCGATCCCCGGCCGATGCCTACGCCGCCGGGATCTTCATGGTTCACCAGCACTTCAGTCTCGTCTCGTCGATGACCGTGGCGGAGAACGTGGTTCTGGGATGGCACCGCGACGGCCGGCGAGTGTTCAACCGCAGGCAGGTGGAGGACGAGGTGGCCCGCGCCGCGGAGCGCTTCGACATGCGCGTCGACCCGCGGGCCGTCATCTCGCGCCTGTCGGTCGGCGAGCGCCAGCGCGTCGAGATCCTGAAGGCCCTCTACCGGGGAGCGCGCACGCTGATCCTCGACGAGCCGACCTCGGTCCTGACACCCCAGGAGGCCGAGCAACTTTTCGTCTCGCTCCGGCGCATGGCGGCCGAGGGTGAGGCTGTCGTCTTCATCTCCCACAAGCTCGACGAGGTGTCGGCGCTCTGCGATCGGGTCACCGTCCTGCGCCAGGGCCGCGTCTCCGGCTCGGCGGACCTCCGCACCACGAGCGTCGATGCGCGGGGTCTGGCGCGGCTGATGGTCGGGCGCGACATCGCCTTCTCGAGACGCTCCCGGTCCGAACCGGTGGGCGAGGCCGAACCGGCGCTCGAGTTGCAGGACGTCGGTGCGGCCGACGCAGACGGCACACCGGCGTTGCGGGAGATCACGCTGTCGGTGCGAGCCGGAGAGATCCTCGGCGTCGCCGGCGTCGCCGGGAACGGCCAGGTGGCTCTCGGCGAGGTGATCGCCGGGCTGCGCAAGCACACCGGCGGGGAGGTCAGGTTGCGCGGGAGGCCGCTGCCGCCGGGCGATCCGCGCGCCGCCTCGGACCGCGGCCTCGCCTACGTCCCCGAGGATCGCATCGGCACCGGTCTGGCGCCCGGGCTGACCGTGGCCGACAACTGTGTGCTGAAATCCTACCGGCAGCGGCAACTGAGGTGCGGACCGTTCCTCGTCAGGTCCCGGATCCTGGCCAGGACGCAGCGCCTGCTGGAGGCGTTCAACGTCAAGGGCACGGCCGACTCCCTGGTCCGGCAACTCTCCGGAGGGAACGCCCAGAAGGTCCTGCTGGCACGGGAGATCTCCTCCGAGCCGCACGTTCTGGTCGTCGCCACACCGACGCGCGGGCTGGACGTGTCGGCCATGGAATCCATCCGCACGCTCCTGCTCGAAGCGGCCGCCGGCGGCGCGGCCATCCTGATGATCTCCGAGGACCTCGGCGAGATCCTCGACCTGGCGGATCGGATCGCGGTCATCTCCCGCGGCCGGATCCAGGGAGTGATCCAGGGAGACGGCGCCGACGCCGAGCAGGTGGGGATGCTGATGATGGGCGGCGCGCTGGAGGACACCGGTGCGGTGGCTTCCTGAGATCCACTTCGAGCGGCGGCTGAGACCGCCGCGCTGGCTGGGTCCGGCCACACCGCCGATTGCAGTGATCGCGGCCCTCGCCATCGGCGCGCTGGTGCTGTGGGCCAGCGGCCGCGATCCCGTCGACATCTACCAGCGCATGGTGCGGGCGGCTTTCACCAACCCCGGCGCGTTCTCCAACACGCTCGTGGCCGCCACGCCGCTGCTGCTGACGGGGCTCGCCGCGGCTGTCACGTTCCGCATGAAGGTGTGGAACATCGGCGCCGACGGCCAGTTGATGATCGGCGCCATGCTGGCGGCCGCCGCGGGCACGTACTTCGGCGGGCATTCTCTCGCCACCGTCATGACCCTCATGATCCTGGCGGGCATCGTCGGGGGCTGCCTGTGGGCGGCCATCGCCGCGCTGTTGCGGGTCTACCTGAACACCAACGAAGTCCTCACGACGCTGATGCTGAACTACATCGCGCCGCTGATCCTCTTCTACCTGATCTTCGATTCGACGTCCTACTGGCGCGACCTCTCCACGCAGAGCGCGCGCGTCTTCCCGCGCGCCAAGACCCTCGTGCCCGAGGCCTTCTGGCCGCAGTACGGCACGACCGTCGTCGTGCCGTTCGGCTTCATCCTGGGAGCGGTGCTGGCGCTGGCGCTCCTGTTCGTGGTGCGCAGCACACGGTTCGGTTTCCAGATGAGGGTGTCGGCCGACAGTCCGGCGGCGGGCCGCTATGCGGGCATCCGGACCGGCCGGCTGCTCGTGGTCGTCATGCTGCTGTCAGGCGCCCTCGCCGGCGTCGCGGGGGCCAGCCAGATCGGCGACATCTCGCACCGCCTCGAGCCGAAGAACCTCCAGCTGGCCGTGTTCGGCTACACCGGCATCGCCGTTGCCGCGCTGGTCCGCTACCACCCGCTCGCCATCGTCGTGAGCGCCGTCCTGGTGGGCGCTCTGAACAACGCCGGCTTCAACCTCCAAGGGCCCGACCTGCCGTTGGGGCTCATCGGCGTGAACCAGGGCATCATCCTGCTGCTGGTGGCGGCGAGCGAGGTGAGCGCCCGCTATCGCGTGGTCATCGGCCGGCGCGGCAGCGTCGGTGACCGGGCACCTCCGGCGGAAGGCGACTCCCCCGAGCCGGCCGTGGCGGGCGGCGACTCCGTCGAGCAATCCGACCATGGAGCGGACTCATGAACGAGTCGCTGTTCGTGGATCTGCTGGCCGCCGGCATCTTCTACGGGACGCCCCTGGTCCTGGCGGGCCTGGGCGAGCTGCTGGCCGAGCGCAGCGGCGTCATGAACCTCGGCGTGGAGGCCATGATGCTCATGGGCGCCGTCACCGCCTTCTGGTTCGTCCAGTCGTTCGAGGGGCCGGGCTGGCTCGCTCTCCTCCTTGCCATGCTGATCGCCGCGCTGGTCGGGACGGCCATGGCGACGCTCTATGCGTTCGCCGTGGTCACGCTGCGGGCCAACCAGGTCGTCTCCGGTCTGGCACTGCTGATCCTGGGTGGATCCACGGGGCTCTCGAGCTACCTGGCGGCGATCGGGGAACTGGCCGGCCCGTCGGCGCGCTACGAGCTCCCCAGCTACGACGTGCTGGGTCTCAGCGGCACACCCATCGTGGGGCCGTTGATCTTCGGGCAGAACGCGCTGGTCTACGTGTCGTGGCTCCTGGTGGCGCTGGTGGCCTTCTACCTCTATCGCACGCAGACCGGCCTGCACCTGCAGGCCGTCGGTGAGGATCCCCGTTCCGCGGACGCCATGGGGATCAACGTGTCCCGCTATCGCTACGGCCACACCATGGTTGGCGGCGCTCTCGCCGGCGTGGCCGGCTCCTACTACACGCTCGAACTCCAACCCTCCTGGATCGACGGCATCACCGCCGGTGCCGGATGGATCGCCATCGCCCTGGTCATCACCGCCTTCTGGCGACCCGGCCTGCTGCTTGGAGGGGCGTACCTCTTCGGCATCGTGACCAGCCTCGGCTTCACGTTGCAGGCGCGCGGCGTCGACCTGCCGCCGGAGATCTTCAGTTCGCTGCCGTACGTCCTGACGATCGTGGCCGTCGTGATGGTCTCCACTGGCTGGGCTCGAGGTCGGCTCAACGCGCCGGCCGCGCTCGGCGAGCCCTACTCGAGGGAGGAAGCCTGACCACCGATTCAGCATAAGTGAATCATTTATTGCAACTATTCAATCCATATTTGACTTATGTACTCGACGAAGTAGGCTGCGATCGAAGGCCACCGGACGGCTCTCTCCACAAGCGCAGTTCGTCGGAGGAAGCCGGACGGATTCCGTGAAGGGGGAGACCATGGCACTCACGACGCGCAAGACCCGCCGGTCGCAAGCCGGTCGGTTGTTCCTGATCCTGGCGGTCCTGGCCGTAGGATCGCTGCTCGCCTCCGCCTGCGGTGGCGACGATGAGGCGAGCACGCCCGCGCCGGCCGCACCAGCGCCGGCGCCTGAGCCGGCCCCGGCTCCTCCCGAGCCCGCACCTGCACCACCGCCGGAGCCGGAAGAGGCGCCCGCTGCGGCACCCGAGGAACCGCCGCCGCCGGAGGAGCCGCCGCCACCGCCGCCACCGGCGCCGGAGCCCGAGGAACCGGCGATGGACGACGAGCCTCTGGAGATCCTGTTCCTGTACTCGGGGCCCGCCCGCGACGGCGGCTGGACCCAGACTTTCGACAACGCCCGCATGGGGATCGAGGAGACCTACGGGGACCGCGTCTCCACGACGTTCAAGGAGAGCCTCTGGGGGGCCGACGTCATCACCTCGGTCATCGAGACCGCGATCCTCGAGGGCGTCGACGTGATCGTGGGCACGAGCTACGAGCAGGGTGAGCCGATGATCGCCGCGGCCTACGAGAACCCCGACGTCTACTTCGTCGCCAGCCAGTGGGACAACCCCGGTGACCTCGACAACTTCGCCGGCTATGTCAACGCCCCCGAGGACGGCGCCTACATCTCCGGCGTACTGGCGGGCCTGATGGTCGAACCCGGCGATGACATCGGCTGGGTGGACGCGTTCGCCATCCCCTACGACATCCGGACGATCAACGGGTTCGCCATCGGACTGCAGCTCACCAACCCGACCGCCACGCTCAAGGTCGTGTTCACCAACGACTGGGTGGACACGAGCCTGCAGGGCCAGGCGGCGCGCAGCCTCGTGGACTCCGGTGTCACCTTCATGTCCACGAGCCTGCCGAGCCCGGCGATCGGCCCGGTCGTCGAGAGCGCCGGGGTGCCCTACGCGGGCGTGCAGGTGGATGCCAGCACCTATGCACCGACCGTGACGGTCGTCACCGCCGAGTACGACTGGAGACCGCAGATCGAGAGCTACATCCAGTCCATCTTCGACGGCGATTTCAAGACGGAGTTCTCGTACTTGAGCATGGACGACGGCGCCATCACGCTCACCGAGTGGGGGCCGCTCTACGACCAACTCTCCGACGACGAGAAGGCCATCGTCGAGGCCGAGATCGAGCGGATCTCCAGCGGTGCGGGCCAGGTGTACACCGGCCCGCTGTCGGACATCGGTGGCAACGAGATCCTCGCCGACGGTGAGGTGATGGCAGTCGGGGATCTGCGCTCCATGTTCTGGGTCATGCCCAACGTCGACGGCGTCGACCTCTGATCGGTAGCCGGGAGGAACGACGGCCATTGACGTCGCCGAGCCAAGGATCGAGCCTGGCGCCTGCGTAGGTGAACAGGCAGACGTGATGACGGTGCGCCCCGTCCTCGGGGGGCACCAGACCGCGGCGACACTTGCCCCGCCGCGGCCGGCCTCGCGGGTGGGCGAGTCGGCGCCGCGCCCTGACGGCGCGCCAAAGGTCACCGGGGCGTTCTTCTTCTCCTCAGACCTGCACGCCGACGCCATGCTGTGGGGCCGCACCCTGCGCTCACCCCACCCACACGCCCGCCTGCTGTCCATCGACATATCCGAGGCCCTGACGATCGCCGGTGTGGCCGCCGTCCTCACGGCCGAGGACGTACCAGGGCGGAACGCCTACGGGCTGACCGCGCCCGATCAGCCTGCACTTGCCCGCGACGTCGTCCGCTACGAGGGCGAGCCGGTCGCCGTCGTGGCCGCCGATCATCCTGAGACGTGCCAGATGGCGCTCGACGCCATCGCCGTGGAGTACGAGCCCCTCCCGGCGGTGACCGACCCGGAGCTGGCCGCCACCGCCACGCCCATCCACCCCGACGGCAACGTGATCCACACGGTGCCGATCCGCCGCGGGGTCATCGACGGTTCCGCCGAGGTCGTCGTCGAGGGAACCTACGAGGTGGGCATCCAGGACCAGGCCTTCCTCGGCCCGGAGTCGGGTCTTGCCGTGCCCGACGGCAGCGGCGGCGTCGACCTCTACGTTGCCACACAGGGTCTTCATCAGGACCTGGCGCAGGTCGCTCCGTGCCTTGGGCTGAGCGAGGACGACGTGCGGCTGCACCTTGCGGGCACCGGCGGGGCGTTCGGCGCACGCGAGGACCTCTCCATGCACGTGCACGCCTGCATGCTGGCCCTGCGCACCGGCCGCCCCGTCAAGATGATCTACCAGCGCGACGAGTCCTTCGTCGGCCACGTCCACCGGCACCCCGCCAGGATGTGGTTCCGGCACCACGCCACCGCCGAGGGGGAACTCACCGCCGTCGAGGGGCGCATCCTGCTCGACGGGGGTGCCTACGCATCCACCTCGGCCTACACGGTGTCCTGCTCGGCGCGGTTCGCCTGCGGCCCCTACCGCGTCCCCAACGTCGACGTCGAGGCAACCGGCGTGCGCACGAACAACCCGCCGTCGGGAGCGATGCGCGGCTTCGGCGTCGTTCAGGCCTGCTTCGCTCACGAGAGCCAGATGGACCGCCTCGCCGCCGCCTGCGGCCTCAGCCCCCTGGAGATCCGGCTCCGCAACGCCCTGCGCACCGGCGACCGGCTCATCACCGGCCAGATCATCGACGTGCCCACTCCCGTCCGCGAGTGCCTGGAGGCCGCCGAGGCGTTCGACCTGCCGCTCCCGATGGTGGACGACGACTATGCCCTGCCGGGGGGAGCCGGGCGCACCGCCGACCGCAGGCGGATCCGCCGCGGCGTGGGATACGCCGCCGGCTTCAAGAACATGGCCTACTCCGAGGGATACAACGACGACACCCGGGCACGCTGCCGGCTCGAGGACGGCGCCGTCACCATCACCTGCGCCGCGGCGGAGATCGGCCAGGGGTTCGTCACCGTCGCGGGTCAGATCGCCCGCTCGACACTCGGCGTCACCGAGGTCCGACTCGCCACACCCTCCACCGCCACCATCGGGCCGGCCGGGTCCTCGGCGGCCAGCCGCCAGACCGTCATGTCCGGCGGCGCCATCGAGAAGGCCTGCCGGGCGATCGCCGACCTCGTGACGCAGACCGTCGCCGAACGCCACGGGATCAGCGCCGACCTCCTCGCCGTCGAAGGCGGTCGGATCACGTGCAGCGACGGCTGGATCGATCTTCCCGTCGCCGAGGCGGCTGACGGACCGGTCGAGGTGGAGGTGCGCCACGAGCACCGCCCGACCTCCCCGCTGGACCCCGAGACCGGCCAGGGCGACGCCGACGTCTCCTGGATCTTCGCCGCCCACCGCGCCGTCGTGGACGTTGACCTCGACCTGGGCCTGGTGCGCGTGGTGCAGGTCACCGTCGGCCAGGATGTCGGCAAGGCGCTCAACCCCGTCTCGGTGATCGGCCAGATAGAGGGGAGCACCTCCCAGGGCATCGGGCTGGCGGTCATGGAGGAGGTCGTCATGGCGAACGGCTCCATCCGGAACCCGTCGTTCACCGACTACCTGATCCCCACGTCCGCGGACATGCCGCCCATGGAGGTGACGCTCATCGAGATCCCCGACGAGACCGCGCCGTTCGGGGCCAAGGGAGTCGGCGAGACGTCCAGCCTGCCGTCGACGCCGGCGGTGGTGGCCGCCATCAGGGCCGCCAC
>CAZTZI010000066.1:0-3569 GCA_964618115.1 uncultured Acidimicrobiales bacterium
TTGCTCCGAGGGACAATCCCGCCGGTCGAATCGGAGAGCTACGACAGGCTCTCGGTATGTTCCTGCTCACCGGGGCGATCAAACTATTCCGGGAAGAGCACGGAGCACCGGCCTTCAGGCACCACACGATGCTGGCGCACGAATCGGTGAAGAAAGCCGATCACGTCGCTCTGGCCGACCAGATTCGCGAGGCCTGGCACTTAGCCGCATTCAGCACGCCGTCAGGACTCTCGTATCTGCGGGCGTTGTACCACGAGGACATCGTCCCAACCAGCAACGAATTCGGTCCGGGGAAGCTGCCGGGCACCTTCGAGCATCTGAAACCCTTCATCGGTGTAGCCGTCTCCAAAATCTCCCAGACCGGCGATCCCGTCATCATCATCAACAGCGACAAAGACATACGCAGAGAGACCATCGACTTCGACCGGCGATCCGTCTGGCGGGTTCTCGTCGGCGGCGCGAAACTCAGCCGCGGTTTCACGGTCGAGGGCTTGACCGTCTCCTACTACCGTCGCAAGACTGCCCAGGCCGACACTCTGATGCAGATGGGTCGATGGTTCGGATTCCGAAAGGGGTACCAGGACCTCGTGCGGCTGTACATCGACCGCCAGCTACAGGCCGGGCCGAGGACCATCGATCTGTACGAGGCGTTCGGCGCGATCATGTACGCCGAAGAACTGTTTCGCGACGAGTTGCGGCGATACGCCGAGTTGGTCGACGGCAAGCCGCAGATCACGCCAGCACAGATTCCACCGCTGGTTACCCAACACCTCCCATGGCTTCGCCCGACGGCACGGAACAAGATGTTCAACGCTCGCCTGGTCGTGAGGCGGCTGCCAGCCATCGAGCCCGTCGCCTACCCGGTGATTCCTGCTGACATCGCTCACAACTACGATGCGGTCCTGCCGCTGATGCAGCAGGCGAACCACCCGGCCGACTTTGCGTACCCGGGAACAGCCAGCACGGGTTCCTATCCGGCCAAGTACGGCACTGCAACGCACGGCGAAGTGCTATCCGCGCTTGAACAACTCCGGTGGTCGGATCCGACGCACTTTGAACCCGACTTGGCCTTCCTCACGGAGATTCGCGAGTCCGTGGACGACTGGATCCTGCTGATGCCACAACGCCGCAAAGGAGCAAATCGTGTGCTGCCCGGTCTCGGTACGTCAAGTGTCTTCCACCGGGCGCGCCGCCGTGATCCACTCTTCGGGGCGGTAAGCGAGCCGAGACATCGGTACGCGGCACAGAGGATCGCCGGTGTCCCTCTGGAAAAGCCCTACGAGGACAGCGTCGCTGACGGTCTCCACACCAGCCGTCGCGGCGCTCTAATCGTCTACCCGATCGTTGAGCAGGCGTTGGATGGAACGGACTCAGGGAGCGAGATCCCGTCGAGTTCCTGCATCCTTGGACTCCACATCGTTGCTCCGAACTCCGTCCGGAGACCCGACACGCCGTACGTGCATTTCAGGGTGCACTTCGAGGACAGAGCGACCGAGGCCATCGTCCCCAACCCCGAGGCCCGCCTGAATTGATCCCGTATGACACGTCTGGACCCGCCTTCGGAGTCCGCCCGCCTACGTCGGGAGTTCGGCGATGGATCGTTGGATCTCGGCATGACGGTGGCGCAGCGGTTCGACGAAGATGTCGTCGGTCCAGACGTAGAAGCGGCCCTCCAGCAGCCCGTCGTGCAGGATGCCGGCGGCCTCCGCCGGTGACTTGGCCCGGCCGAACTGGGCCTCCATGGCCTCCTGGCGCTCCCGGGCCATCCTCTCGTCCCAGGCGTCCTTCTCGGGCAGGGGCTCGCCGGGATTGCGCAGCGACTCGGGCCTGTTGCGCGCCGAACTGGTGATGCGGGTACGCACGACGCCGGGGCAGAACGCCGCAACGGTCACTGCGCTGTCCTGCAGGGCCAGCTCGGCGCGAACGGTCTCGGAGATGGCCACCACCGCGTGCTTGGAGGCGTTGTAGGCGGCGAGGGTGGGGACGACGACGTGGCCCGCCGAGGACGCCGTGTTGACGATGCGGCCGGCGTCGCGGGCCAGCATGTGCGGCAGGAAGACCCGCAGGCCGTGGATGACCCCCCAGAGGTTCACGCCCAGCACCCACTCCCAGTCCTTGGTGGTCATCTCGGCGGTGGGCTTCTGGACGCCCACGCCGGCGTTGTTGAAGAGCAGGTCGAGGTGGCCGTGGTGTGCCAGAACCGCCTCGGCGAGCGCGTCCATGGAGTCGGCGTCGGACACGTCGGTCGGCACCGCGGTGGTCTCGACGCCGGCGTCGGTCAGTTCGGCCGCCACCCGGGCCAGGGCGGCCTCCTCCACGTCGGCCAGCACGAGGCGGCAGCCGGCGGCTCCGAACCGGTCGGCGATGCCCCGCCCGAGGCCGCTGGCGGCCCCGGTGATGACCGCCACCTGCCCCTCGAATGCTCCGTCGCCGCCCATGTCAGCACCCCTTGTAGTTCATGATCGCCCGGAGCACGTGGTCGATTTGCACCAGGTCGGCCTGGTCGGCCATCACGGTGGCGATGTCCTTGTAGGCCATCGGGGACTCGTCCACGAGCCGCTCGGCCCGGCTGTGCTGCCAGGTCCTCCCGGCCATGGCCTCACGGAAGTCGTCGATCGAGAGGTCCCGCTTGGCCCGCTTGCGGCTCATGCGCCGCCCGGCGCCGTGGGCCGCCGAGGTGTACGAGTCGGGGTTGCCCAGGCCAGTGACCACGTAGCTGTCGCTGCCCATCGAGCCGGGGATCACGCCGCGGTCCCCGGCCCGGGCCCGGATCGCCCCCTTGCGGGTGATCCACAACTCGCGCCCGTCGTGGGTCTCGCGGGCGGCGTAGTTGTGGTGGCAGTTGATGCGCTCGGCCTCGCCGGGGCGCCGGCCGACGGCCCGACCCAGGGCGGCCAGCAGGGCGTCCATCATGAGTTCGCGGTTCGCGAAGGCGTAGCGCTGCGCCCACAGCATGTGGCTCACGTAGCGCTCGAACTGCTCGTCGCCCTGCAGGAAGTACGCCAGGTCACGGTCCTCCAGCGCCCGCTGCAGGTCGGCACAGAGGCGGCGGGCGCCGTCGATGTGGCGGGTGGCCAGCCGGTTGCCGATGCCGCGGCTACCCGAGTGCAGCACGCACCACACCTGCTCGTCGGTGTCGAGGCTGACCTCCACGAAGTGGTTACCGCCGCCGAGGGTGCCGAGCTGCGGGCCGGCTTTGGCGAGTTCCTTGCGTGTGAGGAGCTCGGGGTGCGGCAGCGGGTCGTCGCCCAACCATCGCTCGGCGGCCCTGGTGGTTCGGGGATGGGCGGTGAATCCTGCGGGGATGGCCTGCTCCACGTCGCCCAGCAACCGGTCGAGGCTGTCGGGCAGGTCGGCGGCGGCCAGGTCGGTGCGAACGGCGATCATGCCGCAGCCGAGGTCCACGCCGACCGCGGCGGGGATGATGGCCCCCTCGGTGGGGAGGACCGACCCCACGGTCGCCCCGATGCCCACATGCGCGTCGGGCATGAGCGCCACCGGACCCGACACGGCCGCGCAGCGCGCCGAGGTGAGCGCCTGGCGCAGCGTGCCGTGCTCGATCTCGCTGC
>CAZTZI010000067.1:0-5513 GCA_964618115.1 uncultured Acidimicrobiales bacterium
CGTCGAGGACCTGGTGGTGACCTACAGCCCCGCGGGCGGCTGGAACGTCGAGGGCGTCAACTGGACCAGAGCCACCGAGGCTGAGTGGGGCACCGACCGCATCTCGGCGATCTCGGTGGCCGAGCACGGCCTGCGGGGACGCCCCATCGTCATCACCGACCGCCTGGCCGATGACCGCCGGGTCGTCAACGAGGTCGCCACCGCCGCGGCCAACGAGAAGCTGGAGGCCTGGCAGGCCGAGCTGCACCGCTGGGCGCTCGGGGTCGTCCCCGAACGCCGGAGCAGGCTGCTGCGGGCCTACAACGACACGTTCCGGTCCTGGGTGGCGCCCCACGTCGGGCCGGAGTGGATCAACCCGCCGGGGCTGCGCGAGGGCCTGGAGCTGCACCCGCATCAGCGCGAGGCCGCCGCGAGGGTGGTGCTGGCCGGGGACCTGCTGTTGGCGCATGAGGTGGGTGCGGGCAAGACGCTCACGATGGCGGTGGCCGGCATGGAGATGAAACGCCTCGGGATGGTGTCCAAACCGGCCCATGTGGTGCCCAACCACCTCGTCGAGCAGTACGCCGGCGAGATCCGCCGAGCGTTCCCCCAAGCCAAGGTCCTGATCCCCTTCGAAGCCGAGCGCACCAGCCCCGAGGGCCGCAAGAACCTCATCGCCCGCTGCGCGAATGACGACTGGGACGCGGTGGTGATCCCGCTGACCACGTTCCGGTTGATGCCGGTGTCGCCCGAGGTCGAGGCCAACTACATCTCCGACCGGCTATCGGAGTGGCGCGACGCCCTCACCGCGCTCAAGGAAGGCGGCGCCCGTCGCACGATCAAGCGCATCGAGAAACGCATCGAAGCAGAGCGGGCCAAGCTGGAGAAGGCTCTGGAGCGCACCGCCGATGACGGCACCTTGTGGGAGCACACCGGCATCGACTTCCTGTTCGTGGACGAGGCCCACCACTACAAGTCGCTGCCCGTGGCGTCGTCCAACCCCGACTTCGCCACCTCGCAGGGCTCGACGCGGGCCCGGCTCATGGAGATGAAGATCCGCTGGCTGCGCGAGACCTACCCCGAACGCCGCGCCTGGACGGTGATGGCCACCGGCACACCGGTCGCCAACCGGGTGGCGGAGCTGTGGGTCATGCAGCGCTACGTCCAGCCCGACCACCTCGCCCGCTGCGGCGTCGCCGCGTTCGACGCCTGGGCCGCCGCGTTCGGGCGGGTCGTCACCGGCCAGGAGTTGCGCCCCACCGGCAAGGGCTGGCGCACCAAGAGCCGGTTCGCCGCCTACTGCAACGTACCGGAGCTCATGCAGCTGGTGGCCGTCAACGCCGACTTCCGGCGAGCCGAGGACATGGGCCTGCAACGCCCCGCCCTCGACCGCGGCAAACCCCAGATCGTGCCGGTGCCCGGTACCGACGAACTCCACGACTACGTCGAGCAGCTGGTCGTGCGCTCGGAGAACCTCTCGGGCAAGGACCCCCGCGAGGACAACATGTTGCTCATCACCAGCGACGGCCGCAAGGCCGCGCTGCACCTGGGCCTGGTGGGGCTCCCCCAGGGCGACCCCTCCAAAGTCGAGGCCTGCGCGGCGTATGTCCACGCCATCTGGTCCAAGCACGCCGACCGCACCTTCGCCGATCACTTCACCGGAGCGGCCCACCTCCGCCCGGGGGCGCTGCAGGTGGTGTTCTGCGACATGGGCGTCCCGGGATCGGACAGCGCCAAGGTGTGCGTCTATGACCTGTTGACCGACTCGCTGGAGCGCCGCGGCGTCCCCCGGGACCAGATCGCCGCCATCCACGACTACGACAGCACCGACGACAAGCAACGCCTGTTCGCGGCGTGCCGCGACGGCTCGGTGTCGGTGCTGTTGGGCAGCACCGAGAAGATGGGCACCGGCGTCAACATCCAGACCCGGCTCGCGGCTGTGCACCACCTCGACGCGGCGTGGCGGCCCGCCGACATCGAACAGAGAGAGGGCCGGATTTTGAGGCCGGGCAATCAGTTCGATGAGGTCCAGATCCTGCGTTATGTCACCGAGGGCAGCTTCGACACCTACATGTGGCAGGGCCTCGAACGCAAGGCCCGCTTCATCGGGCAGCTGTTCGCCGGGCGCTGCGACCAGCGCACCGTCGAGGAGATCGACGAGGCCACCCTCAACTACGCCCAGGTCAAGGCGGCCGCCACCGGCGACCCGAGGGTTGTCGAACACGCCGAGGCCACCGCGGCCATAGCGCAACTGTCGCTGCTCAAGGCCGCCCACGACGCCGAACAGACCCGCCTGGGGCGCACCCTGCGGCACTGGGAGCAGCACCTGCCGTCGATGCGGGCCCGCCTCGACAAGCTGCGCACCTACCCCACCCAGCTCCGCGACGGCGAGGCGATCACCACCGCCGAAGGCCACACCCTCGCCAAACCGTCTGACGCTGACAAGCATCTGCGGCGCCTGGCACGCGACACCGCCTCGGGCAACACCGCGGAGGCCGGCGAGATCGCCGGGCTGGCGGTGCGGCTGCGCCTCGGCGCCCACTACCAGGCCCCGGTGCTGGTCCTGGGAGAGCAGCCCGCCGAGGTCGACATCCACTTCGACGGCGGCGGCGTGTTCTACGGCACCTCAACAAGGCCCACCGCCAGACTCCACCACGAGATCAAGGCCATGCCCCAACGCATCGAGATGCTCGCCGCGAGGGTCGCCGACGCCGAGGAGGTCATATCGGTGTCACGCAGCCGCCTGGGCGAACCGTTCGCGAGGCTGGCTGAGCTGACCGCCGCCCAGTCGCGGGCTGCGGCGCTCCAGGAGGCCATCGAGGCGTCCGCGGCCGAGGAGCGGGCCCAGGCCGAGGCCCGCACCGAGGGCCACACCGACGACCGGCCCGACGACGAGTCCGACGAGCCCGAGGAGCGCAGCGAGTACCTCGAAGAGATGGACCGCATCGGCGCCGAGTTCGCCGAGTGGCGCCACAAGCGCAAGATGGGACGTCTCGCCAACGCGGTGGCCGCGCTGCGCGACAAGCGCCGAGCCGAAGCCGACACCCAGACCCAAGCCGAGGACTTCTCCAACCCCGAACGCAACGAGCACAGCGGCGTGCAGGCCGACGTGGGGGACCTCGACGACGAGCCGTGCGCGGTGTGCGGCATGGAACGCCCCTACCACGAAGCCGAATGCCCCGAATATCTGCGAGAACGAGCCCTATCGGCCGGGCTGAGCGAAGACGAGCTGGACGAGGTGCGCGCCAGCGACAGCGACCTGCCGGGCTGCGACCTCGACGGGCGGTTCTGGTGGGACAGCGACTACAGCGACCACGACCCCGGCACCAGCAGACCCGGCGACGAGCCGTGCGCGGTGTGCGGCATGGACCGCGCCGACCACGAAGCCGGATGCCCCGAGAGGCTGAGACGATACGGCCGCGACGGCCGCGGCGGTATCGCCATCTCCTAGAGCGCACGGGCCCAGCCCGACAGCCCGGTCGGCCAACAGAGCCGGCGCCGGAGCGGCAACGGCGGCTGTAGCGGCCGAAACAGCGACTCTCCCCAGCTTCAGGACCAGCTTTGGGTGCGCTCGCAGCCTCGGCGGTGGCCGGAGCGGGTTCCGATAGGTGAGCGAGGCGCGTTCGTGCAGGCAACCGGCGGGCGCGTTCGCGTGCGTTCCTGGGTGCGTTCGTAACCGTTCCTGGGCGTTCGGGGCTCGGCGCGACCGTGGCGGCCGCTCTGACCCACCAGCCGAAGGAGCCACCAGCGTGGGCACCACCCCGATCACAGTTGAGACCCTCGACGCCGACCAGCGGTCGATGGGGCGGCCCTTCGGGGCGTTGGCCGATGCGGCGGCGGCGCTGCGGCCCGCACAAAGGCCCGAGCCGCCGGCGAGCCACAGCCACAGCCACGGCTACGAGGAGATGCTCGCCGCCGCGGCCGACGCTCTCACCGGGCCGGCCGACGACGATCTGGGGCAGCTGCTGGCGGCGGCCACCGACACCCTCGACGCCGACGACCGCTGCCGGGCACCGTCGCCGGTGGGCGGAACCTTGAGCACCGCGCTGGTGCTGGCTGAGGCCCGCGGAGGGTCCGTCGCGGCGAGCGACGCGCCCATCGAGCTGGGGCTGGCGCTGCGGCGCCGCCTCGCCCGGGCGGGCGCCACAACCGGAGCCTCCTTCGACGGCGACCGCCTCCGAGTGCAGCCGACTGGGGCTGCCGACAACCCATAGGAGATGTTTCTGATGATCGATCTCATTCACAGCTTCGTGACGGACCTGACGACCCTGGCGCTGCTGGGGATCGGGCTGGCCGCCATCGCCGGAGCGATCTACATGTTCATGAAGACCAAGAGCGGAGGCGCCGCTTTGGGTGTGCTGATCCTGGGAGCGATAGCGATCGCGGTGGGAGCCAACCTGGAGACGCTGGCCGATCTGTTGGGCAACGACATCACTACCCGCGGCGGCACCAGCGGCACCGGCGGGGAGTGGGGCACCAGCCCGTGAGCGGAAACCTCTGCCGGTCCTACACCTCGTCTCGGCGCCGACCCAGCGAGATCGGGCGACTGCCCGGCCTAACGCTGCCGTGGACGTTCACGCTGGCGCAGTTCGCGGTGGGGGTGTGCGGCATCGCCGCGTGTGTGGTGATGCTGTGGGCCGGGCTGCCCGCGCTGGTGCTGGCGGTGCCGGTGGCGGCCACGTTGTGGCTGGGCCGGGCCGTGCGCCGCACCAGCATCGACAGCCGGCACCTGGCGGCTGGGCTGGCGGGCCGGCTGCGCTTCAGGGCCCGCCGCAGCACCCGCCGGCGGCTCGCGGACAGAACCGCCGACGCGGTGTCCGCCAACGCCGTGGTCGGGTCCGACTACTCGGTCTGGGTCGTGCTGGCCGCGACGCCGGCCCACTACGGGACGCTGGCCGCCGTCGAGGAACAGCGCGCCGCGTTGGCCGCCGCCGAGCGGCTGGTGGCCTCGATCAGCGCCAAACGCTGGAAGCTCATGTCGACGCTTGAGACGGTCGCCTCCAGCGAGGTGGCCCGCCGCATGGCGGCGACGTCGCCGACGGTGTCGTGGGCCGAGGAGATCGCCGCGGAGCGGCGGCGCTTGGAGACGATGACTCTCACCGAGCGCCGGTTCTGGCTGTGGCTCGACATCGGCGATGTCTCCGCCCCGGCCGGCTGGGCCGGGGCTGTGACCCGGCTCCGCCGCCTCGCCGGCTGGACCGCACCGGCCCGCGCGGCGTGGCTGGACCGCGCCGCCGCTGAGGCCGCCACCGAAGCGGCAGTGTCGCGGGCCTCGTCGGCGCTCAGGCTGCGGGCCGCCACCACCGGCGAGGTCAAGGCCCTGCTGGAACGCGTCGCTACCGGGGTGTGCTCTGTGCCGGCCCCCGAGCCCGAAGGCGACTACCGGCACCTGGAGCCGGCCATCGTGGCCGGAGCGACCCAGGTCGGCATCCCGGGCCGCAGCGACGGAGCGTCGGTGTGGCGGCGCGGCGACGCCGCGTGGAGCGAGCCGTCTGCGCGCATGGCGCTAGCGGAGACCGCGGCCGGCGATGTCG
>CAZTZI010000068.1:0-2782 GCA_964618115.1 uncultured Acidimicrobiales bacterium
ATCCTCTGGTAGCCCCTCTTCGACCCATCGTTTGTGAATCTTGTCGGCGAGGTGCCCGTAGCCAGCATCTCGTCGCGCCACGCTTGGTCCGAGCGCTCCAGGCAGGCGATTTCGGATCTCTCGGATCGCATGCGCGATGAAGTGCACCCGACCCGGGAAGCTGTCACGCATGGCGAGGAACAGGGCACCCCTGTAGAGCGGAGTGAGCGCCGGGGCATGGGTGTCAAACCAGCTGAGCAACTCGAACCGTTGAGACGTGAACGACTCCGAATCGCCCTCGGGGCCCTTCAGGGAGCCCGGGTAGTCCTCGGGCGAACCAGCATCAAGCACGCGAACATACTGCCGAGAGTGGCAGCCTATGGCACCCGGGCACCGCCATAGGGTCCTCCTCGCGAGACGGGTGAGGCGGGCACCATCCGACGACGAGACGCCCACGACCGAGCCCAGGGTCACTCACCTGGTTCGGAGGCGCAGACCTCGGTAGCAATGGCATTCGGCTCACCTCCGCGTTCGTGGCGGCGCACCGGCCACGGTCGAACGCATGAGCGTCAGGGCGTCCCGACGAACCGCGGCTTGAGGTCGCCTCTCGGAGCAACTCGCGCAGGAGCTTGAGGCGCGGCAACATCCTGCAGCACCACTTGTCGTGGCGAGTCAGGTCGTCGCAGTCCACCACCCGCCCCAGCCAGTCCTGCATGAGGGGAGAGTTCACCTTGTCGTTGTACGCCCAGCCCTCGTTGCCTGTGTTGTAGGGCGGATCGATGTAAACGCACTTCACCTTGCCGTGGTAGGTCGGCAGCAGGGACTTCAGAGCCGCAAGGTTGTCGCCATGGATGATCAGGTTGTCGTGCAGGCTCGCCCTCTCGCTGAGCCCCTTCTCGCGCACCGGGAGCAGGTTGACGCCAGTCGGCGTCGAAGGCGGCCCGGCCGTCGGCCACGATCTCTGCCAGCTTGGCCGTCGCCTCGAGGATATGCCTGACGCGCTCGGCGTCGCGGCGGGCGCGGCGGGCGCTCACAAGGTGATCGCTTCGGCGAGCACCTCGGTGCGATGTGCCTTGAGGCCGCCCGCGTCAAGGACGTCCACCTCGCCGCCGAGGAGGTCCTCGAGGTCGGCTAGGAGGCCGCCGATGTCGAACAGCGTGGCGCCCGGCTCGAACGTGGCCACGAAGTCGTAGTCGCTGTCAGGGCCGTCGTCGCCGCGAGCGACCGACCCGACCAGCGCAATCGAGGTCGCTCTGTTGGCGGCGGCGGCGGCCAGGATCGCCTCACGGTGCTCAACCAGAACGCGGTCACGGCGAGTCACGACCTCAGGCTACTCCGCCGGCGATCGGCCGATCCGCGAACAGCGATACTCAACCTCGCCCCGGAGACCCATGAGCGGCAGCCCCGGGTTCGCTCGCGACGAGATCCCGGCCGGTGCCCGGGGCGTCCAGGTTCTCATGTGAGTGGGTGGCGTCGAACCGGTCGCCCGCGACGCTCAGGCCAGGAAGTTGTTCAACACGTTGGACGTGATGCGGGAGACGTTGTTGTCGTAGTCGTTGTGCGACAGGCCCGAGAACCAGTTGATGGAGCTGACCGAGAACACCGCGCCGCCGTTGGCGGTCTCGAAGTAGACCATGTCGGCGCGGGCGTCGTCGTTGCGGGTGGCGTCGATCCTGGAGTGCATCACGTAGATGTCCTCGTGGCAGATCAGGTAGTAGGCCGAGTGCTGACCGGCCGAGGTCGCCAGGACCAGGGTGTGGGACGGGGTACCCAGGCGGTGATCGACGCGATCCAGCTCGTCGCCGGCGCAGCCGTTCATGACCAGGCCGAAGTCGCCGATGGTCTCGTCGTCGCCGACGCCCTCGAAGATGAACGCCGCCCGCGGGTCGAAGCTGTCGGGCAGGCGCCGGTAGCCGGGCGTGTGGGCGTCCCAGCCCTGGCAGGAGAAGCCGGTGCCCACGATGGCGTTCGGCGGTCGGCCCAGGTGCCGCCAGATGCCGCACTGCTCGCCGGTGGAGGCGAACTGCGTCTCGCCGGGGTGCGACTCCCAGGCCCGGCTGCCGGCGAAGCCGCGCCGCACCTCGATGACGTGGCGCCGCCCGGGGTCGTAGGTGGTGGCCCAGTAGAAGCCGTTGCCGCCCAGGTACATGAACCGGCCGCCGCCGTCCAGGTACGCCTCGAGGGCGTCCAGCATGGGGCCGGTCCAGTACTCGGGGTGGCAGCCGGTCATGATGACCTTGTACTCCGAGAGGCAGTCCAGCCCCGCGAAGTGCAGGTCCTCGTCGGTGATGACGTCGTAGTCGGCACCCTGCTGCTCCAGCCAATCCACCAGGTAGAGGTCGAAGGCGTAGCCCCGCGGGGCGTTGGTCACCCAGTGGCGGGCCGTGGCGCGCATCGACAGGAGCGGGCGGCGGGTGGTGGAGTGGCACACACCGCTGCCGTCGGTGTGCACGTCGTAGACCGAGCCGCCGAGTTCCACACGGGCGCCCAGGTAGTCGTCGTAGGGGTCCACGACGATGGGGATGTTGGTGAGGTCGCTGAAGTCGTGGCCCCCGCTGAACAGCACCCGCTCGTTGGCGTAGGCCAGGTAGCTGCAGGTGGGCGCCAGGTAGGCCGCTTTGGCCCGTCGGGCGCCCGGGGCCGGCGTCACGAAGAACGGGATGTTGTCCTCCTCGCCGCCGGCCTCGTCGGAGGCCTGCAGGTGCACGGCGTAGTAGCCGCTGCGGGCGTCGTCGGGGACTGTGAACCTGAAGTCCTCCTCCCAGCGGCTGTCGTCGAAGTCGTCGTCGTGGAAGTGGATGGC
>CAZTZI010000069.1:0-13166 GCA_964618115.1 uncultured Acidimicrobiales bacterium
CTGTACGGCGTCTACGCCGTCGCCGCGCTCATCGACATCCTCGACGGGCGCGCCGTGCCACAAGAGATCCACATCGACCACGTCTTCGTCGACCGAGACAACGTCGACCAGTACTACGACACCGAAGGCCAACCCATCCACGACCTGGGTCCCTAGGCCCGACGAGAAACCACAACTGAAGCGGGTGTGCCGCGGGAGCAGTCCCGCGGCACACCCCCGGTCTCTACCAGGGGAGCCGCCATGACGGTGAACGCCATCGAACTGCGCGACATCGAGAAGTCCTTCGGCCCGGTCGAGGTGCTCAAGGGTGTCTCCCTCACGGTGCCGCCCTCCCGCTGTTACGGGCTGGTGGGCGACAACGGCGCCGGCAAGTCGACCCTGCTCAAGATCCTCAGCGGTGTGCATCCCCGTGATGCCGGGGAGATCCTCGTCGAAGGCGAGCCGGTGGACTTCCACACCGCCATCGACGCCCGTCTCGCCGGTATCGAGATGATCTACCAGGATCTGGCGCTGGCGGAGGACCTCGACGCCGCCTCCAACATCTTCCTGGGACGCGAGCGCCAGAAGGGTCGCGCGCCGGGCTTCAAACGCCTCGACCACAAGCGAATGCACGCCGAGGCCGCTGAGGTGCTGGAGTCGGTCGGCAGCCCGCTGCCGACCAAGCGCCAGGTCAAGGCGCTCTCCGGAGGCGAGCGCCAGCTCGTGGCCGTGGCCCGCGCTCTGGAGTTCGACCCTCGCATCCTCTTGATGGACGAGCCGACCGCGGCCCTGTCGGTGGAGAAGGTGACCGTCGTCAACAGACTCATCGCCCGGCTCAAGGACCGCGGCGTGTCGATGATCCTCGTGAGCCATCGTTTCACCGACCTCATCCAGGTGGCCGACACCATCGGCGTTCTGGTCCACGGCAAGATCGTCGACGAGTTCGACGCGGCCAGCCACACCATGGACGACATGACCACGCGCATCGTGCGACTGATGAGCGAGGCGGCTGTCGGGGCAGACTCATGAGCGATGTAGCCGACCGCGATCCGTCATCCGGCGAGCAGTCCGCGCCCGGCAACATCTCCGGCGCGGGAATCCTCGCCTGGATCCGGCGAACCGTCAGCGACGTGGGTCCCGGACTGTTCGTGATCCTCGGTCTGGAGATCCTGGTCTTCTGGCGCCTCGGGCATCCGCACTTCATCCAGACCAGCAACTTCATCGCCATCGGCAAGCGCATGGCCATCAACGGCATCACCGCCGTCGGCGAGACCATCGTGATCATCTCCGGCGGGTTCGACCTGTCGATCGGCTCGATCGCCGCGGCCGCCGGCGTGGGCTCCGCCGCCGTCGTGGAGAACGGCGGCGGGTTGGCGGGAAGCATCATCACAGCGCTGGTCATCGGCACGTTCATCGGGCTCGTGAACGGCGCCATCACCGGTTACGGGCGCATCAACCCCTTCATCACCACCCTCGGCACGCTCGCCATCGTGCGTGGCGTCGCCTTCGTGCTGACCAACAACCGGCAGGTCACCGTCAGCCACGAAGGCTTCCAGAACCTGGGCAAGAACACGGTTGGAGGCATCCCCTACAGCGTGCTGATACTGCTGTGTACCTTCGTCTTCTTCGGATTCGTCATCCCGCGCTACCGGTTCGGGCGCTACATGTACGCCATCGGCTCCAACGAGCGCGCCGCCGCGCTTGCCGGCGTGCGCATCAACCGCTGGAAGCTCGTGTTCTTCGGCGTGTCGGGGATGCTCGCCGGCCTCACCGGGTTCGTCAATGCCTTCCAGCTGGCGACGGGAATCCCGTCGGGAACCACGGGCATCGAACTCGAGGTCATCACGGCCGTCATCCTGGGTGGGGCCAGCCTGTACGGCGGTCGGGGGCGCCTCCTGGGCACGTTCCTGGGGCTGATGTTCCTGTCCAGCCTGCTCAACGGGCTGATCCTCTCGGGGGTGAGCCCCTTCTACCAGAAGATCGCCTCGGGCAGCTCGCTGATCCTGGCGGTGCTGTTCGACGAGTGGCGGCGCCGGCGCCTCGCCCGTGGCTGACGGGCCCGAGCCGGTGCGGCTCAGCCACTACTTCCGGGTCAACGATCCAGCGGAGTACGCCAAGCGCCACGCCACCGTCTGGCCCGAGATCGAGGAGTTGCTGCGCCGCTGCGGCTTCCATCGCTACGACATCTACCTCTGGGGCGATGTCGTGATCAGCTTCATCGAGGTGGAGGACTACGCGGCCGCCGCCGAGCGCTACAACGCCAGCGCCATCGGCGCCCGCTGGGAGGAGCACTTCGCCGACCTGATCACCATCGACGAGACCGACGAGCACGGCTGGGCCAAGCCCTTCGACCACGTCTGGAGCCTGTAGACGAGCCGGCCACCGTGTCGGCGGCTACGGCCGGGGCGGATCATGCGACGGGCGCCACCTCGAGGAGTTCGAGGGTGATGCCCTCGGGGTCGCGGAAATAGCCCACGCGCTTGCCCTTGTTGGGCCCGTGCGTGATCATCACCGGGCCTGTGCTGCGCGGCGTCGCACCGAGCGACACGAAGCGCTCGAAGTCTGCGGCGAGGTCCGTCGAGGAGAGGCACAGGTGCGCCGTTCCCGGGTTCTTGGACTCGATGTCCACCATCTCGCCGACCGGCTCGAGATACTCGATCAACTCCAGCAGCACGGTGGAGTTCGGAATGTGGAACAGCGCGATGTACAGCCGCGCGCCCGGATAGCCGATCTGCTCGGCCGTGTACGGCTTGTCGAAGATGCCCTTGACGAACGGCTCGGTCTCGAACAGGGCCGAGTAGAACGCCACCGAGCGATCCAGGTCGGGCACGGTGAAACCGACGTGATGGGTGCCGCAGAGCATGGTTGATCCCCCTCGACGAGGTGCACGAACGGCGTCATGTATAGCCGCCGCGGCACCGACCCCCACGCGGCTGAAGGCGGGCGGCCCGGTTGACGGCGTCGCCGGATTCGGAGGTTCGGGCCGCGCAGGCGTCCTCCCGAACGGGGAACCGGCTAGTGGAAGATGATCCCGCCGTCGACGTTCAGCGCCTGCCCGGTCACGTAGTCGGCCGCATCGCTGAGGAAGTACTGCACCGACCGGGCCACGTCGTCGGGCGTCTGGATGCGCCCCATGGGGATGGTCGCCACAATCGCATCGACCGATTCCTGGGGAGTGATCCCGGCCTTCTCGGCACGGGCCTTGTGGATCTTGGGTGTCATGGCGGTGTCGACGACGCCGGGGCACACGGCGTTGATCTGCACCTTCGGCGCCAGCGCCAGGGCGAGGGACCGCACCACGCTCGACACCCCGGCCTTGGACGCCGTGTAGTCGACGGCATCGGCGCGGCCGATCTTGGCACCGATCGAGGCGATCGCCACGAGGCGGCCGCCGTCACCCGCCATCATGTGGCGGGCCAGCGCCTGCAGGGTGAAGAACGTCCCCTTCAGGTTGATGCCCAGCATCCTGTCCCAGCCCTCCTCGGTGAGTTCCAGGGCGGGGACGATCTCGACGATGCCGGCGGACGTCACTCCGAGCGTGAGCGGTCCGAGCGCATCGATCGCCTCGGCGACGGCGGCCCGTACCGCCACCGGGGACGAGACATCAGCGGGGTAGGCCACCGCGTGCCCTCCGCCATCGCGGATCTCGGCGACAACGGCGTCGAGGGCCGCGGCGTCGATGTCGTTCAGCGCCAGCGCAGCACCCGCGGACGCCAGCCGCAGCGCGATGCCTCGGCCGATCCCGTTCGCCGCCCCGGTCACGAAGGCGTTGCGCCCCTCGAACATTCCCTGACTCATGGCCCCTCCCGGCATGACCTCGCGCCACGGCGTCCCGCGGCCGCACATCCGCGGACACACTAACGTTGCCGCCCTGCGTCACGCCTCGCCGGGACTTGGCGCGGCGCGCTCGACCGGCGAGGCTCCGCAGCGATCACCCCGGACCCCGCACAGGGATCGCAGCACATGAACACCGCCGCCCCCGATCCGGCCGCACTCGGTCTCGACACCCGGTCCTGGCTCCCCGATCGCCACGATCACGGCATCGCCATCGTGGGCTGTGGTGGGATCACCAACGACGGCCACCTCCCGGTCTACACGTCGCATGGACTGAACGTCGTCGGCTGTTACGACATCGACCCGGCGGCGGCACAGAGAACCGCCGAGCGGTGGGGAATCGGGCGGGTCTTCGACTCACTGGAGGAGGTTGCGAGCGATCCCGCCACCGAGATCGTCGACATCGCCGTCCCGGCCTGGCGGCAACTCGAACTGGTGCGCACCATCGCGGACGCCGGCAAGCACCTGCTGTGCCAGAAACCGCTCTCCGACAACTTCGCCGAAGCCGTCGAGATCGTCCAGCGCGCCGAGGCAGCGGGAGTCAAGCTGGCCGTGAACCAGCAGTACCGCTGGAGCCCGGTCGTCCGGGCAATGCACACCCTCATGGCGCAGGGCCGGATCGGCGAGCCGACGGCCGCCTTCGTTCACGAGTCCATGGTGAACCCCTGGGAGCTCTGGCCCTGGCTGATGGACGTCCCTCAGCTGGAGATCATGTACCACAGCATCCACTACCTCGACGGCATGCGGTTCCTTCTCGGTGACCACGGCGAGCCGGAGTGGGTCACGAGTCGGCACACCCGTCACCCCACCCAGACGCCGAGCGCGGAGACGAAGACGGTCACGATCCTCGACTACGCGTCCGGCTTGCAGGCCTTCGTGGCCGTCGATCACAACGACGTCGGCGACGACGTGTTCGGGCGGGTGCGCGTCCTGGGCACCGAAGGAGTCGTCTCGGGCACCATGGGGCTCTCCTACGACTACCCGCACGGGCGCGCCGACACCGTGCGCTGGTCGGCACACGACGACCCGGGCGGCGGTTTCGAGACCGAACTGCCGGGACGATGGATTCCCGAGGGCTTCGTCGGACCGATCTCGTCGCTGATGAGTGCCATCAACGACGACACGGAACCCCCCACCAGCGGTCGCGACAACCTCGACACGCTGCGCCTCGTGCAAGGGGCCTACCTGTCGGCGGCCGAGAACCGCTCGGTGCGTCCCGCCGAGATCGGCTAGGGCAAGAGTCCGGGCGCCGGCGACTCACACGAAGGCGCGGACGAGCAGGCTGAGCGCCGCAGCGGCCGAGACGGTCAGCAGCACCGGGCGCGAGTAGCCGCGGTCCAGCACGCGCGCCAGGCGCCCCGAAACGAGATACCCCAGGAGCTGGCCAGGGACCAGGATCGCGACCGCCAGCAGGTGCCGGGTGCCGAACTCGCCCCACGCCGCCAGGAGCGCCAGCGAGATCGACGCGCCGATGAGGAAGTACACCGACATCGTGCCCCGCAGTTGGCGCGGCGAGATGTGCTGCAGGGTGAGAGCCACGGGTGGGCCACCCACCCCGGTCGTCGTTCCGGCCACACCCGAGACGAACCCGCCGAGGGCGATCACCTGGCGCCCTTGTGGCAGCCGGATCGGCGCCACCGACAGCGCCGTGCCCGCCAGGATCACCGACGCCAGGAACACCGACAGCCCCCAGACGGAGAGCACCTCGGTAAGCAGGAACGCGCCCAGGACAGAGCCCGGCACGCGGCCGAGCAGTGCCCAGGTGAGCGCCGACCGGTTGATCCCGACGCGGTCCCGGCGTGCCACCATCAGGCTCATCGCCAGCGCGCCGGCCAACAACGGCCCAGGCACGAAATCCGGATCGATCTGGATCAGGATCGGCGCGGCGACGACGTTCAGCCCGAATCCCACGCTGCCCTGCACCGCGGCACCCGCAGCCATCACCAACATGGCCGCAGCGATCTCCAGCGGACTCATCGCCGCTCTCGGGAACCACCGGCACCGACCATCGCCGGAGCCTACGACCGCCTCATTCGCCGCCGGCGGAGCGCCCAGGGACACGCAGCACCAGCAGATCCGGCCCGCCGGTGCGGCGAGGTGCGCACGTCGCTAGTATCCCGCCATCGTGGCACCGAGGAGCGCAGGAGACCCGGACAAGCCTTGGTGGCTGCGGGGCAACCACGGCCCCCTCCCCGACGAGACCGAGGGTTTCGACCTGCCGGTCCGTGGCCGGATCCCGGAGGACCTGCACGGGATGCTGATCCACGCCGGGCCCAACCCGCCTCGCTGCGACTCGCCGCACTGGTTCCTCGGCGAGGGAATGCTCCACGGCCTGCTGCTGCGCGGCGGCCGAGCCGTGCGCTACAGGAGCCGCTGGGTTCGCACACCGCGCCTGGCAGCGCCGAACGGCCATCACGACGACCCCGACCACTCGCCGGCCAACACCAATGTCGTGGTCCACGGCGGGCGCATCCTGGCACTCGAGGAGCACCACCGCCCCTACGAGATCACCTCCGACCTCGACACCGTCGGGCCGGTCGACTTCGACGGGGCGGTCCGGAACCTCACGGCACACCCCAAGATCTGCCCGCGCACCGGCGAGATGCTGGCATTCGCCGCAGCAGACACCGAACCGCATCTCACCTATCTCCGCTTCGACGGCGACGGCAGGCTCGCCGGAACCACCACGATCGAGTTGCCGCAGCCGGTGATGATGCACGACTTCGCCATGACCTCCGATCACGTCGTGTTCATGGATCTGCCGATCGTGCGGGATCCCGCCGCCGCCGGCGGCCTCCCCTACCGCTGGGACCCGGACCACGGCGCCCGCCTCGGGGTCATGCCCCGCGCCGGGGGCGACGTGCAGTGGTTCCAGATCGATCCCTGCTACGTGTTCCACACCATCAACGCCTGCGAGATGTTCGGGCGCATCACGCTCGACGCCTGCCGCTACGACTCCCTCTGGGGCAGGTCCTCGAATCGCTTCGACGTGCCCGCCATGGTGCATCGCTGGAGCCTGGGGCTCGGCGACGGTTCGGTCCGGGAGGAGACGCTCTTCGACGTGCGGTGCGACTTCCCGCGCATCGACGAGCGACTCCTGGGGCGTCCCAACCGCTACGCCTACGTGACCACGCTGGTGGACGAGGAGACCGGCAGCGTCTCCCACGGACACCGCGTGGTGCGCCTCGATCTGGTGGCCGGCACGACGGAGCACCATCACTTCGGGCCGTCCCGGTACGCCAGCGAGGCGGTCTTCGTGCCGCGCAAGGCCGATGCCGAGGAGGACGATGGGTACGTGCTGACCGTGGTGTACGACGCCGACCGGCACGGCAGCGAGGTCGTCATCCTGGCCGCCGACGCCGTCGGTTCGGGACCGCTGGCGACGGTCACCCTCCCCAACCGGGTTCCGTACGGATTCCACTGCGCCTGGGTCCCCGCCGGCGCCTGAGCGGACGGCCACGGTCCCCCGCGCGCCGCGGTGCGTCACGGCGGTGCCGATCGGTCGTCGGTGGCGCGACATTTCCGTCGGCGGGGACATGTGGCAGACTCTCGGCAGGAGGCCAGCGATGTCCGACCCGTCCGAGAAGCTGCTCGATGCAATGAGCCTGCTGGAGGAATTGGCGCGCGAGGTGACCCCCGAGGAGGCCGTCGACGAGATCGATGCCGCCACCCTGCAGTCCTTCTGGCGCGAGTGGCCCCACACGGTGGGGTGGGCCGGTGCCCTCTGGCGACGCCTCAATCAGGATCTCGACGCGCCCTCACAACCGGGGGACGGCAGCGGCTACGACGAGACCGGAGGCTCGGGCTGACATGGTCGAGGTTCGCCAGGTCATGAGCACCGAGGTGGTGACCCTGCCCGACTCCACGCCGATGGTCGAGGCCGCCCGACACATGGTGCGGCGCCACATTGGGTCGGTGCTCGTGGTGGACGGCGCGATGCTCAGCGGCATCCTCACCGAGCGCGACGTGCTGCGCGCCGCCGGCAAGCCCACCGACATGGCCGCCGAGCCGGTCTCCCGCTGGATGTCGCCCGAGCCCATCACCTGCTCCCCCGAGATCGACACCGAGGAGGCGGCGGAGATGATGCTCTCGGGAGGGTTCCGCCACCTCCCGGTGCTGGAGGGCGGGGAACTGCTCGGCATCGTGAGCCTGCGGGACGTGCTCAGCGCCCGAATCGGCCGCAAGGGCTGACGGCCTCGCCGTCGTTTCTCCCGTTCGCACAGGTCAGTCGCCTCTCTGGCGAGAAGCCCGCGCCGGCACGTCATTCCGGCCCGCCGAGTTGGGCTGCGGCGTCGAGCATCGCCGCTTGGCGAGAAGCCCGCTCCGGCACGTCATTCCGGCGGAGGCCGGAATCCACTTGGCAACAGCACCACCGCAGACCCACAAAGTGGAGTGTGAAATCTCCACAAAATGGAGTTCTGAATTACCGAAAAGTGAAGTTCAAACTCTCCGTAAAGTGGAGTGTGGCGACCGCAGCACGATAGGATCCCGTTACCGCGCCCACGCAGCGAGGATTCATGGACGGCTCCGATCGGGATAACTTCCCTGGCACCATCGACTACCTGCCTCGCGTCGTGGACGACGAGGTCGTCGAAGCGCTCGCCTCTTCGCCGGCGGTTCTCATCCAGGGCCCGCGCGGTTGTGGCAAGACCTGGACGGGGCGGAGAATCGCGGCGAGTGCGGTCGTGCTGGACGGCAGCGAGGCCCTCCGAGTCGCCGCCGAGGTCGACCCCGCATCCATCCTCGACGGACCCGAGCCACGACTGCTCGACGAGTGGCAACTGGTCCGGGGCATCTGGAATCCGATGCGCCACGCCTGCGACCGCCGAGGCGGGTTCGGGCACTTCCTTCTGACGGGATCGCAGAACCCCCCGGACGACATCACCGAGCACTCGGGCGCGGGCCGGGTGGCGCGGGTGCGGATGAGACCCATGTCACTGTGGGAGTCCGGGGACTCCACCGGCGAGGTGTCACTCACCTCGCTGCTGGCAAGCGGCCGCTGCCGGGCGACGGATTCCAAGCGCACGATCAGCGACATCGCGGCTCTCATCTGTCGGGGCGGATGGCCCCGAATGATCGGAATGGCACCGCACGTCGCGCAGGCGCGGCTGCGGGACTACCTGGACGACATCGCCCGGGTCGACATCACCCGGGTGTCGGGTGTCAGGCGCAACCCCCTGCTTGTGAGGCGACTGCTCGAGTCACTCGCCCGCAACGAGGCCACGGCCGCCACCAACGCCACCCTGATCGCCGATCTCGCCGACGGCGGCAACGACCCGCCCGCACGCTCGACGACCCGGGCCTATCTGGACGAACTGGCCCGCCTCTACGTCATCGAGCCGCTAACGGCATGGTCGACCCACCTGCGCTCGTCCGCCCGCCTACGCCGGAACCCGAAGCGTTACTTCGTCGATCCCGCGCTGGCGGTGGCCGCGCTCGACGGCTCCACGGCGGCCGTCGCGAGCGACCTCGAGGCGATGGGCCTGCTGTTCGAGTCGCTCGCCGTGCGCGATCTCCGCATCTACGCTCAGTCCCTCGGAGCGCGCCTCCACTACTACGGTGACGACAGCGGCTTGGAGGCAGATGCAATCATCGACGGCATCGACGGCAGATGGGCGGCGGTCGAGGTCAAGTTGGGCGGAGGGGCCGCGATCACCGAGGCGATGACGTCGCTCCGCACCGTGCGTAATCGTGTGGACACCGCTCGGCGAGGCACGCCGACCCGGCTGATCGTCGTGACCGCGTTCGGCCACGGCTACCAGACCGACGACGGAGTGGCCGTCGTGCCCCTGACCGCGTTGAAGCCATGAACCCCAACGAGTCCACAGCTGCGCAAACAGCACGCAACCGGTACACGGATCTCAGGTTGCGGGTAGCTGCGGAAGCGGGGGCCAACCATGGAATTGCGCTCGAGGATCATCTGCGTGCTCCGGTGCAGACGTTGGTGGAGTCCGTCGCGGCAGATCTCGGCTACCCGGATCTCGTTCTGGCCGGGGAGATCAGCGGTGCGGTCGAAGGTGCTCGGCCTGACTACACCGCGACGCGGGGCGGGTTGGTCATCGGCCACGTTGAACTCAAGCCGCCCGGTGCGGGCGTCGATCCGGATGCGTTCACGGGACACAACCTGGACCAGTGGCTGCAACTCCGCCACCTGCCGAATCTTCTCTACACCGACGGGATCGACTGGATCCTCTGGCAGGACAGCCAGCAGGTCGCCCGCGCGACCGCTTGGACCGCACCGGGCAAGGGGATCGCCGGCGCCAAGATCGATCCGGCCGAACTGGTGGACCTGCTCGACGCGTTCTGCGCCAATGCGCCGAGCCCACCGGCGACAACGCAAGAACTCGCTGAGACGACGGCTCGACTCTGCCGCGTGCTGCGCAACCAGATCCTGAACACGCTCGAAGCGAGTTCGTCAGCAGGCCTTGCCGCTGTCGCGGAGGATTGGCGCGCGTTGCTGTTTCCGGAGGCGACCGACGAGGAGTTTGCCGACGCGTACGCGCAGACCATCACGTTCGGATTGATCGCCGCGCGGGCCGCCGAGGCCGACTTGGTCGCAGGAGAGAACGCTGCTCAGCGGGTCGCGGAGGCGACGAAGGCTCTTGATGCTGAGGTCGGTCTGATACCGACCGCCCTCAAAGTGCTATGCGCCGAGAGCGCAATCAGACCGATCGAACCGGCGGTGGAATCTCTCCTGTCATTGCTCGCCGCGACCGATCCGGCCTTGCTGAACGACGCGGGCGACTGGCTCTATTTCTACGAGGACTTCCTCGCCCAGTACGACCCGGACCTGCGCAAGGAGTCGGGCTCGTACTACACCCCCGCCGAGTTGGTGCAGTTCATGGTGCGCCTGGTGGACGAGGTGCTCAGAACGCGCCTCGGGCAACCCTCTGGGTTCGCGGGCGAGGCCGTCACGGTCATCGACCCTGCCGTGGGGACCGGCACGTTCCTGCTCCAGGTCATCGACCGCATCGCCTCCACCGTCGAGGAGCGCGACGGTGCCGGTGCCGTGGCCGGGGCGCTGCGGGGTGCTGCTGAGCGGCTCGTCGGGTTCGAGCTGCAGACCGGTCCGTACAGCGTGGCGCAGTTCCGCACCGGCGCCAGCTTCCGCCGCCACGGCGTGGACCGAGCGCCGCGCGTGCTGCTGGCCGACACGCTGGCCGATCCCTACACCGAGGAGGCGCGGCTGGGGTCCATCTACGAGCCGATCAGCCGGGAGCGGCGCGCCGCCAACCACCTGAAGGCGACGACGCCCGTGATGGTCGCCATCGGCAACCCGCCCTACCGGGAGCGGGCCAAGGGACTCGGCGGCTGGGTGGAGAGCGGGAACCCCAACACCGATCTGCCGCCCATCCTCGACGATTGGAAGCCGCCGGCGGACTGGGGCGTAGGTGCCCACGTATCCAAAATGTCGAACCTGCTCGTCTACTTCTGGCGCTGGGCGACCTGGAAGGTCCTCGAGAACGCCAGCAACGAGAGCACCAAATCGCCGGGCGTCGTGTGTTTCGTGACGACGGCGGGGTGGTTGGGCGGGGACGGGTTCCAGCAGATGCGCGCCTGGCTGCGGCAGTGGTGCTCCGAGATCTGGGTGGTGTCGCTCTCACCCGAGGGGCACCAGCCGGACGTGCCGACCCGGATGTTCGAGCAGGTGCAGCACGAGATCGCCGTGGTCTGCGCGGTCCGCTCGTCGAAGACCGATGAGACGCCTGCGACGGTCTGGTTCCGGGAGGTCAAGCCCGGTACCCGGAGCACCAAGTTCGCGGAACTGGACACCATCGGCATCGGTGGCGACCACACGATCCCCTGGAGCCAATGCCCTGATCGCTGGCGTGCCCGGTTCAAGCCCGCCGGTGCGGACGAGTGGCTGTCCTGCCCATCCATTAGCGATCTGCTCCCGTGGTCGTCGCCCGGAGTAAAGGCCAACCGCGGCTGGCCAATGTCTCCAGACATCGAAACGCTCGCAAGGCGCTGGGACACGCTCGTGGCGGAGTCCGATACAGACCGGAAGAACACCCTCTTTGAGAAGAACGACCGGAAGAGCAACCGGAAGATCGACCGGAGCTACGGCAGGAACCTTCCGGGATTCCCGAACGAGGCGGCAGCAACACCCCTTTCGTCTGAATCAGGTCCTTGCCCAGAGCCGATCTGCCTTGCATGGCGATCGTTCGATCGACAGTGGATCATTCCCGATGTTCGAGTTCTCGACAGGCCACGACCCCCGCTGTGGGAAGCCCGAGGTGGCCGGCAAGTCCATCTGACCTGCATCGAGGACGACTGTCCCTCGAACGGTCCGGCAGTGACGTTCACTCACCTGCTTCCCGGTCAGCACCACTACCACGGGCGAGGAGGGCGGGCGTTCCCGCTCTGGCGCGACAACACCGCCACAACGGCGAACCTCACACCAAAGTTGCTCAACCATCTCGCCAGAGTGCTCGACACAAACGTGGCGGCCGAGGACATGCTCGCCTACGTCGCCGCGGTCTGTGCACACCCGGCGTACACGGCCTGGTTCAACGAAGTGTCGCCTCACACGCCTGGGCTGCGAGTGCCCCTGACAGCGGACCGCGACTACTGGTCGATGGCCGTCGTGCTCGGGCGCCGGGGCATCTGGGCGCACACCTTCGGAGAGCGGTACGTCGAGAACGGCGATGGACGGCCGCCGGGACGGATCCGCTTGGCAAACGGACCGAAGCTGCGCTCCGAGACAGGCGCGGGAACCCTCAACCGGACGCTCGCGTATGACGCCGAGCGGCGGGAACTCCGCATCGGCGACGGTGTGTTCGAGAAGGTCGCCCCGGAGGTCAACGGGTTCGAGGTCTCCGGCACCAACATCGTCAGGTCGTGGTTCAACTACCGCCGGGCCCCGACGGGCAGCAGTGACCCGGACTCCCTGGAGTCGATCACGCCTGACGGCTGGCGGCACGAGTGGGACATCGAGTTGCTCGACATCCTCAACGCGCTCACCGCGCTCGTGGCCCTGCAGCCGGAGCAGGCAGAGCTGCTGGTGGCGATCATCGACGGCCCGCAGATCACCGTCGCCGACCTCACAGCCGCCGAAGTGCTGCCGATCCCTGCCGAGGCCAAGAAGCCCCCCAAGGTCGAGAAGAAGGCCGCGCCGGCCCAGACGACTCTCGTCTGACATATCGTCCAAATTTATTCCAGACAATCTACAAACAAACGTTGACTTAATGATTTGGGACCGGTAAAGTATCCGGTACCGGTTCATCGGTTTTCCCCGCAGGGGGAGTCGGTGGTTCCCCGACCGGCTTGTCGGCCCGGCCGACGCGAGATGCATGCCGGCGAACTCCTGCGGGGAGCCCACGATGACCGATCCGACTCTCTTCGACGACCCC
>CAZTZI010000070.1:0-2901 GCA_964618115.1 uncultured Acidimicrobiales bacterium
CCACTTCACCACGAGGTCGGTCATGCCGGAGAAGAACTGGATGTACGGCCCGAAGTACACGAACTCGCCCCGCTCGGTGAGGATCGACGGGTTGAAGTCGTGGGCGTACACGGCCACCGGCGACCCGGACACGTTCGCCAGCGTCAGCCCGTGCTCCTCGTTGATGTTCCAGAGGTTGTGCCGGATGACCTCGTAGGTGATCGGGTCGATCTCCTCGGAGAAGTCCGACGAGAGCGGCAGCCCCGGGTCGATGTCGATCTCGGTGGGAGGCACGTAGAACCCGGTGTCAAGCGCCATGTGCGGCCACCTCCAGGACCAGGTTGCCGAGGGGATCCTGCCGGCAGGCATCTCCGGGGCCCACCGCCACGGTGGTGGTGGCCAGCTCCACGATCGCCGGACCGGTGACCGTGCGGCCCGGACCCAGGTCCTCGCTCCGGAAGATCGGCGTGTCGGCGAAGCCGCCCAGCTCCGCCCAGTACTTGGGACGGCTCCTGGTGGTGCGCGCCGGCTCGGCCGCGGCGTCGTCGTCGGTTGCGAGCGCGGGCTTGTTGATGGTTCCGGTGGCCTCGACCGACACCGACACGAACTCGAACCCGGCCTCCGCGTAGCCCGATCCCGTTCCGTAGCGGTCCTCGTAGGCCCGCTCGAACGCCTCGATGGCCGCGGCGATCTCGCGGTCGCCGATCTGCCCGCCGGCGAGCGGCACGGTGAGTTCGTGCACCTGCAGCCCGTAGCGGATGGCCGCGAAGCGCCGCAGGGCGATGTCGGCGGGCGCCACGCCCTCCGCCTCGAGCTGTCGGCGGGCCCGCTGCTCGAGCGCCTTCACATTGGCCTCCACCGCGGCCGCGTCGACGGGCGCGATCATCAACTCGGCCGCCTCGTACACGTGGAGGACGTCCGAGGCGGCGATGCCGAAGGCCGACCACACCGAGGCGGCTTCGGCGAGGGGCACGACGACGGTGCCGATGCCCAGCTCGCGGGCGAAGGCGGCGGCGTGGAGCCCGCCGGCACCGCCGTAGCTGTAGAGCACGAAGTCGGACGGGTCGAAGCCCTTCTCGATCGTCATGCGCCGCAGCAGGTCGGCCATCAGCGCCTCGGTGATCCGGAGCACCCCGGCCGCGGCCGTCGAGGTGTCCATCCCCAGCGGCTCGGCGATTCCCGACAGGGCCGACTCCGAGGCGGCGGCATCCAGCGGGAGCTCGCCGCCCAGGAAGAAGTCGGGGCTGATCCCGCCGAGGATGACGTGCGCGTCGGTCACCGACGGGGTCGTCCCGCCGCGGCCGTAGCAGGCCGGGCCCGGATCGGCGCCGACGCTCTGCGGGCCGACATGGAGGTTCCGGTTCTCGTCGACCCAGGCGATGGAGCCTCCCCCGCTGCCGATCGAGCGGACATCGATGTTGGGCACGTAGTACTTCATCTGCCCGATGGTGCGGTCCCCCGAGCGCACCGGCTCGAAGCCGCGCACGAGCCCCACGTCGAAGCTGGTGCCGCCCATGTCGGTGGCGATGACGTTCGGGTGACCGAGCATCCGGGCCAGGTGGCGCGTCCCGGTGATGCCCCCGACCGGCCCCGAGTCCAGGAGCAGCACCGGCAGCCGCTTCGCCTCCGCCGCGGGGACGCAGCCGCCGCTGCACGTCATCAGCAGGAACTGCCCGCCGTAGTCGAGATCTTCCAGGCGACCCTCGATGCCCTCCACGAACCGGGCGGTCAGGTCGCCGAGCGAGGCGTTGATCACCGCGGCCATCCATCGCTCGTACTCACCCCAGCGCGCCACCACCTCGCTGGAGGTCGTGACGAACATGCCCGGCGCGGCCGCCCGGGTGATCTCCTTGGCGGCGCGCTCGTGGCGGTCGTTGATGAACGACCACAGGAAGCACACGGCGATGGCGTCGACGCCGTCGGACACGAGACGCTCCACGCCGGCGGTCACCTGATCACGGTCGAGCCCCACGACGACGTCGCCGAAACAGTCGACCCTCTCGTCGACCTCGACGATCCTCGACCGCGGCACGATCGGGTCGGGTTTGTCGGTGAGGTGCACGGCGAGGGCTTCGGCCACGGGACGGCCGGCGTTGCGGCCGTGACCGCGCATGATGTGAACGACGTCGCGGTGCCCGCGCGTGACGATCATGCCGACCCGCGCGCCGCGCTGCTGCAACACGGCGTTCGTGCCGATGGTGCTGCCGACGATGAGGTGGCTGGTGGCGGCGAGCAGGTCGTGGACATCCCGTCCCAATGCGCCGGCTGCCGCGGCCATGGCGTCGAACACGCCGCGCGAGAGCTCGGTCGGCGTCGACGGGGACTTGGTCTGCGTCAGCCTGCCGCGGTCATCGAGGACGACGCAGTCGGTGAAGGTTCCGCCGGTGTCGATCGCGCAGACATACCGCCGGTCAGCCATGGGCGCAGGCGCTGTGGGCCGCGGCGACGATCCCTTCGGCGTTCGGGATGACGCGCTGCTCGAGAACCGGGCTGAAGGGCACGGGCACGTCCACGCCGGCCACGCGCATGATCGGAGCCCGGAGATCTGCGAAGCCCTTCTCGGCCACCACCGCCGCCACCTCGGCCCCGAAGCCGCTGCGGCGCCACGACTCGTGGGTCACGACGAGGCGGCCGGTCCGGCCGACCGACGCCAGCACGGTCTCCTCGTCCAGCGGCACGATCGTGCGGAGGTCGATCACCTCGGCGTCGATGCCGTCGGCGGCGAGCCGATCGGCGGCGGCGAGCGCCTGGGCCATCATGATGCCGTAGCCCACGATGGACACGTCGGTGCCGGACCGCCGGACGGCGGCCTGACCGAAGGGCGTGAGATGCTCGCCCTCGGGCACCGGCCCGCGCGTGCGCAGCAGGCGCTTGTGCTCCAGGAAGATCACCGGGTTGTCGTCGCGGATGGCCGTCTTCAGC
>CAZTZI010000071.1:0-5892 GCA_964618115.1 uncultured Acidimicrobiales bacterium
CCATCGTGTACCTGTCGGTGAACTCGGCGGACGACCAGCGGCCGTACCCGCCGAGGTTGTTCACGCCCGGCACCCAATAGGTCTCCATCGCGGCCTTCTTCGCCTTGGCGTCCTCGCCGCGGTACCCCTTGACCTCCACGACGAGATGCAGCAGGTCGTCGGCTCCGCGTCCGTCGTCTACGAGAACAACGAAGTCGGGAACGTAGCGATGCGGCTCCGAGCCGATCCGGTACGGCACCTCGAGGCCGAGGCCCTGATTCTTGACGTAGGCGCGCACCCGCGGATGCGACTCCGTCACCCGGCAGAACTCGCTTTCCCACTCGCTGTCACAGACGGCCCAGTTGACGTGGCTGCGCTCCGGGTCGGTCTGCCAGAGATGCTGCTTCGACGTGGCGAAACGAACCCGACGTGTGGAACCGGTGGGGTTGTAGGGGTCGAGCACGGCCTTTACGGGCATCTCGCCAGCGAACCGGCGAGTAATCCCCGCCGTGATCCGCTCGCAGGCAATGTCGGCGAGGCTCTGGTACAGCAACTGCGCCGGGTACGTCCCGCCCTCGCACACCAGATGCTCGTCGAGCCAGCGGCGCGTGATCCGCTTTAGCTGTCCGAACAGATGGAGCTTCGGCTCTTCGGCGGGGTCACGCCACTTCGTCTCGAGCAGCCGCCCGGTGAGGTGATACGCGATCGTCGGGAGCCGCAGATCACCGAGATGAGCGACATCGAGGTCAACGCCCGTGCCGATGATCCCCTCGTTGCGGGTTACCGTCGGTCCGATGTGCTCGGGCGTGAGGACGAACGTGGAATCGTCGGTGAACGCGGCATCGAGCCGTTCGTTGGGGAGCTCCACGCGATAGCCCGCGACCCGCGGGAACCGGATCTCGAGCTCGTCGCGCTCCGGCGAGACGGCGTGGACCTGAACGGTGCTGCGCGGCGGCTGGGGCGGCGCCACGACCGGCTTGGCGGTGAAGTCGAACGGGATCCCGAGCACGTCCGCGTATTCGACGTCGAAGAGCTCGTCGTCGTTGAGGTCGTAGGACTGGCGGCGCAGCGCGCGTCCGATCACCTGCTCGCAGAGCAGCTGCGTGCCGAAAGCCCGCACGCCCAGTACATGAGTCACGGTGTTGGCGTCCCAGCCTTCGCTCAGCATCGCGACCGAGACGACGCAGCGAATCGACTCGCCGAGCTGACCGGGTTTGCCGACGGTGTTCATCACCTCGCGCAGCAGGTCGGCGTCGCTGATCTGCTCCGCGGCGGCGCGGTCACCAGTTCGCTGTACCTGCTCTCTGCGAAAGCGCTCGATCTCCGACGCGGCCGCGGCCCGAAAGGTCTTGTCGAGCCCCTCGCCGGACTCCAGCTGGTGGCTGTCGATGAGCAGCGTCCGAGGACGTGCGTACGGCTCGCCGTTCTCGTCGAAGTTGCGGAACAGCTCCAGCCTTCCCTGCTGAAGAGTCTTCGTGCCGTCCTGTCGCTCCTGATGGAACCCGGAGATGTAGTCGTAGACGAGCTTGGACGTGGCGGTGTTGTTGCACACGACGATGAAACATGGGGGCACACCGACGTTCGCCCGCTCCCAGAGTTCGAAAGTCTCGGCGTAGTTCCCGTAGACCGCCTCCAGCGCTGTCTGCAACTCGACGGGGATGCTGAGCGGGTCGAGCGCCCCGGCCTGGCGCCGACCGTGGCGCGGCATCCTCGATCCGATGTGACCCCAGAGGTTGCGGAACACGGGCCCGTCGGCACCGGAGACGTTGTCGGCCACCGGCACTCGGGGGAGTTTCACGATCCCGCACTCGATCGCGTCCATGAGGGAGAAGTCGCTCATCGTCCACGGGAAGAGCGTGCCCTCGGCGTAGCCGGAGCCGCGCAGGAAGAAGGGCGTTGCCGACAGGTCGATCACCCGCCGCAACTCCAGCTTGCGGCTCACGGCCTCCAGGCCTCCGATCCAGAGTCGAGCCGCCTCGCGATTCCTTTTGGCCTCCTCCTGGTCGTCGCCCTTCAGTTCCCCCTCGGCACTCTCGCCCGGCTTCTCCCTGTAGCAGTGGTGGGCCTCATCGTTGAAGGCGAGGATCGAGCGCATACCCAGCAACTCGGGAATCACCCTCTGCAACATCTGCCCCTCGGTCTCGATCGATTCGATTTCGGGACCTCTGCCCCGGAGCAGTGAACGGCCGCCCTTGGACAGATCGAGCGTCTCGCGCCGCTTGAAGGCGTGGTAGTTGGTGACGACGATCCGCGCCCGCTCAATGTCTGGGAGCATGTCACGGGGCACGAGTTCGCGGCTCTCGTAGTAGCTGTCGGGATCGTTCGGCTGCAGCACCCGCAGGCGGTCTCGGATGGTCAGCCCGGGCGTGACCACCAGGAATCCCTTCGTGAAGTTGCGGGCGGTGGGCCTCCTGACGGCGTTTACCGTCTGCCAGGCGATCAACATCGCCATGACCGTCGTCTTGCCCGCGCCCGTCGCCAGTTTGAGCGCCAGTCGCGCCAACCCGGGGTTCGCCTCCTCGTTGGCAGCGTGGAGGTGATCGAGGATGTCTCGTGTCCCTCGGTCGCGGCGGCGAGGCGCCACTTCTGTCAGCCAGATGACGGTCTCGACAGCCTCCAGCTGGCAGAAGAACGGACGGATGTCGCTGAAGACGTGATGACGCCAGTGCTTCAGGAGCCGGCCCGTCTCAGGAGTAACCGCCCAGTCCGACTCCGGAAGATCGCGCCAGCGGTCGACGTGCTTGCGCAACGCGTTGATGGTGGAGGTCGGGTCGTACTGCTGGTTCGCGCTGGAGAGCCCCGCTCCTTCATCCAGGTCCAGCGCCGGCTGCGCGGCGCCCTGCTGCGCTCTGGGCTTGGGCACGGCTGTGATGTAGGCCGCCGGCCGGCGGTCGCCTAGTATCCGGCCGGTGGGTTGACGCTGTTCGTCGAGATCCCAATGACGCGCCGGGTAGTCGTACGGCGAGTTGAGGATTGGAGACTCGAAGAAGCGGTCAATCATTGAAGGCTCGTCCTTGCCGCGGCTATTCCGCGGTCCGGGGGGCCGATGCTGCTCGCCGATACGTGACACACGACTTTAGCCTTCCTCCCCCGCGGCCAATGATTCAGCGCGCGGCACCGTTGACCGATCCAGGCCGAGGCGCTGGGCGAGGCCGATTCTCTGGAGCTTGCCGGTGGGACCTTTGGGGAGTTCGTCGCAGAAGACCACCCGGCGGGGGACCTTGAAGGCGGCAAGCGAGCGCCCCACGTGGTCACGCAGTTCGGGCTCGGTGGCGGTCGCGTGCTGCGCCAACACCACCGCCGCGGCCACCTCCTCGCCGAGCTTGTCGTGCGGCATGGCGAAGGTGACGGCTTGGGCCACGGCCTCGTGGCGCAGCAGCACCTCGTCCACCTCGAGCGGGGAGATCTTCTCGCCGCCCCGGTTGATCTGCTCCTTGAGCCGTCCGGTGAGAAACAGATAGCCATCGCCGTCGAGGTAGCCCTCGTCGCCGGTGCGGAACCAACCGTGGGTGAAGGCCGCCTCGTCGGCGGCCGGGTTGTTCTCGTAGCCGTCGATGACGGTGGGACCCTTGATGGCCACCTCGCCGCGGGTGCCGGTCGGTAGCACCCGACCGGCCTCGTCGAGGATCGCCAGCTCGATCCCCGCGGGCAGGCCGACCGAGCGGATCTTGGCCTCGCCGGGCGGCAGCGGGTTCGTGCACATCTGGTGCGTGGCCTCGGTCATGCCGTACGACTCGATCACCGGCACCCCGAAGAGATCCCGCAGCTCCTCCAGCACGGGACCGGGCAGCGACGCCGACGACGACCGCACGAAGCGCAGACCGGCGGACCGCGCCTCGCGGCTGTGGCGCGCCGATCGCGCCAACACCATCTGGTGCATCGTCGGCACGGCGGTGTAGTACGTGGGGCGCAGGCTCTTGAGCTGGCCGAAGAACCGGAAGGCGTCGAACCCCCCGGTTGCAACAACCGACCCGCCCGCCGACAGCGGCGCCAGCAGGCCCGCGAGCAGGCCATGGATGTGGAACGGCGGCATGACGTTCAACGAGCGATCCGCGCTCGTCAGCTGCAGGGAGTAGGCGATACCGGTGGCGGAGCGGCCAAGGTTGCGCTGGCGCAACGGCACGATTTTGGGCCGCGAGGTCGTACCCGACGTGTGGAGCACGAGCGCCACGTCGTCGGGTCGGGGGTCGGTGATCCGACCGGATGCACCCGATCCGTGGCTGCCGCTGAACACTGGATTCCGGCCTTCGCCGGGATGACGGTCATCCGGAACAAGCTCCAAGCTGTCCAGTGTCCCCTGCATCCCGAGGCGCAGGACCTCGTCCCCCGCCGCCTCGCGGGCAGCCTCGCCACCGCTGTCACCGGTGATGAGGACCCGGGCCCGCAGGTCCTCCAGGTAGAACCGCAACTCCTCGGACCGGTAGCGGGGGTTCAGCGGGGCGGCGCACCCGGTTACGGCTGCCGCCAGAAACGCCACCGCGGCACCCGGGCCGTTCGGCAGGACGATGGCAATGCGATCCTCCACCCCGACACCGAGGCCGCGCATCCGTTCTCGCAGGCGAGCCAGAGTCGCCCGAAGGCCGGCGTGGTCGAGGCACTCGCCGTCTTCGGAGAGGATCGCCGGGTCCCCACTCGGGCCGGCGCTCAGCAGGTCCCAGACGGTCTCAGCCACTTGCGGCGGCCTGGAGGCGGCGGTTCAGGAGAGTGACCAGGGCGTGGACCGCAGAGATGGTGGGCGTCGGGGTGCCGGTCAGCTCGCCCAGCTCGACGAAGACGCCGATCAGCGGCTCCACCTCCAGCGGCCTGCCGGCCTCGACGTCCTGCAGCATGGAGGTCTTGTGCTCCCCCACCTTCTCCGCGCCGGCGATCCGCTGCTCGATCGTGATGCGGATCCGCACCCCGAGTCGTCGGGCGATCTCGGCGGCCTCGCTCATCATCGTGGCGGCCAGCTCGCGGGTGGCATCGTTGCGGCAGATCCCGGCGAGCGTGGCTCCCGTGAGTGCGCTGATGGGGTTGAAGGCCAGGTTCCCCCAGGCCTTCGCCCAGAGGTGCGACCGGATGTCGGTCAGCACCCGGGAGGTGAAGCCTGCCTCGCCGAGAACCGAGGCAATTGCCCGAACTCGATCGGAGCGGCTGCCGTCCAACTCGCCCACCGGGAAGCGGTCGCCCTCGACGTGCTGTATGACGCCCGGGGCGATCTTCTCCGCAGCCGGGTAGGCGATGCAGCCGACGATGCGCTCTGCCGGCACGGCTGCCGCCAGCACGCCCTCGGGATCGAGGGTTCGCAGGCGCCTGCCATCGTGCTCGCCGCCGTGCCGTTCGAAGTACCACCAGCCGATGCCGTTCTGCACCGGCACCACGACCGTGTCGGCTCCATAGAGATGGCTCAACTCGTCGGAGACGGCGGCGATCTGGTGCGCCTTCAGCGCCAGGATCACAACGTCATGGGGACCGATTTCGGCGAAGTCGTCCGAGGCGACGACATCGGCCACCAAGTCGGTGCCGTCGATCTCCCGGAGTCGCAGACCGTCCTGCCGGATGGCGTCGAGGTGCTCGCCGCGAGCAACGACGCTCACCGCGCAACCCGAAGCAGCCATCCGCACTGCCATCAAGCCGCCGATCGCCCCGGCACCCACGACACACACCCTCATCGGGCCAGTCTGCCACCGTCAGCGTTCGCTCCGGACCGGACAGAGCGATCCCGGTGCCCCCTGAGGTGGGGTCGGGCGTGGCGCATTGCGACGCCTTGCGCCCGCGCCGAAGGCGCAATCGCCATGCCCGCCCCCACCGCAGACCCCGTCCAGCGCCGCAAAATGACAGAACCCGTCCGGCGCTGATGCGCAGGACGGGTTCGTTAGAAAATCCGGCGGCGACCTACTCTCCCAGGACGTCTCCGTCCAAGTACCATCGGCG
>CAZTZI010000072.1:0-9605 GCA_964618115.1 uncultured Acidimicrobiales bacterium
CTCCAGCACGATGTGGCCGTGCACGTCGATGAGGCCACCGGCGACACTCATGGGCGGCCCTCCATGATGCCGTCGGCGCCCGGCAGCCAGGAGGCCACTCCGGCCACGGGGATGGCGCAGATGACCGCCTCGACGATCTGAGCCTCGCTGCACCCGGCCCGGCGGGCGCCGTTGGCATGCACGTTCACGAACCGGGACGAGAACTCCGCCGCGTTGATGGTCAGCAGCAGCAACTCGGCGTGCGTCGCCTCGAGGACGTTCTCCGCCAGGGACCACTCCCGCATCAGCACGTAGCCCTCCAGGGCCCGGGGGGCGTCGTCGGCCATGAGTTCCACGTAGTCGGGCACGAATCCGAAGTAGTCCTCGAAGTAGTCCAGGCATCCTTGGCGATCGATCGGGAATTCGGGGGCGTCGCCGGAGGGCGGCGTCATCGTGTCGCCGAATACCTCGTCGATGGCGGCGTTGAACGTGGCGTAGACGGCCTCGCCGCGGGAGATGAGCACCGTGAGGGCGGCACCGCGGGCGGCAGTGAGCTCCAGGCCGAGCCTGCGCGACCGCTCCATCTGCGCCATGAGCATGTCCCGGTGGCCCTTCACCGCCGCAGCGGCCGCCATGTACAGCGCCTTGGCCCAAGCCTCACAGGCGCCGTCGGTGTCGGTCACCTCGCGGACCCGGGCGAGACCCTCCGCGAACTTGGGGGACACGGCGTCGATGTGGCCGCCGGCCAGGGCCGTGCTCCCCAGGGCAGACCGGTCGGCTCCAACCATGGTGGCGGGCTCAGCTGTCATGGGACCTCCTCGAGGACCGGGGGCCGTTCCGAACGGGGTGCTCGGGCGCGGTCGGCCCGGCGGGTGCGGCTGGTCAGAGCTTGGCCACCTCGCCGCCGTCGATGACGAAACACGATCCGGTGACGAACGCCGACAGGGGCGACGCCAGGTAGCAGACCAGCGGCCCCAACTCGGCGGGCTCGCCCATGCGGCGCATGGGGATCTTCCGCAGGCGGGCGGCCAGCATCTTCTCGTCGGCCAGCACCTGCGCCTGCGCCTCGGTGGCGAAGGCGCCCGGTGCGATCATGTTCACCCTGATGTCGTAGCGGGCCCACTCGGCGGCCAGAGCCTCAGTCAGCCGGGCGAGCGCACCCTTCGAGGCGCTGTAGGCCGCCAGCAGCGGTTTGCCCTTCAGGCTGGAGGTCGAACCCACGTTGATGATCGACCCGGGCACCTCTGCGGCGACGAAGTGGCGCCCCGCCGCCTGCGACAGGATCGCCGGGGCCAGCACGTTCACCGCCACCACGTCGGACAGCACGGCGGGATCCTGATCCAGGAACGTGCCGGCAGGTGCGATCCCCGCGTTGTTGACGACGCAGTCCAGCCTGCCGAAACGTTCGACCGCCACGTCCACGAGAGCCGCCACCTCGTCGGGGTCGTGCATGTCGCAGCGCGCCGCATGGATGCGACCACCGGATCGCCCGGCCAACTCGTCGAGCGCGTCCTGCGAGCGGGCCGCCGCCACAACCCGCACACCTTCGTCCGCGAGTGCCTTCGCGGCCGATGCGCCGAGTCCGCGACTCGCCCCCGTGACGATGGCCACTGTGCCCTCCAATTGCAGATCCATGTCAGGAACCTCGCTCCTCAGAGGTCATGTCGCCTCGCCGGCCCCGACGACGTCGCGGCAGAGGCGGCTGGCGACTCCGAGGCGGAGAACCTCGCTCGCCCCCTCATAGATGCGCATCGGCCGGGCCTGGCGGTAGTACTGCTCGATCCTGGATCCCTTGATGAGGCCCCAGCGGCCCATGATCTGCACGCAGCGGTCGACGACCCTGGCGGCCGCCTCGGTCGCCGCGAGCTTGGCCATCGACGAGTAGTCCAGGGTCGTTGCGGGATCCTGGCGCGCCATGTCCGCCGCCCTGTAGGCCAGCAACCGCGAGGACTCCAGGTCGGTCCAGGAGTCGGCGAGCAGGTTCGCCACCGCCCCCAGGCGGGCCAGGGGTCGACCGAACTGCTGGCGCTCGACGGCGTGATGGGTGGCGATCTCCAGCGCCCCCTCCATCAGCCCGACAGCCGCGCCGGCCACGGACGAGCGGAACACCGAGAGGGTGGCCAGCACGTGAGCGAACCCCCGTCCAGGCTCCCCGAGCCGATGATCCGACGTAAGGATCACGTCGGTGAAGTCGACCTCGCCCAGGACGTGCGGGGCGATGATCTCCGGTGACGGCGAGACCTGCACCCCCGAGCCGTCCGCGGGCACGAGGACGAGCGAGTAGACGTCCTCATCGCTCCCCTCGGACGCCGGCTCGCGCACCAGCGTCGTGAAGAAGTCGGCCACGGGGGCGTTCGAGATGAACGACTTGCGTCCCGAGAGCACGAACTCGTCGCTACCGGTTCCCGACGGCCGCAGTGTCGTCGTGATCGCCTTGAGGTCCGAGCCCGCCTCCGGCTCGGTCAGCGCAAGGGCCGCAAGCGACTCCCCCGACGCCACTCGCGGCAACCACGACCAGCGCTGCTCCTCGCTGCCACCGAGAGCGATCGCGTAGCTCCCGATGCCCTGCAGCGCCAGCAAGGCATCCAGATGCGCCGAGGCCTTCATGCACGCCTCTCGCGCCACGCACACGGCGAGAGGATCGACCGATTCGAAGCGACCGCCGTAGGCGGCGGGGACCATCAGTTCGCTGAGGCGACTGGCCCGCAGGACCTCCAGCGTCGGCTCGTGGACCTCGGAGCACTCGTCGGCCTCGGCGGCGAACGGCGCCACCTGCTCACCGACCGCCCGCGCCTCTGCCTGCACGTCCCTGTAGAGCTGAGGAAGTTCGAGGATCGCCATCTTGCGGCCTTCTCCTTCGTTCGCCTCACCGATCCCGCTGGTTCGTGTGGTCGCGGGACGCCTCGGCGACCGCAGCGTAACGGGCGGGACGTTCCACGTCGGTGCCGGCGAATAGACTAAACGTTTGGCAGAAAACGGCCACACTCGAAATCACCCGTGGGCCGGCGGCACCACGCGGCCTACGCTCCGCAGGGACCAGGAAATCCGCTGCTGCGCCGGAGTACGCCGCTCACCCCTGCGGGGCTCCGCGGCCCAGGGAACGACCTCGGGGCAGTGACCGAGCAGACGCCGAGCGAGACGAGGGTGAAGCCATGGCCGATGTGATCACCGACCGGCGGGATGAGGTTCTCTGGCTGCGCCTCAACCGACCGGAGAGGCTCAACGCCTACGACCGGACGACCGTCGACGAGATCGTCGCGGCCCTCCGGGAGCACACCGATGCCCGGGTCACGGTCATCACCGGAGAGGGTCGGGCCTTCTGCGCGGGCGGCTACCTGGCGAACCTGGCCGATCCGGACTTCTGGGAATTGCGCTCGATGTTCACCGGCAGCCTCGAGCTCTTCGACGCCATCCGTTCCGCGCCCATGCCGGTCATCGCCGCTGTGAACGGTCCTGCCTTCGGTGGCGGCAACGAACTGGTCGTGGTGTGCGACCTGGCCATCGCCTCGGAGAACGCCCGGTTCGGCCAGACCGGCGTCAAGGTCGGCAGCGCCCCGGTGCTCGGGGGAACGAATCTGCTGGCGATGACCGTGGGCGAGAAGAAGGCCAAGGAGGTGGTCTACCTCTGCCGCCCCTACAGCGCCGCCGAGGCCCTGGAACTCGGCTGGATCAACGCCGTGGTACCCCACGAGGAGCTGTACGACGAGGTCGAGCGTTGGTGCACCGAGATCTGCGCCATGTCGGCCCGCTACATGGAGATCGCCAAGATCAGCACGAACGTCTGGTGGCACCAGCTGCGCGACAACATGCAGTCCGGCCTGGGAATGCTGATGCAGGCCATCGGCTCGCCCGACATGCTCGAGGGGGCCACCGCCTTTCTGGAGAAGCGCAAGCCGCAGTTCCCCCCGCGCGACGCCCGCTAGACCCGCACCCGCCACCTCCCCATGGCCCCCCGAAGCTACGACCAGTACCGCCCGACCTTCGCCGACCGGCGCCACTGGAACTCCCCTCACGTGCTGCGTCACCGGGCCGAGACACACGGCGATCGCATCTACCTCGACGTCCCGTCAACAGGCGAGTCCTACACGTACGCCGAGACACTCGATCTGGCCGAGCGGGTGGCTCGCGGCCTGCTGGGGGCGGGGGCCGTGCCCGGGGACAGATTGCTCATCATGCTTCCCAACTGCTCGGCCTACATCCTGGCCTGGCTGGGATCGTCGCTGGCGGGCATGGTCGAGGTCCCCATCAACACCGCGTACCGGGGCACGTTCCTGGAGCACCAGGCATCGACCGTGGAACCGAGGCTGGCGCTCATCCATCCGGATTACGCGGCGCGGTTCGCCGAGAGCGCCGAGGCCGTCGGGACGGTGGAGCGGTTCTACCTCGCCGGGGGCGATGGTGGTGAGCGCGCCGCAGCGGCGGCCACGTTGCGTCAGGCCGGATTCGATGTCTCGGACTGGGAGGCGTTGCTGCAGCCGACACCTCCGGACTCCGTCGCCGAGTTGCCGGCGGTGCGCCACTCGGATCTTGCGTCGGTCTTCTTCACGTCCGGCACGACGGGCCTGTCCAAGGGCGTCATGATGCCGCACGCCCACATGCACCTCTTCGCGGATCAGTGCGTCTCGCTCACCCGGCTCACCGACGCCGACATCTACATGTCCGCGGGACCGCTGTTCCACGGCAACAGCCACTTCCTGGCGGCCCATCCGGCGCTGATCGCCGGCGCCCGCTACGTGCTGCAGGAGCGGTTCAGCGCCAGCGCCTGGGCCAAACAGGTGCGGGAGAGCGGTGCCACGGTCACCAACTTCGTCGGCGTGATGATGGACTTCGTCTGGCAGCAGCCCCCGCAGCCCGACGACGCCGACAACGACCTGCGCTGCATCTTCGCCGCCCCCACTGCCTCCAGCATCCTCGAGGACTTCAAGCAACGGTTCGGCACCGAGGCGTTCGTGGAGGTGTTCGGCCTCACCGAGACCTGCATGGCGATCCTCAGCCCCTACGGCGAGGACCGACCGCCCGGCGCCGCCGGCCTGGCGAACCGCGACTGGTTCGACGTGCGACTCGTGGATCCCGACACCGACGAGGAGGTCTCCGTCGGCGAGCTGGGAGAACTCGTGGTGCGCGCCCGCCACCCCTGGACACAGTCGGTGGGCTACTACAACATGCCCACCGAGACCCAGATCGCCTGGCGCAACCTCTGGTGGCACACGGGTGACGGGCTGCGGCGCGACGCCGAGGGCTGGTACTACTTCGTCGACCGCCTGAAGGACGCCATCCGGCGCCGCGGCGAGAACATCAGCTCCTACGAGGTGGAGCAGGCCCTGCTCGCCCATCCCGATATTACGGAGGTGGCGGTGGTGGCCGTGCCCGCTGATCAGGAGGCGGGCGAGGACGAGGTACTGGCCGTGATCGTCCCCGAGCCGGGAACCGAGATCGACGCGGCGGACGTCTGGGGCTTCGCCGACCGGCGGCTGCCGTACTTCGCCGTCCCCCGCTACCTGCGCTTCATGGCCGAACTCCCCAAGACTCCCTCGGAGAAGGTGCGAAAGGTGGAACTCCGGGCCACCGGCGCCGGCGCCGGCACGCATGATCGGGGTCCGGCACCGCGCCGGGGAGCGCGCACTCAGAAGTGAGCACGGTCGGCGATTGGACATCCGGGCAGCGATCCGACCCGGCCGGACCGGACAACCCGAGGAGGCAACCATGACCGGACCAGCGGCCGACGACCAGGTGCCCGAGCAGCAGACCGTCGTGTTCACCTCGGGCGCCGGGCGGGGACGGATCTGCGCGATGGACTCCGCCTATCACGTCGACCCGTTGAACCGGGGGCGGGACATCTGCGTGAACTCCTCGTACTGCGGGGTGCTGCCGGCCCGATTCATTGCCGAGGCCGCCCCGCGCGGTGCCATCGGCATGGATTGCGGCATCGGCCCCGAGGGCTCGGCGATTGCGGGCCTGTGGTACCTGGAGGCCCTCGAAATCCCCGCGGCGGTCGCCGACGTCATGAGCGCCCGGCTCGGTGACGGCGTGCACCTCTACCGCAACGGCGTCATCAGCTTCTTCAACCAGCCGGCGGCCGACTGCGGCGTGGTGGCCGGCATGGCCGTCGCTGAAGCGGGCCTTCTGATGCTCGAGAACGACCCCGTGCCGGCAGCGGCCGACGAGATCACCAACCGCACCGTCATGCACACCGCATCCGATGGGCGGCAGGTGATCGCCACCGACTCCATCGCCTTCGCCACCGACGCCGACCGCGGCCGCAACGTGCTGGTCACCGCCGGACACACGGGCCGCAGCGCGGTCCCCTACCTGCGCCGGGCGAGCGCCTGGGGGTTCATCTGCTCCGACGGTGGGCGCGGTATGGACGACTCGGGGATGTCCGGGCTGGCCATCGTGGAGGCCGACGGCCTGGCCGGCGCCACCGTGGATGCCCGCCGGGCCCGCATGGGCAGCGGGTTGTCGCACTACCACGACGGGATCATCTCGGCGGCCAACGCCCCGGCTACCGCCCGCGGCGTGGAGATCGGCATGCCCTGCCCCGAAGCGGCTCTCCTGCTTCTCGCCCGCCCGGATGAGGCCTGATCCCGCTGCAACCGGTGGGTAGCCGGGCGCCGGCTTCCGGGGGCCTGCCGCTGTCTCGCCCCTGCAGAGCCATCGACGGCATTCGGGACCCGTTCCGCACCATCCGGCTGTCCATGAGACTCCATAATTCTTCCAATCGTTCGGTTGACAGTGATTCCAGCCAGCGCTACCGTGCGTTCGACGAGGCGCCTCCGGCGCAGATTCGACGACTGCAGACACCGAGGCTCCAGAACTGAGCCGGGTTTCCCCCCAATTCCGGCTCGACCCGGCAGCGGCTCGTGCTTTGCGAGAGCAGCCCCCCGCTCCTCGCACAGCACGAGCCGCTGCCCGCTCTCTTCTCCACCGTGGGGCTGCTGGAGCTTGTCGGATCGGTTCACCACCCCGCACCGCGGCCGGTCGTGGGTACCCCGTCCCCGGCCGTACCTGACGCCCCGGGGGCTCGCGCCTAGGCTCCCTCACGACTCTCATGGTCTCCGATCACCCACAGCCCGCCCCGACGGGGCTCCTGCCGACGGACGGCTTCTACCACTGGGGCATCGTGGCGGCGGACTTCGATGCCACCTGCGAAGAGCTCGGCGCTGTCTGCGGCCTGACATGGGCCAAGCCCATGCGGCGAGAGTTCGACCTGCGCCAGCCCGACGGAGTGATCACGGTGAACTTCCGGCTGACCTACTCCACCGAGGGGCCACCGCACTACGAGATCCTCGAGTCCTCTCCCGGCACTCTCTGGGACTCGACGACGGCCCAAGGCGGCGTCCACCATCTGGGATTCTGGTCCGAGGACGTGACCGGCGACGCCGCTCGCCTGGAGGCCGCCGGCTACCCGTGCGGCGCCACCGCCGCCACGCCCGACGGCCGACCCGCAGGATTCAGCTATCACCGCCTGCACAGCGGCCTCTGGGTCGAACTCGTGGACCTCTCGCGCAAGCCGGCCTACGACCAATGGATCGCGGGAGGCGACTTCCCCACCTTCACGCCGCCGGGGGCCTCGGGCAACGAACCCGCGACATGAGCGTCCGGCGGGAGGGCGCCGGCCGGGACCAGCCGAGGTGATTCCCTCGAACGACCGGGCCGGCGTGGTCGTCGTGGGCGGCGGGCCGGGCGGATGCGCCGCGGCCCTCGAGGCCGCCCGAGCCGGCGCCTCGGTGATCCTGCTGGAAGCACTCGACAGCGTCGGAGGCAACGCCGCCCGCTCCACCGGCTACATGGCCTTCGCGGATTTCGGCGCCCAACACACCGCCGGCATCGTCGACTCACCCGAGGACTACGTCGCCGACATGGTCGCCGAGGCGGCCCTCCAGGAGCAGCGCTACGGCGTGATCTTCGAGGTGGCTCTCGCCCGCCTCCATCGGCCTGGGCGGTGTGAAGATCAGCAGTGCCGTGACCCTCGGTCGGGTTGCCGGACGAGCGGCCACCCGAGGAGAGCCGACATCGTACGCTTCGGCCGAGCCTGCGGCGCGAGCGCCCCTCGAGCCCGCGGGGCCCTCGAGCACGACGCCGGGACCGACCGCCACGGGCTCGGGCCAGCGCATCCCGATCGTCGGCTGACCGGACGCCGCCGGAGGTTCGATTGTCACCGGCCGGGACGCCGGCTCCCGGTAGTTTGAGCGTCGTGGTGCGCTTGGCGTTGACACTGCTCCTGGTCGCGTTGGCGACGGGTTGCGGGTACTTCGAAGCCGATGAGCCGCACCTGGCGCCCCAGACGCCGCTCTTGCCCCCCACGAGCGAAGCGCTCGGCGCGCCCGAGGCCCTGACCCCGACATCTGTGCCACCGCCTGCCGCTGTCACCCCGCCACCGGCGGGAGCCGAGGCGGAGGTCGCAGCACCGGAGGGCCCACCCGCACCAGATGGCGTGGCCGACGTGGATGAGGCCACCGAGGATGAGACCAGCGAGGACGGCGGCAAGGGGGGCGACGCAACAGACGACGGGACGGACACGAGCCCCGACGAACCGGAGCGCCTGGAGATCATCGTCATCGGCGAGCTACCTCACGACAGCGAAGCGTTCACACAGGGCTTCGAGATCTCCGACGGCCGCCTCTACGAAAGCACCGGCGCGCGAGCCGACCGGTCCAGCACGCTGCGCGAGCTCGACCGCAACACGGGTGAGGTGCTGCGGCTCCACACGATCGACGAGGACGTGTTCGCTGAGGGGCTGACATTCGTAGACGGCCGCATCTACCAGCTGACTTGGCAGGATGAAGTCGCCTTCGTGTGGGATCCTGAGCCGGAGGAGTTCACCGAGGTGGAGCGCTTCGACTACGAGGGACAGGGTTGGGGGCTGTGCTACAACGGCCGTGTCCTGGTCATGAGCGACGGCAGCGCGGAGTTGCACTATCGCGATCCGGTCACCTTCGAGCGGGCCGGCAATCCGGTGCTCGTGACCCTCGAGGGCCAGGAACTGCCCTCGCTCAACGAGTTGGAGTGCGTCGGCGAGTACGTCTACGCCAACGTGTGGCAGACCGACCTGATCGTGCGGATCGACCCGGTGACCGGGCGGGTCCTGGCCCTCGCCGACGCGTCGGACCTCGGGCAGCCGCGGCCCGATGATCCCAACGCCGTGCTGAACGGGATCGCCTGGGATCCCGACACCGAGACCTTCCTGATCACGGGCAAGGACTGGCCGGTCATGTACGAGATCTACTTCGAGGCCGCCGGCGCCCCCGACGACGGCTCCCGCCAGCTGAACCCGTAGCGAGCGCGCGCGGGCTCGGACCTGAACTGCTGCCACCACCTGCTGCCCTTCTAACAGGCCAAGAACGTCGCCGGCGCGACTGGCTCGCTGACCCGAACTCCTGCCGCAGAGGCAGCCGAATCGTGTCCAATGACGCGCGGACTCGCGATCGGGGCCAGCGGAACAAGTCTCCCTGTCGCCCCCGCCCTATCCGCGTACGTCCCGAGACAGCAGTGTTCCGAAAGGAGTGCCTTGGGAGCGTTGGATCTTCCCTGCGGGGCCAAGTCAGCGGATTCGGCTTCAGAGCCGGAGTGGTTGGTTGACGGTGGAGTCGGTGCCGCCGAGGCGGCTGTGCATGGTGCCGTTGCCG
>CAZTZI010000073.1:0-9697 GCA_964618115.1 uncultured Acidimicrobiales bacterium
GGCGGATGCCCTGAGATCCTCGATGTGGATGATGTCCCCGGGGCGCAGCAGCAGCTGGCGCCCGAGAATCGGGTCCACCTGATCCAGCAGGTCGGCGATGAAGTCGGCGCCGATCGCCACCGCACCGTCACCGACGGTCGCTACGGCATGTTCGACGTGGTCGACGTACTGATCGATCGTGGGGATTCCCGAGGCGGCCACGAATCGCCCGGTGGCGTTGATGGCGATGAAGCCTCCCGATCCGGCTACGAGCCGCAACTCGGCGTCGGAGAGGTTGCGGGGGTGGCCGCAGAGAGCGCGGCACGACGAGTGCGACGCCACGAACGGCTCGGCGGCCACGTCGGCCAGGTGCCCCAGGCCGTGCGCCGAGAGGTGGCTCACGTCCACGACCATCCCGAGCCGCTCCATCTCGGCCACGGCCTCGACACCGAGGGTGGTCAGCCGGCCGCCGGTGTCGGTCTCACCGACCCCGTCGGCGAGCATCGTCCGGCGGTTCCAGGTCAGCGACGCCATCCGCACACCGAGACGCCACATGGTCTCGAGCATCGCGAGCGACGATCCCACGGGCTCTGCTCCCTCGAGCGCCAGGAGGAGCGCGATGCGCCCGTCACCGACGATCGCGTCGACGTCGCCGGCGGTCTCCACGATGCCGACGTCGCGGTGATGCAACTCGGCGATCTCGCGGCTCAACTCGAGGATCTCGAGCGTGCGCCGCAGGGCGCCCTCGCCAATGAACTGCTCCTCGGTGAAGATAGGCAGGACCTGGAAGACGACCCCACCGGCCCGCAACCCCGGCAGCCAGTCGTCGCCGAAGGGATCTACCACACCGCGCTCGCGCCGGTGTTGGCACGCCAGCAGCAGATCGTTGTGGCAGTCGGCGATGGCGGCGGCAGGCACGGCGACCGGCTCCTCAGGCGAGCGGACCCGCCGCCTTGACCATGACCCGGCAACCACCTCCCGGCACGTAGGTCATCGGTACCTCCGTGACGGTGGTGATCCGGACCCGGTCAGGATCGGCGCCGGACCGGACCGCCGCATCGGTGGCCAACTGGCGGGCATCGTCGAGGCAGTCCTCGCGGCTCGTTGCGTCGTAGCTGTAGACCCGGTCGACCGACCCGGAGGCCTCGGCGATCCCGGCGCCGTAGGCATTGGCGACCGACTGATGCTTCGGACGGATCACTTCGGACACCCCGGGGATCACATCGGGAACGAGATGGGCACCGCCGCCGACGGCGAGGAGAGGCAGCGCCGCCCGCGTCGACTTCATCCTGTCACTCACGATCGAGAGCTGCTCGTCGACCCACGCCAGGGCACCGCCCACGACGTCGGTGTCGAGCGTCGCCACCCTGGTGGGATCACCGAACCCGGTCATCCGCCCGGCCGCCAGCGAGATGTCGGACAGCGTGAGGACGTCCCCGCCGACGCAGATCGCATCGGTCGCCACGTCGTAACCCACCGAATCGGGTCCGATGCGCAGGTCGGCACCCGCATTGCGGACGATGGTCCCACCGCCCAGACCCATGGAGATCAGGTCGGGCATCCGGAAGTTGGTGCGCACGCCGCCGACCTCCACCGCGGCGGAGGACTGTCGCGGGAAGCCGCCGACGAGAATCCCCGCGTCGGCCGATGTGCCGCCGACGTCGATGACGATGGCGTCATCCACGCCGGCGAGTGCGCAGGCGCCCCGCATGGAGTTGGTCGGGCCCGAGCCGAGGGTCAAGACCGGATACTGACCCGCCTCGGCCGCCATCATCAGCGTCCCGTCGTTCTGCGTGAGATAGGCGGCGACGTCCAGGCGATGCTCGGCCAGAGCCCCCTCGAAGCCGCTCACCACGCCGGTCGCCACGCTCAGCAGGGCGGCGTTCAGGATCGTGGCGTTCTCCCGCTCCAGCAGGCCCAACGAGCCGATCTCGTAGCTGAGCGAGACCGGGAAGTCGGCGCCGAGTTCGGCCTGCAGGATCTCCCGGGCACGGATCTCGTGCTCGGTGGTGGCCGGGCTGAAGGCGCCGGCAACCGCGACCGAGCGGCACCCCGCCCGGACCGCCTCGGCGGCCAGCAGCTTGACCGCCTCGGTGTCCAGAGCGGCGATCTCCTTGCCGTTGTACTCGTGGCCGCCCTCGATGATGGCGGTCGTGCCGATGACCCCGGCGCGAATGTCATCGGGCCAGGCGGCACCGGGGCTGATCCCCAGCGAGGAGGGGGCGGCGAGGCGCAGCATGGCCACCCTGTCCAGGCCGCGTCGCTGGATGATGGCGTTGGCCGAATGCGTGGTGCCCAGCATCGCCTTGGAGATCCGCGAGTGCTCGAGCCCCACCAGCACCCCGTCGAGGGCCGACCTGATGCCGTCGATGGGCTCGGGGGTCGTGGCCACCTTCACCGCCGCCAACACCTCGCCAGCCGCATCGATCACGACCGCGTCGGTGTTGGTGCCGCCGACGTCGACGCCGACGCGGAGATCCCGGGAGTCGCTCGCCGGACTCATCGGGGCAGCTCCACGAAGTCCACGTCGTCATAGCCGAACGCCGGTGGCCCGACGAGTTCGAACATGCCCGGCCGGCGCCACTCGGGTGCGCAGGGCATGCCGATGACGATGACCCGGTGGCCGTAGGCGATGTACTCCGTGGTGATCGGGTCGAACGTCTCGAGGTCCAGCAGACAGATGAGATTCGGCGTGGTGATGACCGCCTCGCCGTCCTGGAAGGCGAGCAGGTTCTCGTTCTGCACCTCGATGCGCATGGTCCCGCCGGTGCCGTCCAGATCCTCGAGGATCACCGTGGAGCGAGCGAACCCCGCCGTCGTCCGCCGATCCAGGTCCACGACCTTGCCCCGGAAGAACTCCACCGAGCCGGACTCCGACAGGAACCGCTCCCAGGCGCCATCGTCGGCTCGCTGGACCGCCTCGAGCAGCCCGGCCACCTCGTTGCAGTAGGTCAGCGAGCCGACGATGGCGTGCTCGTCGATCTGCCCGGCGGTCAGCGGGTAGCAACTGATGGCGTTGGCCATGCCCAGCTGGATCACCGCGGCCCGGGCCAGCGCCTCGGCCACGTGGTTGTTCGTTGTCCGGAACACGCACTGGTTACCCTTCTCGTCGGCAATCGACAGCGGACCTGCGGGCAGTCCCGCCAGCGTGAAGACCGTCATCTCGATCTGCGGGAACGCCCGGCGCATGCCGTCGGCGTTCACGATCGGCAGGCCCATCTCGGCCGCCGTGGCGATGGGCACGAGCGTGTTGAGCCCGCCCACCTCGATGGACATGATGGCCGCCGGCTCCTTGCCGAGATACGAGGCCAGGGCCTCCACCGAACCCACGAACTCGGTGCCGGCGGGGATCTTCTCGAGGGTCACCGTGGGCGCCCCGATCACCGCCGTGGTGAGCACCGGCGCATCCGGTGGCAGGTCCCCGGGATCCACGACCCGGACCGGGCCGTAGGTGGCCAGAGCCTGCTGCGCCAGGAGTTTCGCCACGTAGGGGTCGCCGCCGCCGCCGGTGCCCAGCAGCGTGGCCCCGAGGCACAGCGTCTCGATGTCGTCGTGGGTCAGGAGGTCCATCGTCAGCGCCGGCCCGGCCCACTCGGAGTGCCGGAGTGAGGTGATCGGCCGGAGTTGTTGAGCGCTCTCACCGGGGATCAACGTCGAGCACCGGCTCAACGACCGGAACCCAGGTCAACTCCCGCGGGGCGACCGGGTCGTAACCTCCCGCCCGGCTGGTGCGCCAGCCGTGGTCGGCGCCAAGGGCGGCCAGGAACTCGGCGTACCGGAGAGGTGCGGTGATGGCATCGATGACCGGCGCCCCGATCTTCCGCTGCACCTCCCGGTAGAAGCCGAACTCGATGGTGCAGCCGAGGATGACGACGTCGGCCCGATCGTCCTCCACAGCCGCCTCGGCCTCGGTGATGATCCGCTGCTGGGTGAGCTCGGGGTCGGCCTGGAAGTCCTCCACGCGCATCTCGAGGACCCGGAAGGACGCCAGGCGATCGGCGAACCCGTACTTCACGACGTTCTCGTGCATCTCGGGGATCCACTTCTTGCGGCCCACGAGGATGGAGATTCGTTCCCCGACCGTCGAAGCCACGTGGAGGCACGCCTCGGCCGGTGCGGTCACTGCCATGGAGCCCGACAACTCGCGCGCCCCGCGCAGGAACGGGTCGTAGAAGCAGCCGATCACCGCAGCGTCGTAGGTCGCCCGTTCGGCCGCCCAGCGAATCACGCCCATCGTCGGGCCGGCCACGACGGCCTCCAGCGCGTTCCACTCGAGGTGCTGGGGTCCGACGCCGGGCAGGGAGCACACGTCGACGCGTGTGCCGGGAGCCGCCTCGGAGCGCAACTCCGCTCCGATCGGTGCGTCGTAGGCGTCGGTGCCCACGGGATTGATCCAGAGGATTCGAGTCATCACCGACCTCGGTGCGGATGCGGACCCAGCGGGCAGGACTCTAGAGGCGTGCGGATCCAGGGAAGATAGCCAGTCCGCAGGCCAATCCGCATATCACTGTGAAGTTCGCACATCCTCAGTGGTCTCACCTGCGGTCGCGCTGCGAGTCGCGCACAAGCCGCGCCGCGGCCAGATCGGCCAGGGCGAATCCTGCGGACTTGAAGAGGGTGATCTGCCCGGGATCGGTGCGCCCCGGGTGACGGCCCGCCACGAGGTCGGCCAGGTCGGCAAGGATCTCGCTCTCGCTGATCGCGCCGGACGCCAGGGGGTGGGAGAGATCTCCGGCCCGCACCGCTCCGGCTCGCGTGTCCACGAAGACGGCTGCACGCCGGACGGTGTCGTCGTCGGCCTCGCGCATGTCCGGGCGGAAGCTGCCGATGAGATCCACGTGCGTGCCGGGACTCAGCAGGCGTCCCGCGATCAGCGGTTCGGAGGCGCCGGTCACGCAGGAGATCAGGTCGGCGCGCGCCACGGCTGCGTCGAGATCACCGGCCACGGCGGCGGGTAGGCCCGCGCCGGCCAGGTCATCGGCGACGCCCTGCGCGCGGTCGGAGTCGCGCCCCCAGACCTCCACCGACGACAGGTCGCGGCCGTGGGCGTGCGCGCGCGCAACCGCCGGCGCGAGCTGTCCCGTTCCGGCGACAAGCAGGCGGGTGGCGTCGCGGCGGGCGAGGTGGCGGGCGGCGAGCGCCGACGTGGCGGCCGTGCGGCGAACCGTCAACTCGTCACCGTCGAGCACCGCCGCGAGCCGGCCCGAGCGACCGTCGAACAGCAGGTAGCCGGCATTGATGGTGGGAGTCGAGATTCCGGTGTTCGTCGGGAAGTAGGTGACCGCCTTGACGCCGATGACGTCTCCCGACCGCCAGGCCGGCATCACCAGCAAGGACCCCTCCGCGCCGCCGGGGAGGGTCAGCGGATGGACGTGTCGCTCGGGCGCGCCGGCGGCTGGATCGACGAGGGCTGCGCTGATCCCCTCCATCAGTTCCGGCCACGGCGTGGCCGCGCGGATGGCCGCGGCGTCGAAGGTCTCCACGCCAGCAGCCTCGCGCGCGGCGGACGGGCGACCATCGCATTCGGCGCCGGCAACCTGGACACTTCTACGGCGGCTGGGTTACCGACGAGATCGTCGGGCCATTCAAGGGTGCCACCGGTTCTGAGGGCTGGTGACCGTAGCCTGCGGGGCGCGCCCCGCAGGTGGTGGCAGTCCACAACAATGTGACCGGACAGTCACTGGTAATACAGTTGGTATCGCAACCGGTATCGCAACCCTCGGAGGGAGACCCTTTCGTGAGAAGAGACAGCTCGTGAGGTATGCCGCCCCGACATCAGTCGCCGAGGTGGTGTCACTGCTCGCCGGGGATCCCGATGCCCGTGTCTTCGCAGGCGCCACCGACCTCGTGCCCCAGATGCGGGCCGGGCGTCCGGAGCCCAGCCTCGCCATCGATTTGAAGAAGATCGGCCGGCTGGTGGAGGTCTCACTGGATGGCGACACCTGGCGGATCGGCGCAGCTGCTCCGACCTCCGATCTGACCGGCAACGCCACTCTGGCCGCCGACCTCCCCGGCCTCGTTTACGCCGGTGGCCTGATCGGATCCGACCAGATCCAGAACCGGGCGAGCCTGGGCGGCAACCTCTGCAACGCATCGCCGGCTGCGGACTCGGTGCCGGCCCTCGTCGTGAACGACGCTCGAGCGGTCATCGCCGGGCCCGACGGCGAGCGCACCGTGGCCGCCGTGGACGTCCCGACGGGACCCGGGCGGACCTCGCTCGGCAGCGGGGAGTTCATCGTCTGCCTCGAGATCGACCGGCCTCCCGCTCGGACCTCCGATGCCTACCTGCGACTGATCCCGCGCACCGAGATGGACATCGCCATCGTCGGCGCGGCAGCGCGCGTCACCCTCGACAGCGACGGCAACTGCATCGCTGCGACGATCGCGCTGGCCGCGGTGGCACCGACGGTCATCCAGGTACCGGCAGCTACCGAAGCGCTCGTGGGTGGGCCGATCAGCGACGAGCGGCTGGCCACGGTGGCCGCTGCCTGCGGCACCGCCGCCAACCCCATCGACGACAAGCGCGGCACGGTCACGTACCGCCGGCAGGTGGCCGGTGTGCTCGCCAAGCGGGCGGTTCTCGAAGCGGCCGGACGGGCCGGGAACGGAGGTGGGCGGTGAGCCGCACCCACGTGAGCTGCAACATCAACGGCGACGATGTCGACTTCCTGTGCGACGCCGGTGAGTCGCTGCTGGACGCCCTGCGCGACGAGATGCGTCTCATGGGCGCCAAGGAGGGCTGCGGCACCGGCGACTGCGGAGCCTGCTCGATCCTCATGGACGGCCGGCTGCAGTGCTCGTGCCTGATCTTCGCCCCCGAGGCCAGCGGCGCCACCATCGTCACCGTCGAGGGCATCGCCGAGGGCGATGAGCTGCACCCGCTGCAGCAGTGCTTCCTGGAGGGCGCCGCCCTGCAGTGCGGCGTCTGCACGCCGGGCTTCCTCGTGGCGGCCAAGGCGCTGCTGGACAACAACCCCGACCCGACCGAGACGGAGGTGCGCTACGCCCTCGCCGGCAACCTCTGCCGCTGCACGGGTTACGACAAGATCGTTCGCTCGGTGCTGGCAGCCGCAGCCCGCATGAAGGAGGAGGTGACGGTATGACCGTCACGGAACAGAAGCCGAGCTACCGGTACGTCGGCACACGCCCGGTACGCCACGACGGCCTCGACAAGGTCGTCGGCAAGGCCCGCTACGCCGCCGACCTGGTGCTGCCCGGGATGCTGTACGGGCACATCCTGCGCTCGCCGCACGCCCACGCCCGGATCCTCTCCATCGACACCGCCGAGGCGGCGGCCATGCCCGGCGTGCGGGCCATCCTCACGGGCGCCGACTTCCCGGACCTCCCCGCCGACGACCCCGAGCGGGACATGACGCTGAACCTGATGGCCCGCGACAAGGTGCTGTACGAGGGCCATGCCGTCGCCGCCGTGGCGGCCGGCACCCGCCAGCAGGCGAAGGCCGCCGCCGAGGCGATCGAGGTCACCTACGAGGTGCTCCCCCATACCCTCGACATTCTCGAGGCGATGGAACCGGGTGCGCCGCTGCTGCACGAAGACATGGTGACCACCGGCGTGGATCCCGCGCCCAGCGAGCCCTCCAACGTCTCGAACCGGACCTGCTACGAGCGCGGCGACGTGGAACAGGCGCTCGCCGCAGCCGACATCGTCGTCGAGGGGGAGTTCACCACCAAGCCCATCCATCAGGGCTACATCGAGCCGCACGCCTGCGTGGCCGACACCGGCCAGGACGGCAAGACGGTCATCTGGTGCTCGTCGCAGGGGCACTTCCGGGTGCGCTCGCAGACCGCCGCCATGTTGGGCTGGGACACGTCGCGCATCAAGGTGATCCCCGCCGAGATCGGCGGCGGCTTCGGCGGCAAGACCACGATCTACCTGGAACCCCTCGCCGTCGAGCTGTCGGCCCGGGCGGGGCGACCCGTCAAGATGGTGATGAGTCGCGACGAGGTCTTCCGGGCGACCGGCCCGACGCCGGGGTCGGTGATCCGCGTGAAGCTCGGCGCCACGAATGACGGCAGGATCACCGCGGCCAAGGCCTGGCTGGCCTACGAGAGCGGCGCCTTCCCGGGCGTGTGGGCGATGCTCGGCTGCATGTGCGTGGTGTCCCCGTACAACGTGGAGAATTTCGTCATCGAGGGCCTCGAGGTGGTGGTGAACAAGCCCGCGAACGTGGCGTACCGGGCGCCCTCGGCGCCGATGGCGGCTTTCGCCACCGACACGCTGGTGGACGAGATCGCCCGGCGGCTCGACATGGACCCCATCGATCTGCGCCTCCTGAACTGCCCGAGCGAGGGTGACACGGCCCCCTACGGTCCGAAGTGGCCGAAGATCGGCCTGCGGGAGTGCCTCGAGGCGATCCGCGACAGCGAGCACTACCGGTCGGCGCCGGCACCGGGCCGCGGACGCGGCGTGGCCAGCGGGTTCTGGTTCAACATCGGCGAGGCGTCCAGCGCCACAGTGAACCTGAACGAGAACGGCACCGCGACCGTCGTGACCGGCAGCCCCGACATCGGCGGCAGCCGGGCCTCCATGGCGCTGATGGCCGCCGAGGAGCTGGGGATCGACGTGCATTCCATCCAGCCGGTGGTGGGTGACACGGAGGTGGTGGGCTTCACCGACGTCACCGAGGGCAGCCGCGCCACGTTCGCCACCGGCATGGCCGTCGTGGAGGCCTGCCGTGACTTGAAGGGCCAGCTTCGGGGACGCGCCGCCCGGATGTGGGAATGCGACGTCGACGAAGTGGAATGGGCGGACGGTCAGGCCACGCACAGCGGCGGCGAGCACGAGCCGCTGGCGCTTGCCGGCATCACCGCCGAGGCCGGCCGGACAGGTGGTCCGCTCGGCGCGACCGCCTCGCTGAACGCCCGGGGCGCAGGTCCGGCGTTCTCGGTCCAGGTGGTCGACGTGTCGGTCGACGACGAGACCGGCCGGGTGACCGTCGAGCGCTACACGACGGCACAGGACGCCGGCACCGCCATCCACCCCGACTACGTCGAGGGCCAGATGCAGGGCGGCGTGGTCCAGGGCATCGGCTGGGCACTCAACGAGGAGTACATCCACGACGCCGACGGAGTCATGGAGAACCCCGGGTTCCTGGACTACCGGATCCCGGTGGCCTCGGACCTGCCGATGATCGAGACCATCATCGTGGAGGTGCCGAACCCCAACCACCCCTACGGGGTTCGTGGTGTGGGCGAGGTCGGCATCGTGCCGCCGCTGCCGGCGCTCGCCAACGCCATCCACGATGCCACCGGCGCACGCATCCGCGAGTTGCCGATGTCACCGCCTCGGGTGCTGGCGGCGATCACCTCCGGCAACGGAGCCTGATGGCGCAGGTCCACTTCAGTTCCAACCAGCGCCGCCTGACCGGCGGCGTGGCACAGATGGAAGTGGACGCCGCCACGGTGCGGGAACTGCTGCGCAAGCTGGAGGAGGAGTTCCCGGGCATCCGGGTACATCTCGACGCCACCTCCGCGACAGCGGTGGCCATCGACGGCGACATCATCCCGGACCCGATGTACGAACCGGTGCCCCCCGACGCCGAGGTGCACTTCATCACACCCCTCGCCGGCGGCTGAGCAGGGCGCCCGGCGCCGTCGCCCGGCCGGTTGCTGGCGTGCCCGGTCGGGGGCGGCGGTGGCCGTCGTCGGGAGCGTCTGGCGAAATCGCTCCGCCGGCCGGCCCCCGGCGCCCCCTCCC
>CAZTZI010000074.1:0-5883 GCA_964618115.1 uncultured Acidimicrobiales bacterium
CGGCGCATGACGTCCACGTCGAGGCCGCCCGGGCCGAGGAACTCCAGATACTGGTTGGTCCACTCCCTGAACTGCACTCTCTCGGTGGGAGGCAACCCCACCAGCTCGCTGACGGCGATGGCGGGAAGAGGCACGGCGAAGTCGGGCGGCAGGTCGGCGCGCCCGCTCTCGGTGACCTCGTCGAGCAGGGAGTCGGCGAGCGCTTCGACGCGTCGCCGGATGGCGGCAAGGGCGTCGGGCGTCAGGGCCTTCGACACGACTCGACGGATCCGTGTGTGTTCGGGCGGGTCCGCCTGGCTGAAACCGCTGGTCGTCCAGTAGTCCACGAACGACGACAGCTCCTGGCGGTTCTGCTCGGGGATCCTCTCCATCCATGTGGCGTAGACCCGGTTCTGGAAGCTGGCCGGACTGCGAATGACCGCGTCCACGTGCGCGAAGCGGGTCAGCAGCCAGCAGTCCCACGCATCGCTCCAGTACACCGGCGCCTCTTCCTGCAGCCGCCGGTAGACCGGGTACGGATCCTCCATGAATTGCCGGGAGACCAGTTGCTCATCGATCGATGCCACGGTCGGCTCCTCGGGGTCTGCTCGGCGGCTCAGCCGGGTGAGATGGTCAGCGTCTGGTTGGCGTCGACGTCTCTGGTGATCGTCACCGACCCGTCGGGCCATTCGACGCGCACCTCGTCGACGGTGTCCTCCGAGCCCAGACCGAAATGCGCCGACAGCTCGCTGCTGGTGAGGTAGTGCGCGCACGACACGATCCAACGGTGGATCTCCAGGTCGCCGGCGGTCACCGTCACCCGACTCCCCAGCCCGTGCGGCGCCAGGCCCTCGGCGCCCGTCGTGTCCAGGAACACCCGCAGCCAGTTGGCCGCCTCACCGCTGAGGTCGTTGCGATAGAGGCGGAAGTCGCCGGCCGGCGAGGTGAGGGCCACGTCCTGGTCGCCGTCCCCGTCGAAGTCGAAGTGCAACAGGCCCAGGCCCTGGATGTCGTAGGTCAACTCGGCGGGTGTGGCCACCTCCGTGAACGTGCCGTCCCCGAGGTTGATCCAGAGCTTGGCGCGCTCACCCTGGTACTCCTCGCGCATCCAGCCGTTGGTCTCGATGATGTCGACCATGCCGTCGTGGTTGAGGTCCAAGCCGGCAGTTCCCCACCCCCATCCGCCGTCGTTCACGCCGGCCGATGCCGCCGACTCCTCGAAGGTGCCGGCGCCGCGGTTGATGTAGAGCTTGTTGCCGTCCCCGTAGCCCAAGCCGAACTCGTCGAAGATCGCCGTGACGTACCAGTCCAGCCGGCCGTCCCCGTCGAAGTCGGCCACCGTGCCGCCCATCCCCGCCCACGTCTCATCAGTGCCGGACGCGGCGGTCCGCTCCGTGAAGGTCCCGTCGCCGTCGTTGACGAAGTACCTGCTGGTTCCGAAGTCGGCGGCGATGAGGGCCTCCGGATAGCCGTCGCCCGTCATGTCGGCGAGGCAGGGCGCGAAACCGCGGATGCCGTCGTCGGTGATTCCCGCGGCCTCGGTCACGTCGCTGAACGTGCCGTCGCCGTTGTTGACGAACAGCCGGTTGCCGAGCGACCCCTCCTGCCAGCCCGTGACCAGCAGGTCCAGGTCGCCGTCGAGGTCGACGTCACCGAAGGCCGACCCGAAACCGTCGCCGGCCGTTGGGCTGGCGGTCGCCACGCCGGCCCGGCCGGCGATCTCCTCGAACGTGCCGTCGCCGCGATTGCGGTACAGCCGGTGGTGACCGGGCGAGGCGATCCCACCCGTGCCGTGGCTGGTCACGTGCAGGTCGGTCCAGCCGTCACCGTCGAAATCGGCGGCCGCCGCGCCGGAGCCGAGATGCTCGGCGGCGACCCCCGCCTGCGCTCCCACCTCCGAGAAGGTCCCGTCGCCGTTGTTCCGGTACAGGCGGTCTGGACCGGCGTCGGCGCCGACCACGAACAGGTCCAGCCAACCGTCCCGGTCGTAGTCGAGCACGGCCGCCCCTCCCCGCATCGACAGCGTCGCCTTGGCGTTGGCGGCGGGATCCATGAGATCCGGCATGCCCTGCGGTTCGGAGGGTGTCCCCTCGGCTCCTTCGGGCGGCGCCGGCGGGGGCGGCAGTTCGCGGACCAACTCGATGCCCGCGGTCGCCGCGACGTTGGAGAAGGCCAGCATGTTGCCCGCCGGGTCCTCCCAGCCGCGTGCGGGCGCCGCGTCGCTGCCGTCGTCGTCCGAGCAGGCCGCGGCGACGAGCGACACCGTCAGTGCCAGAGCCAGGATCACCCTGCGCGGAGTCATAGCGCGATGACCCTCCCCCCTCGCCCCCCGGCACGACGGTCTCGATGCCGCGGGACACCGAACCCTATCCCTCTTCGCCTGCCCGCCGCCAGCGCTTCGCCGGCGCGGCGCACGCCGGCTGCCTCTTGCCGGAGACGGCTGCAGACGCCCCCGAACTGCCAGAATTCGTGACGGGGCATCCCCTCGTCGTCGACGGGGGGCATCTGCTCTAGCGGGCAGGAGGCACGGCTCCGGCCGCTACCAGAAGAACGCTCCCCCGTTCGCGTCGAAGGCCTGGCCGACGGAGTAGTCGGCGTCGGCCGAGGCCAGGAAGGCGACCATCTTCGCCACGTCGTCGGGCGTCTGGTATCGCCCGACGGGGATCAGGTCGAGCACTCGCTGGCGCACGTCCTCGTACGTCTCACCGGTGTCGGCGGCGACGTCTCGGTGTATGGCGCGCAACATGTCCGTGTCCACGATGCCGGGGAACACGGCGTTCATGAGAATGCCGTGCGGGGCGATCTCCTGACCCATCTGCTTGATGAGCCCCATGGCGGCGTGCTTGCTGGCCACGTAGGAGGCGACATAGGTGTCACGGAACGACGGGAGAACGCCGGCAGTGGAGACGATGGTGATGATCCTTCCCCCTCGGCCCTGGTCGATCATCCGGTGAGCGGCGGCCTGCGAGCAGAACAGCACCCCCTTGGTGTTGACCGCGAAATGGCGATCCCAGTCGTCCTCGGTGATGTCGATGGCCGGGCACGTGCTGAGCACGCCCGAGTTGTTGACCATGACGTCCAGGGAGCCGAAGGCCGCGACCGTCCGCTCGACCATCCGATCGACCTGCGACCTGTCGGTGACATCGGTCGGCACGGAGATAGCCCGACCGCCGGCGCCCTCGATCTCGGCGGCCACCGCCTCCCCGGCGGCGGCGTCGATGTCGGCCACCGCCACCGCGGCGCCCTCAGTGGCGAGCCGGTGCGCGATCCCCCGGCCGATGTTGCGGCCGCCACCGGTCACGATGGCGCCCTTGCCGTCCAGTTCGTAGCTGGGCATGCCTACTCGCCGGGTAGTCCGTCGGATCGGGCCGCTGGACAGGGGGTTCCGGCCGTCGCCGGAACGGCGAACGGGATCAGCCGAGGTGCCAGCCGCTGGTGCCGTCCACCTCGACCCACTCGGCGACTTCCTCCTTGATGTCGGCCAGGTCGGTCGACCACTCGCCGGCGATCAGCCAGAAGATGTGCAGCATCTCGTCGCCCGTGTAGAAGGTGTGCTCGGTGCCCGCGGGGCAATAGACCGTGTCGCCCGGCTCGACGTCGATGAGTTCGCCGTCGGCGTAGTACTGGGCGTGTCCCGAGATGATGTAGAACGCCTCGTCCTGGTCGTGCACGTCCACATGGCCCTCGGTGTTGCCGGGTGCGAGCCACACCTGACCCGCGGAGATCCTGGTGCCCGGTCCGAACGTCTCGTCGGTGATCTGGAAGACGTCCCGGAACTTGCCGTTCGCCATCTCCAGCATCGGGACATCGGTCACCTTCATGACCAGATTCTGCTTCGACATCGTGAGCCTCCGTCTTTCCCCCACCGGGAGCAACCTCGCGAGCCCGGACGACTCAAGCCCCCCGCATCCGTAGTTCTACCACGCCCCGAGGATCTCCTTCGCGGCGGCGAGGATGTGCCGCGGCGTCAATCCGTGCTGCTCCAGCAGCGCCTCATCGGGTGCCGACTCGATGTTGACGTCACGCACGCCGACCCGGCGCAATCTGCTCAGGAGCCGGGCGGCGGTTGGATGAACTCGATTGTCGCCCCGTCGAGCGTGCGCATGTAGACGATCCTGGCACCCTTGGCAGGACCGGCCGGAACCTCGACCGGGGCATCGCTGACAGGACGGGCGCCCAGCGCGACGGCCCGTGCCCAGATGGCATCCATGTCCTCGACCTCCATGCAGAAGTGGACGTTGCCCTTGTTGCTGGTGTCGTCGTCGACAGGTGTGCCGTCGCGATTGAGATAGTGCACCAGTTCCAGCACGGCGTCGCTCCCCGGTACGTCGATCCAGGCGGCATCGATGGCCACGCCGGGATGGCCCACGATCGCACCGATGTGCGGCTGGTCCAAGAGGCGCCGGGAGTTCGCGGTGACACCGAACAATTGCTCCCAGAATCGGAGCGATTCCTCGAGGTCGCCGACGGTCAGACCGATGTGATGGAGCCGCTGGGCGCCGGCGCCGCTCGTCGCGTCGTCGGATTGCGTCGCAGATGTCATGGTCCCCCCTCGTCCGGGTGAACGTGGTATCCGGGAACGTTCACCCTGGTCCTGTAGAGCATATGTCCCGCCGTCACGTAGAGCGTGCGCTTGTCGCTCCCGCCGAAGCAGCAGTCGGTGATCACGTCGGTGGGGATGGGGATCCGCTCGACGAGTTCGCGCGGAGGTCGGAGAAGTACACCGTTCCGTGCGCATCCACCGCGGGGCCCTCGAGGAACGCCACGAAGGTCGCAGCCTCGACCGCTGCGCCGGCGGTGGGCGCCGAAGAGAGCGACGAACCGATTATCCGCCTTCTTCCGTCTCCGGTGCGATCGTGCCGGTGATGTAGCCGACCACCTCTGCCGCTGACGTCTCCGAACCGGCCAACTCCGCGGTGACCTCGCCTTGACGTAACACGACGACCCTGTCGGCCACTTTCAGGACTTCGGCGATGTCATGGCTCACCACGATGATCGGGACGTTCTCCTCCTTCGCGATCTTCATAATCAGATGGCCCACCTCAGCGGTCGCCTCGACGCCGAGCGCCGCCGTGGGCTCGTCGAGGAGAAGCAGCTCGCGCTTCCAGAACGCCGCCCTGGCGATGGCAACGGCCTGGCGTTGACCACCGGACAGACTGTTCACCTTCTGGGCCACCGAACCGGGAATCGTGATGTGGAGGCGGGCGATGGCGTCACGTGCCTGCACCCGCATGGCCCGGTTGTTGAGGAATGCGAATGGGCTGCGGTGATCGCGCAGGCGGACCTCGCGGCCCAGGAAGAAGTTCCCTGCGATGTCCAGGTTCCCCACGAGCCCGAGGTCCTGGTAGACCGTCTCGATGCCCGCCTGACGGTGCTGGGCGGGGTTCCCGAATTCGAGATGCTCGCCGTTGAGCTTCACGGAGCCCGCGGTCGGCTCGAGAGCACCCGAGACGATCTTCAGGAGGGTCGACTTCCCGGCGCCGTTGTCGCCCACCAGCCCCAGGATCTCGCCCCGATCCAGCGTGAACGAGACGCCCTTGAGGGCTTCGATGGCGCCGAACCGCTTGACGAGGTTCTCGACCTCCAGGACGGGCGCGGAAACCGGTGCGCCGGTCATGATCGCCGCTCGATCCTGCGGACCACGCCGTCGAAGACGACCGCCGTGATGAGCGCCACACCCAGTGCGATCGTCTGGACGGACGACGGAAGCAGCAGCAACGAGAAGCCGTTCTGCAGCACACCCAGGATCGCGACAGCCAGCAGCGTGCCGATGATCGACCCCCGGCCCCCGGTGAGACTGGCGCCCCCGAGAATGACCGCCGTGACAACCGAGAGCAGGAACGTATCGCCGACCCGCGGCGATGCGGACTGCAGGATCCCGGTCAGCAGCACACCACCGACGGA
>CAZTZI010000075.1:0-5985 GCA_964618115.1 uncultured Acidimicrobiales bacterium
GCTCGACGCTGGCGGGCATCGTCGACTTCGTCCTCAACTTCGCGCCCGGGTTCGTCGCCGGGCTGATTCTCGACTTCGACCCGATCATCGCCGGCCTGCTGGGCGGCGTGACCTACATCTCCTCGTCGGGCATCGTGGCGAAACTCGTCGCAGACCTGGACCGCATCGGCAATCACGAGACCTCCGTGGTGCTCAGCGTGCTCGTCATCGAGGACCTCGCCATGGTGCTCTACCTACCGATCGTGTCGGGCTTGCTCTTCGGCGGCTCGGTGCTCAGCACCACCCTCACCGTCGTCGTGTCGCTGGTCGCCGTCATTGCGGTGCTCGGCGTCGCCTACCTGTTCGGTGACCGCCTCAGCGCCATCGCCTTGAGCAGGTCCAGCGAAGCACTGCTGTTGACGCTGCTCGGCGGCACCCTGCTGGTCGCCGGTCTCGCCGGACGCCTCAACATCTCGACCGCGGTCGGAGCCTTCGTGGTCGGCGTGGCGCTGTCCGGAGAGATCGTCTCCCACGCCCGCGGGCTGCTGCTACCGCTGCGCAACCTGTTCGCCGCGGTGTTCTTCGTGTTCTTCGGCCTGCAGGTCGACACGACCCTCATCCCCGGCGTTGCGGTCGCCGCGCTCGCCATCGCCGCCGTCACCGTCGTCACCAAGCTCGCCACCGGCTGGATCGCAGCCGGACGGGCCGGCATCGGCAAACCCGGCCGCCTGCGTGCCGGGGCGGCCCTCATCGCCCACGGAGAGTTCTCCATCGTCATCGCCGAACTCGGCATCGCCCGAGAGAGCGACCTCGGCGCGCTCGCCGCCGCCTACGTCATCATCCTCACCCTCGTCGGCGCGGTGCTCTACCAGTTCTCGGACTCCATCCTCCTCTCGCGCCCTCAGCGGCGCTCCCGCACCAGAAGGTCGTCCTAAGGAATCCCACGCCAGGATCCAAGCACCTCACCTAGGCTCACTTCATCCGGGCTTCGAGTTTCGCGACCCCGTTCCGTACACGATGCTGAGAGTGGCATTGCCATGAGCAAGCAATTCTTCACCGCCAGCCGAGTGGTTCCCGCTGCTGCCGAGGAGATCTTCGCCCTGCTGGCCGACCCGGCCCGCCATGTCGAGATGGACGGCTCGGGAACCGTTCAGAGGCTCGTCGCCGGCCGGGGACCCATGCACCTGGAGTCGGAGTTCACGATGGCGATGAAAGCGTTCGGCTTCCCCTACCGGATCACCAGCAAGGTGGTGGAGTACGAGGAGAACCGGCGCATCGCCTGGTGCCATCTGGGCAAGAACCTCTGGCGCTACGAGTTGGAGCCCACCGAGGGCGGTACCCGGGTGACCGAGTCGGCTGACTACACCTGCATGCGATTCCAGCCCGTGAGTATGTGGTTGGTGAGGGGCCGGCTCATCGAGGACTCCCTCGCCACCACCCTGGACAACCTCGTCAAGCGCTTCTCTTCGTGATCACCTTCCCCGCGGTCTTGCGGGTCGAAGTTGCGCCGGTCTAGGCGGCGTTGTCGTAGACCGCCTTCTCGAAGTCGAGGTACCCGCCCACCGACGTGGGGTCGACGAACGGGAAGATCTGGGTCGCCCAGAACCCGCCCACGCCGTTGGCCCGGTCGATCCAGTAGTACAGGTTGGCGAGGCCCGCCCACGCCAGCGCACCCGCCGGCCGGCCGGTGGGGGCGGGCTCCTCGTTGATCATGAAGGTCAGCGCCCACGTCTTCGGCATGCCCGGGAAGAACTCGGCGTCGTTGGACAGGCGCGGGTTCGACACGGGAAGGACCGTCTTGGCCACCTCGGTGGCGCCGACGCCGGGCAGCATCTTGATGAACATGCCCTTGGGCAGCTGGTTCTGCGCCGCCATCTCCACGGTCTCGGGCCGGAGGATCTGCTCGCCCCCGGGGCCGGCCCCGTCGTTGAGCCACATGCGGATGAACTTGGCGTAGTCCTCCGCGGTGCCGTAGAGGCCGTGGCCGGCCATGTGGATCTCGGGGTCGGGCGGCAGTTCCACGCCGGCCAGCGGTATCAGCGAGCCGTCGGCGTCCTCGCGTGCGTGGATGGTGGCCAGGCGCTCACGCATCGATGGAGTCATCGAGAAGGCGGTCGAATCCATCCCCAGCGGACCCAGGATCCTCTCCTCGAAGACCTCGCCGAGCCGCTTGCCGGTGATGCCCTCCACCACCAGGCCCGCCCAGTCGATGTTGGAGCCGTACTCCCACTGCTCGCCCGGGTCGAACAGCAGCGGCGTCTCGATGGAGGCGTAGGAGGCGTCCACCACCCACGGCTGGCCCTGCTCGTTGGCCAGCCTCGTGTACGTCTCGTTGAAGAAGTCGTAGGTGAGCCCGGCGGTATGGCAGAGCAACTGGCGCGTCGTGACGTCGCCGCGGGGCGGGCGCAGGCGGGGCGTGCCGTCGTCGTCGTCGAAGCCGTCGAGCACCTCGAGGTTGCCGATCCTCGGCACGTACTCCTTGGCCGGGGCGTCCAGGTCCAGGTCGCCCTGCTCGACCAGCTGCAGGCAGGCGGTGCCGCCGATGGCCTTGGTGGTCGAGAAGATCGCAACCACGGTGTCGGTCGTGAAGGGGTCTCCCCCAAGGACGCGCTCACCCCTGGCGCCGGCATAGATGACGCCGTCGCGGTCGGTGGCGACCGCAGAGACGCCGGGAACGCGCGGCGACCCCGAAACAACACCGTCCAATACCGCATCGGCGGCCGACTTGAGATCACCCATCGCGTCTCTCCTCTCAGCGATTCCCAGACGTGCGGCCAACTCTGCCACCACGCGCCCCGCCCGTCCACTCGGCCGGCCCCTCAGCGAGTCAGACCCGCCCCCGCCGGGGACACCCCGGCAGGCGCGTCCCCGGGGTGGAGGTCAGGGCGCCCAGAGGTCGAGCAGCCCGGGAGCGGCGAACCAGTGGCGGGCTCGGCCCTGGCGCTCCGTGCGCGCTTCGGGTATCGGCTCGAGGATTCCCCGGGCGGCCAGGGCTGCGAGCGCGGTGCGGCCGCTGCGCTCGCTGACGCCCAGCAGCGTGGACACGTCGCGGGCGCTCAGGACCGGTCGCGCAGGCAGGTGATCTACGAGGTTGCGCGCCGTGTGGTCAGCCCGCAGCCCGGCCACCGCCTCGTTCCACTGCGACAGGAGGTGGGTCGCTTGCCCGACGAGGCTCTCCGTCGTCGTGGCGGCCCGCATTGCCGTCTCGGCGAACCAGCGCACCCATGGGTCGGTCTCGCCCTGCTCGAAGAGGTGCAGCCCCGAGAGGTAGCCACCGGGGTCCCGGGCGATCGCCATGCTGATCGGAGCGGTTGCCCGTGCGGTGACGCCACCGCGCCGCAACACCCGGCTGACGAGGACCCGCCCGAGTCGGCCGTTGCCGTCGCTGTAGGGGTGGATCGCCTCGAACTGCGCGTGCACCAGCGCGGCCCGCGACACCGCGTCGAAGTCGTCACCGTCGTCGGCGAACACCACGAGGTCGTCCATGAGCGGCGGGATCTCCGACGGCGGCGGGGGGACGTAGGCGGCGTCGGCGGGCGAGGTGCCGCCGACCCATCCCAGAACCGAGCGGAACGCGCCGACCATGCGGGCGGGCAGCTCGCCGTGGCGCATGAGGCGTTCGTGCCAACGATTCAGCATCTCGACGCTCAGCGGCTCCGCAGCCGTTCTCAGAGCAGCGTCGATGACAGCCAGATTGTCGGCGATCCATCCGGCGGCGCCCCCCGCGCCCGTCTGTTCGGCGACCAGCACCGCTGAGATGGGTTCACGCAGACCCTCGATGCGCGACGAAGCCACCCCCTCGTGACGCAGAAGCAGGCGCGCCAGAGGCTCCCAGGTCGCGGGCAGCCGCGCGTCCGCCAGTCGCAGAGCCGCCACCGCTCGCTCCGCGGCGCGCGCGGTGGCGGTGGACAGTGCGAGGTCCCGCTGCGCCAACGGCGCCGGCACCCAAGTGCGGACGCGCCGCCCGCGCCAGTCGACCGTGACAGCACGGCCTGCGGAACTCTCCGAATCGACGACCATAACGGAAGACAATCCTATAGTCTTCCGAATTGCCGGATGACCGCGCGCCCCGAGCTGGCGCCGACGCTAAGGCCCGCCAGGCGGCCGAGGCGCGCGTGGGCCACCGCTCGCATTGTCCGTGCGGCTGCTGGAACGCGCGGCTCAGGCCAGTTCGAGAGCCTTGAACGACCGCACCCCGACTTCCGGCGGGCGATCCGCAGCGACGGCGCCTCTCAGGCCAGTTCGAGGGCCTTGAACGACCTCACCTGCTCGGTGATGGCGCGCTCGGTGGGGAGGCGTTCGATGCTCGAGGCTCCGAAGAACCCGACGCCGGCGGGCAGCCTCAACAGCGCCTCCCCCACGTTCTGCGGCTCGTCGAAGGGGCCGCCGTGGCAGATGACCAGGAGATCGTCGCGGACCCCGTGGCCCGCCGCGGCGATCGCCTCGACGCGTTCGATGGCCTCGTCGAGGGTCATGGCGTCGGTGGCGCCGATGGAGCCCGAGGTGGTGAGCCCCACGTGGGCGACGAGCACGTCGGCGCCCGCCTCGGCCATCAGCACAGCCTGGTCCTCGTCGAAGACGTACGGCGAGGTGAACAGGTCCAGCAGGTGCGCCTGGTGGATGGCGTCGACCTCCTTGCCGTAGCCCATGCCGGTGCCCTCCAGGTTGCTCCTGAACGAGCCGTCGATGAGCCCGACCGTGGGGAAGTTCTGGACCCCCGAGAAGCCCATCTCCTTCAGTTGCTTCAGGAACACGGGCATGAGGCGGAACGGATCGGTGCCGCAGACCCCCGCCAGGACCGGCGTGTCGGTAACCACGGGGAGCACCTCGGCGGCCATCTCCACAACGATCCCGTTGGCGTCGCCGTAGGGCATGAGGCCGGCCAGCGAGCCGCGCCCGGCCATGCGGTACCGCCCCGAGTTGTAGATGATGATGAGGTCCGCGCCGCCCGCCTCGGCGCACTTGGCCGATATGCCGGTGCCGGCGCCGCAACCGACCAGGGGCCTGCCCGCGGCAACCTCGGCGTGCACCCGCCGGAGGATCTCGCTCCGTGAAACTGCCATTGGACCGCTCCTAACCGCTCACGCCCTACAGCATCTCCAGCAGCGTGTTGGCTGCGATGTCGGCGAATTCGGGATCGTTGATGTTGTGGTCTATCTCATGCACACCGATGTCGGCCCGGAGGTCGCTGCGGATGGCGTCGAAGCACGCCGCGTCGGCTTCGGGGTCCCAGAACCTCTCCCCCTCGCTGTCCAGCATCGAAACGCCCCGCATGGGCAACAGAACGGCGGTCGGCGCCGTGGCCAGGTTGACGGCGGCGGCCAGGATCTCGCCGATCCGGACGTTCTCCTCCACATTCGTGCGCAGCAGCGTGACGTTGGGGTTCCAGGCGTACAGATTCCGGCCCTGGTACCGGTCCGGGACCGTCTCGATGGCGTCGAAGTTGGCCATGTCCACGCATCCCGGCACCACGACCGCCGGGATGCCCGCAGCGGAGGCGGCCTTGCAGCGCTCGGGCCCGGCGCTGAAGACGCCGCCGCAGACGTAGTCGGCCAGCTCGGTGGTCGTGATGTCCAGCGAGCCGGCGATGTAGCCGTCGGCGATCAGCGCCTCCATGGTGTTGCCGCCGATGCCGGTGGCGTGGAAAACCAGGACCTCGTAGCCGCCCGCCTCCACGACGCCGCGGGCCCGCTCCACGCACGTCGTGGTGTTGCCGAACATGGAGGCGGTGACCAGCGGGCGCTCCTCCCCCGCCGGTGGGTGCTCCAGGCGCACCATGCCGGCGATCGCCCCCGCGGCGTTGGCGAAGATGGCCCGGCTGATGCTGTTGATCCCGGCCACGTCCACGATCGACGGGATGAAGGTGATGTCCCTGGCGCCGGCGTAGGCGCTGACGTCGCCGCCCGCCACGGTGGACACCATCACCTTGGGCACACCCACCGGCAGGACGCGCATCCCCGTGGTGGCGATGGAGGTGCCGCCGGTGCCGCCCATGCCGATGATCCC
>CAZTZI010000076.1:0-5506 GCA_964618115.1 uncultured Acidimicrobiales bacterium
CGCATCGTCGCCCGCAAGCTCAGCGACGGGCGCGTCGAGTTCGCCCTCCAACAACGAGACGGCGACGCCTGGGGGCAGCGCCAACTCCCCCGCACCCGCTTCTTCCCCACCACCGCCGCCGTCGGCCGCTGGCTCAACAGCAGCCCCCTCGAACTGAACGGCGCCACGCTGCGCATCGTTGCCCGCAAGCTCAGCGACGGGCGCGTCGAGTTCGCCCTCCAGCAACGAGACGGCGACGCCTGGGGGCAGCGCCAACTCCCCCGCACCCGCTTCTTCCCCACCACCGCCGCGGTCGGCCGCTGGCTCGCCAGCAGCCCCCTCCAAACCGCCGCGCCCGCCGCCGCGCGCTACACCGCCATCGCCGTCGGCCATACCGATGTCTTTATCCCCGGGGCGGATACTAGGTCCACATATGGATTTCACTGCGCGTTGGACGCCGACGGCGCCATCACATGCTGGGGCCACGTTCCCGAGTATTGGGACCCGGACAGCGAAGAGCCAGTGAAGGCCGTCCCGCCCGCAGGCGGCGGCCACACCGCCATCGCAGCCGGCGGCAACTATGCGTGCGCGCTCGACGCCGCCGGCGCCATCACATGCTGGGGCAGCCCCGGCTATTGGGCGTATGGCACGGAGAACAGGGAGTTCACCCCGCCCGCAGGCGGCGGCTACACCGCCATCGCAACCAGCGACAGTGTCGCGTGCGCGCTCGACGCCGACGGCGCCATCACATGCTGGGGCGGCGGCCCCGGCTATTGGGACCCGGACAGCGGCGAGTACGTGGAGTCCCTTCCGCCCGCAGGCGGCGGCCACACCGCCATCGCAGTCGGCGGCGGCTTCACCGACATGGGAGAAAGCGGCGGCTCCAAGTGCGCTCTCGACGCCGACGGCGCCATCACATGCTGGGGCACCCCCGCCACAGATTGGGACCCGGACAGCGGGCCAGTGAAGGCCGTCCCGCCCGCAGGCGGCGGCCACACCGCCATCGCAACCAGCGACAATTACGCGTGCGCGCTCGACGCCGACGGCGCCATCTCATGCTGGGGCGGCGGCTCCGACATCTGGTTCGTAGCACCGGAACAGCGAGGGATGTCCCCACCCGCAGGCGGCGGCTACACCGACATCGGAGCCGGGGGCCATTACGCGTGCGCGCTCGACGCCGACGGCGCCATCACATGCTGGGGCGGCGGCCCCGGCTATTGGGACCCGGACAGCGGCGAGTACGTGGAGTCCCTTCCGCCCGCAGGCGGCGGCCACACCGCCATCGCAACCGGGGGCCATTACGCGTGCGCGCTCGACGCCGACGGCGCCATCACATGCTGGGGCGACCCCGACGACCACCAACTCCCCACCCAATGACGCCCCGCAGCGCGGCAGGAGCGTCTACCTCGCGCCGCTGAAGGCGGGACGACACGACGCGGGACTGCGCCAGCCAAGGGAGAGAACCGCAGTAGGATCGGGCTGTCGTTTCCACTCACCGACCTGCGGGCACTGCGGCCAACCGCCCGGCTCGACAGCGCAGACGCGGGTGCCGGGGGACCTATCGATGGACTTGCCGGACGTTCTGAGCCGCATCAAGGCAGGCGAGGACGACCGCACCGAGTTCAAGCGCGGTCTCGGTGACCTTTCGGCCGTCGGCCGGACGGTGTGCGGGTTCGCCAACACCGACGGCGGGGTCGTCGTCCTGGGCGTCACCGACGCCGCCGGCATCGTCGGCGTACAGGAGGACGCCGAGCGTGTGCACGAGCGGGTGACGTCGTTCCTCCAGACCGGCTGCAGTTCGCCGGTGGCCGGCAGGGTCGGCCAGCACGACGACCCGGACGGAACGGTCCACTGGATCGAGATCCCCCGCCAACGCGGCTTCGAGCCGCTGCGCTACCAAGGCCGGGTATGGGTCCGCCGCGGCCGCGCGAGCGTCGAACCCTCGGAGACCGAGCTCCAGGATCTGTACAACGCCTTCGGCTACATACTCACCGAAGAACGCACGATCCAGGCCGCGGACATCCGACACATCGACGTCGAGGCGTTCTTCGCCTATCTGCGCTCTCTCGAGCTCGACACCGAGGGCGAGCCTCAACCCGACAACGAGGACGACCTTCGCAACCGCGGCGTCCTCGCCGATCTCGGGGGCGAACCGCACCCCACGCTCTACGGACTGCTGGCATTCGGCAAGCACCCTCAGCAATACCCCCAGACGCATAACTTCCGGGTGGAGTGCGCGGCGTATGAGGGCTCTGACCGGGCGTCGAGCGTTCTCCAGGTCGCGGCGGCCAACGGTCGCCTGGATGAACAGCTACGACGTGCACTCGGCTGGTTCGCCGGCCTCGGCCGATTCGAGTCGTACGACGGCCTCCGTCGCGTGGACCGCCACCTTCTTCCCGCGGCAGCACTCCGCGAGGCCCTCGTGAACGCCCTCGTGCACAGGGACTACGCCGTCGTTGGATCCCAGATACTCCTCGAGGTGTTCCACCGGCACGTCGACGTCACAAGCCCCGGCGGCCTGCCCAATCGCATGACCGTCGAGAGCGTCCGAGCCGGAGGCCACCCCAGATCCAGGAACGAGTCGATGGCCAACTTCATGCTCGCCATGGGTTACATGGAGAAGCGAGGACGAGGCTGGCCCCTGATGCTCAGGGAAATGCGCGAGTTCAACCGGACCGAGCCGGAACTCATAACAGGCGACGGCGGCCAATTCGTCCGGCTCCGGTTCCATCTGGCCTAACGACCGCGCAGCCCTCCGGCCTCCGCGAGGCACAAGCTCGGCTGCCGCGAGGCCGGCCGCTACGGCATTACTTGGGCGCAGCTCAGCGGCCGGAGGGTGGCCAGGGGCTCGTCGGCGGTGCCGGAACCTCGCCGAAGGAGACCCCCAGGTCGTCCTGCCAGGCGCGCTTCATGTCGGCGGGCGCGACGGCTTCGCCGGCCAGTACGAGGCGCAAAGAACCCGGCACGCCGCCATCTCGGCTGCCAGCCTCGCTGAGTGCCGCGGTAAGTACGGCCCCGTCGGCAGCCAGGATCGTGGCCCCGAGGCGGTCGACCACGTCCAGGCCTCCCTCGGCGGCCCAGTTGTTCATCACCCAGCAGGCACCGCCGACCGACAGGGCGGGCAGCAGGTTCGCAACTGCCTGGTAGCCGCCCGACAGCGGGGTCGGCCCGAGGCTCACGTCTTCGGCGCCGACACCCAGGCGCTCAGCGAGAGCACGCGCGGCCTCGCAGGCAGGCTCATGGGAGAGGCACAGCCCCGTCGGTCGCCCGATCTCGTCCGAGGTGTAGGAGAGGTGGGCGACGTCGCCGTCCTCGGCCACCTCGGGGGGCGGATCCTCTGTGCACCCCAGGATCTCGGCCCAGTCGATCGCCCCGGGCTGGGCACCGTCGAAACACACGTAGGTCTCCACGCTGTCCAGCGCCCCGCGGTGCCGGTCGACGGCGTCGAAGTAGTCGTGGGTGTAGATGACGGCCTTGGGCCGGCAGTCGCCGAAGTAGCGGTCCAACTCCCCGGCCCGGCCGAGGTCCACGAGCGCGGCCGTGGCGCCCGCCCGCCACGCGCCGAACATGGCGAGCAGGTAGTCCAGCCCGCTGTGCGCGAACACACCCACCCGGTCGCCGCGCTCGACGCCAAGCGCCGCCAGCCCGGCGGCCACCCGGTCGGTGGCCTCGGCGGCCTCGGCGTAGCTGAGCGACCGGTCGCGTTTGACCCAGCCGAGCGCCGTCTTGTCCGGGGAGCGGGCGGCCCCCCGGGCCAGCAGACGATGCAGGAGCATCCGGGCATCCTAGGCTGCGACCGGCACACCGGAACCCGTCATCCAGGAGGCCCAGAACCCATGATCATCGTCACCACACCACAGGTTGAGGGGCACACCATCACCCAGGTCCACGGCCTGGCCACCGGCAGCACCATCCGCTCCAAGGTCGTCTTCAAGGACATCGGCGCCGGTCTCAAGAGCATCGTGGGCGGCGAGCTGGGGAGCTACACGAAGATGATGCAGGAGTCCCGGGCGCAGGCCTTCGAGCGCTTGGAGGAGGACGCAGCCCGTCTGGGAGCCAATGCCGTCGTCAACATGCGGATCGCCACGTCCATGGTCGCCCAAGGCGCCGCGGAGATCCTGGCCTACGGCACGGCTGTCACCATCGGGTAATCCCCCTCCCATACGCGCTCGCCCCGGGCCGCCGGTCGCAGCGGCGCGCCGCAACCGGGTGCACGGCGGCCTCGACTCCAAGGAGGAGTCGGCGTCCCTCAGCCACCCATGAACATCTCCTGGACGCGGCGGTCCAGCTCCTCCGGCGACACGTCCTCGATGTGGGTCGCCACGCCCCAGCGGTGGCCCCAGGGATCCTCGAACTGCCCCGAGCGGTCGCCGTAGAAGTGGTCGGCAACCTCTCGCAAGCGTGCGCCGGTTACCACCGGCGCACGGTCACCGCGTCATCGGCGGGACGCCGCCACGCCGGTGGCGACCGCGCCCCGTCTAGCTGACCTGGACTCTGGCCGGTCTGCTGCCAGAGCTGTTGGTGGACGAGGCGACGAGAGTAATCGTCGTGGTCCCGGAACGGACGCCCGTGATCGTCAGGACCGACCCCGAGATCGTCACGTTGACGTGACGGTTCGGGTCTGTGTTGTCGTACGTGAAGTCGAATCCGGTGGCCGCGCCCGAGAAGTAGCGGCTGATGTCCAGCGTCGCCGACCGGCCGACACCCACGCTGACGCTCGGGGTGTCGCCCACCAAGGTGAGTATCCCGGTCGAACCCGCCCTCGTCGTAGTCGTGGTGGTCGTCCCGGAGGTCGTCCCAGATGCTGCGCCCACGGTGACCCTGAAGGCCTGCGCCACGCTGCCGATGTCGTTGACCGCCGTGACCGTGACGGTCGAGGTACCCGCGGCGACTCCCCGCAGGGTCACTTGGCCGCCGACGGTCATCGACGCCGCCACGCTCGTGGGGTTCGACGACTCGACCGCCCAACTCTGCACGATACCGCCGAAGTGCGATGTCACGTCCACTGTGGTCGTCTGCCCGACATCCACCGTCTGCTCGGGAACGGAACCCGCCAGCGTCGGGGCCTCGGTCGGCCGGACCGGCGGCAGGGATTCCGTGGGAACGGCATCGCTGCCGGTGTCCGTCTCGACATCGGGTGGCCGTGGCGGGAGATCATCCGTGAGCACCATCACTTCGGACTCCTCAGCGGCCACTTCGGACTCCTCAGCGGCGGGCTCCTGGGCGGGCGGCGGCGGAGGCGGCGAGGGCTGCGGGACGGTGGAGCGGTTGACCTGGGTGGCTCCGGCCCCGACCCGGGCGACGAACGTCTGCGTAGCCGTGCCTCCGGGACCGAAGGCGGTCACGATAATGCTGGCCGTCCCGTTGGAAACAGGCGCCACGATCAGCATGTTCGGCGGGCTCACACCGGCGGTCGCCACGCCGTTGTCCGATGAGGTGGCCGAGTAGCCCTCGATCGGGCCGTCGAAGAACTCCGTCACGAAACGCGCGTGGGCATAGCCGTCCGCTGCAATGGCCATGTCCGACA
>CAZTZI010000077.1:0-3725 GCA_964618115.1 uncultured Acidimicrobiales bacterium
GATCACGACTCGCCCTACTTCGCTCTGGAGTTGCCCGACGGCCGCCGGATCGACGACGGGTACTTCGCCGTGTGCCTGAACACCAACCCCTACACCTACTTCGGCACGAGGCCCCTGAATCTGGCGCCGCGGGCGTCGCTCGGAGAGCCCCTGGCGGTGGTGTCGGTGCGCGACTTCACCGCCAAGGGCCTCAGCCGGCTGGCCCTGCAGGCTCTGCGAACCGAGGGCGGCGTGGCGGCCGGCGGGGAGGTGGACTATGCCGAGGGGATCACCGAACTGCGCGTCATCGGCCACCGGCCGGTGCCCGTGCAGGTGGACGGCGACTTCGCCGGCAGGCTGATGAACCTGCGGCTGAGCTACCGGCCCGAGGCGCTGCGGCTGGTGCTGCCCTTCGGCTACTGAGATCCCCGGGGGGAGCCGCGCTCGGCGGCGACCTGCTCGGTGACCGCCCGGACCGCCGGACAGTCGTCGGTGATGATGGCATCCACGCCGAGGCGCACCAGTTCCGCCGCGGCGGCGACCTCGTTGACCGTCCAGACCCACACCGCCACCGACGCCCGGCGCGCCCGGCGCAGCAGCGCCGCGTCCACCGAGGCGTAGTAAGGGTGGATCGCCACGTGGCCGGAGGCGGCGGCCCGCTCGGGGCCCTGCAGCACCCGCACGGGATCGAACATCAGCAGCGCCGTGGCGAGACGTTCGTCGACCTCGCGGATGCGGTCCACCGTGGCGGCGTTGAACGACGAGATCATGACCTCGTCGTAGCGGCGGTAGGCCGACACGAGACCCGCGACGGCGGTGGCGATGGTGTTGTCGTCGTCGTAGCCGGCCTCCCCGGGGTCGTTCTTGATCTCCACCAGTACGCCCATGCCCTCGCACGCCTCCAGCGCCTCCGCCAGCGGAGGGACCCATCCCGGCAACTCGTCCAGCGGCGTTCGCGCCACGAGCCGGCCGTCGGGCAGGTGGGCGTTGTGGTGGGCGACGAGGACATCGTCGACCGTGCGCCGCACGTCGAGTTCGACCCAGTCGGCGCCGAGTTCGCGGGCGCGGCGGAACGCCGCGGTGGTGTTCTGCCGTGCGCCGACCGAGGCCCCCCGGTGCGCGACGACCAGCGTCACCGGCCCGCGTCCCCGCGGCACCGGCGCCGCCGCCCGCTGCTCCTGCCTGCCGGTGTCACAACCCTCCCTCCGGGCGCGCCCGCCGTGGTCGCCGACAGGTTGTTCCCAATCTTCCCACAGGCTCTCTTGAACTTTCCACAGGCGATCGGTATCGTTTTCAGTCTTACCTGCCGGCGCGACCGACGACGCTCGCGCCAACCGTACTCACCAGCGCAACCGGGAGGGCCTGTTGGCACTCACCTTGCCCGTGGCGCCGCCGGGCGGCGCCGACTGGCGCATGCTCGCCGCATGCCGTAACAGCGACCCTGCTCTGTTCTTCCCGATCGGTACGACGGGCCCCGCCGTCGAGCAGATTCGCAGCGCCAAGGCCGTCTGCCGGCAGTGCCCGGCGCGCGAGCCGTGCCTGGACTTCGCCATGAACACCCGCCAGGACTCCGGCGTGTGGGGCGGCACGACCGAGGACGAGCGGCACCGGTTGCGACGCGGGAGCCGGGCCTGAGCAGGCCCGAGCACGCCTGAGCCCGGTCCGCCCGGCGCTCAGTCGATCAACTTGAGGCCGGGGTTGTAGCGGCGCGTCGGCGCCATCTCCACGTCGATCGTCTCGGCGATGGCCGCGAAGGCCCGCCCTGCGGGGCCGCCGGGATCGATCGAGGCGATAGGGCTGCCCGAGTCGCCTCCCGATCGCAGGTCCACCACCAGGGGCACCTGCCCGAGCAGGGGCACCTCGAGGCGCCGGGCCAGTTCTGCGCCCCCGCCGGAGCCGAACAACTCGTAGCGCTTCCCGTCGTCGCCGGTGAACCAGGACATGTTCTCGATGACGCCCTTGACGGTGAGCTGCACCCTCTTGGCCATGAACCCCGCCCGCTGGGCGACGCTCAGCGCCGCCGCCTGGGGCGTCGTCACGATGTACACCTCGCTGCGCGGCAGGTACTGCGCCAGCGAGATGGAGATGTCGCCGGTGCCCGGCGGCAGGTCCACCAGCAGGTAGTCGGGATCGTCCCACCAGACGTCGGTGAGGAACTGCTCCAGCGCCTTGTGCAGCATGGGCCCGCGCCAGATGACCGGCTGATCCTCGGCCGCGAAGAACCCCATGGAGATGCAGCGCACGCCGTGGGCCTCGGGCGGCACGAGCATCTCGTCGATGACGACCGGGGCGCGGTCGATGCCGAGCATCCGGGGAATCGAGAAGCCCCACACGTCGGCGTCCACCACGGCCACGCTGTGTCCGCGCGCCGCCAGAGCGACGGCCAGGTTGGTGGTGACCGAGGACTTGCCGACGCCGCCCTTGCCGGAGGCCACCAGCAGCGAGCGGGTGCGGCAGGCCGCGTCGGCGAACGGGATCGCCCTCCCCTCGGCATGGCCGTGGGCGGCTTGGGAACCCGCCGTGGCGGATGGGTCGCCGATGAGCTTGGAGCGAAGCGCGGTGCGCTGCGCGTCGGTCATGACGCTCAGCTCGACACGCACATCCCGGACGCCGCGCAGCTCGCCGACCGCGGAGGAAACCCGGGTCTGGATCTCCGAGCGCATCGGGCAGCCCTCGACAGTCAGCGCCACCTCCACCTCCACGACGCCCCGCGGGGATACGCGCACGTCGCGAACCATGTCCAACTCGACGATGCTGCGGTGCAGTTCGGGGTCGTCGACGCCGTCGAGGGCCTCGAGGATCTGCTCGTTCGTGGGCACCTTGGTGGCGGGCACGGATGACCTCCAACGTCGCCGCCGGCGCCGTCGACACCGGTGAACGCAGGCTACCGGCGCACCCCCGCTTCCCGTCCGGCGGCGCCCCGCGGCGGCCCGGGCGGGGACGCCGGCGGCGCTCCGGCGGCCTCTGAAAATGGCGCGCCTGCGCTAGCCACCGGCATCCCCACCCTCGGCTTCTCGGTACACGCCACGCGGCGCTGCCGGCGGCGAGCGTCCGGCGGGGCCACCGGTGGCCGTCGGCGGCGCGTCTGGCGAAATCGCGCCGGCGCCGTCCCCCGACGTCCCCGCCTCCGTTGGTGCTGTAACGGTGGGGCGGAGTGGGTGGGGGCCGTAGAATTCGGCGTCGCTTTGTCTGATTCCGGGAGACCCGCGGCGTGACCCTGTACCTCATCCGGCATGCGGATGCCGGCAAGCGTGATCCGTACTCACACGATGATCACCTGCGCGGGCTCAGCGAGGACGGCGGGCGACAGGCGCAGCGCATCGCCGACCGTCTCGGGGAGGCCGGCGTGACCCGCGTGCTGTCGAGCCCCTACCCCCGCTGTGTGCAGACGGTGGAGCCGCTGGCCCGCCTCGCCGGGGTGGAGGTGGAACCGCACCGCGTCCTGGCTGAAGGCGGCGACGGGCGCCACATCTTCGCCCTCATGATGTCCCTGGCCGGCACCGAGGCGGTGCTCTGCAGCCACGGCGACACCATCCCCGAGGTGATCCGGCTGCTACGCATCACCGGCACGGCCATCAACGGCCAGCGCGGCAACGCCAAGGGCTCGGTCTGGACCATCACCACCCACGGCGGCGCGCTGGTCTCCGCCTCCTACGCCACGACGCCGCGCAAGCCGCACAGCGTCGCCCGCTAGGTGACAACCGGGGAGGTTGTCCCTGGCTGAATGGGGTCGGGGGGTCCCGGGT
>CAZTZI010000078.1:0-63750 GCA_964618115.1 uncultured Acidimicrobiales bacterium
CCGCCGATCCGTGGCCGGGGAATCCGGCACCGCGGCTGGAGGCCGACGCTGTTGATCATCCCGGCGGGCGTGGCCTCCAGCCGCGGTGCCGGATTCCCCGGCCACGGATCGGCGGAGAGCGACTTGACGACGACCGCGCCCGGCGCGGCCAGGTTCATCACCCCCGACAATTCCATCCCGTAGCCCACCGTTCCCGAGGCGCACAGCACCGGGTTCGGCAGCTCGACGCCGCCCACGGAGACACGCAGGTCGACGCCGCCCGCCGCGCGGCGCAGCCTCATGCGCGCATCTCGCGGTGGTACTCCTGCAGGGTGCGCACCTCCATGACGTGATCGCGCTGGTCGGCGATGCCCGCGGTGGCGGCCAGCGCGGCCGCCACCGTGGTGAGCAGCGGCACGCCGCGCTGCGCCGCAGCGCGGCGGATGTCGGCGCCGTCGGCGCGGGGACCCCGGCCCTGCGGAGTGTTGATGACCAGATCGATGCGACCTTCGTCCAGCAGCGCCACGGCGTGGGGCCCCTCCGGGTCACCGAGCTTCGCCACGACCTGGTCGGTGTCCACGCCGGCGGCGGCAAGGCTGGCGGCGGTTCCCCGGGTGGCCAGCAGCGTGAAGCCCATGTCGGCCAGGCGCCGGCCCACGGTGACGCCGGTGGCCTTGTCCCTGTCGGCGAGGGACAGGAAGACCGCTCCGGACGTCGGGAGGGCGGCCCCGGCGGCCATCTGGCTCTTGGCGAACGCCAGTCCCGGTCGCCGGTCGATGCCCATGACCTCCCCGGTGCAGCGCATCTCCGGACCCAACACCGCGTCGACGCCGGGGAACCGGTTGAACGGCAGCACGGCCTCCTTCACTGAGATGTGTTCGGGCTGCCGCCAGGGATCGTCGGCGCCGGGGGCGGGAGCGGGACCCGTCCAGCGGTCCACCGACCCGCCGGCGGCGACGTCGGCGAGGGTCCTCCCCATCATCGCCAGGGTCGCCAGCTTCACCAGAGGCACGCCGGTGGCCTTCGCCACGAACGGCACGGTGCGCGACGCCCGCGGGTTCGCCTCCAACACGTAGACCGAGGGTCCGGCGCCGGCACCGTCGGCGCCGAGCGTGCCGTCCGGTCCGCGCGGGACCGCGTACTGCACGTTGAGCAGGCCGACCACCTGCAATTCCTCCGCAATGGCCCGCGTGTAACGCTCGAGGACCTCGATCACGGCAGCCGGTAGGTTCACCGGTGGCAACAGGCAGGCGCTGTCGCCGGAGTGCACACCCGCCTCCTCCACGTGCTCCATGATCCCGCCGATGAGGACGGCACCGGTGCGGTCGCGCACGGCGTCCACGTCCACCTCGACGGCGTCCTCCAGGAAGCGGTCCACCAGCACCGGCCGCTCCGCCGAGAGCCCTCCCTCCCGGCCGAGCGATCCGTCGCCGCTGATCTCGGCCATGGCGGCATCCAGTTCCTCGTCGTCGTGCACGATGACCATGGCCCGTCCCCCCAGCACGTAGGAGGGGCGCACCAGCACCGGGTAGCCGATGCGGTGGGCGACCCGCCGGGCCGCATCGGCCGACGCTGCGACCGTGCCCGGCGGCTGCGGGATGCCGAGGCGCCGGCACAGCGCCCCCCACTGCTCGCGGTCCTCCGCCGCGTCGATGGAGGCAGGCGAGGTGCCCGCCACAAGCCCCGGCGGCAGCTCGCCGGCGAGCTTCAGCGGCGTCTGCCCTCCGAGGCCCACGATGACGCCGGCCACGCCGGGACCTCCGCCCGCCCGCGCCGAACGCTCCTCGGCCTCCAGCACCGCCAGCACGTCCTCGGTCGTGAGCGGCTCGAAGTACAGCCGGTCGCTGGTGTCGTAGTCGGTCGACACCGTCTCGGGGTTGCAGTTCACCATGACGGTCTCGTAGCCGGCTTCGGCCAGTACCTGCGCGGCGTGCACGCAGCAGTAGTCGAACTCGATGCCCTGGCCGATGCGGTTCGGCCCCGACCCGAGTATCACCACCTTCGGACGCCCCGAGGGCGCCACCTCGTCGGTGTCCTCGAACGTGGAGTAGTGATAGGGCGTCTCGGCGGCGAACTCCGCCCCGCAGGTGTCCACCGTCTTGAACGTGGGGGCCACCCCTGCCCTCACCCGTGCCCGGCGCACCTCGACGGGCGAGCACCCCCAGAGGAACGCCATCTGGGCATCGCTGAAGCCGAGGCGCTTCAGCTCTCGCCAGTCCCGGATGCCCAACTGCTCCGGCCCCGCGCCGGCCAGTCGAGCCCGCTCGGCGACGATGAGTCGCATCTGCTCGAGGAACCAGGGATCCACACCGCTGGCGGCGTACAGCTCCCCGGTTTCGATCCCCCGGCGCAGGGCGGCCTCCAGCTGGAACACCCGCTCCGGGGTGGCCACACCGCAGGCCTGCACGAGTGCCTCGTCGTCGAGGCGGTCGTAGGCGGACTCGGCGGGATCGCAGTTGAGCCCCGCCCGGCCCAGTTCGAGTGAGCGCAGCGCCTTCTGCAGCGACTCGCAGAACGTCCGGCCGATGGCCATGACCTCCCCCACCGACTGCATCGACGTGCCCAATTCGGGACGCGCCCCGGGGAACTTCTCGAAAGCCCAGCGCGGCACCTTCGTGACGACGTAGTCGATCGTCGGCTCGAAGGCCGCCGGCGTCTTGAGCGTGATGTCGTTGGGGATCTCGTCCAGCGTGTAGCCGACCGCCAGACGCGCCGCGATCTTGGCGATGGGGAACCCCGTGGCCTTGGAGGCCAGCGCCGAGGAGCGGCTCACCCGGGGATTCATCTCGATCACCACCTGTGAGCCGTCGGCGGGATCGAGGGCGAACTGGATGTTGGAGCCGCCGGTCTCCACGCCGATGCGCCGGATGCACGTGAAGGCGGCGTCGCGCATCACCTGGTACTCGACGTCCGAGAGGGTCTGCGCGGGCGCCACCGTGATGCTGTCGCCGGTGTGGGTGCCCATGGGGTCGAAGTTCTCGATGGAGCAGATCACCACGCAGTTGTCGGCCTTGTCGCGCATCACCTCGAGCTCGAATTCCTTCCAGCCGGCGATCGAGCGCTCGATGAGGATCTCCGAGATGGGGCTGGCGGCGAGGCCCTCGGTGGCGACGGCCGCCAACTCCTCCACCGTGGCCGCCATGCCGGTGCCCCGCCCGCCCAGGATGTAGGCGGGACGCACGATGACCGGCAGGCCGACGAGCGCCGGCGCCTCCATGGCCTCGGCGAGCGAGCGTGCCACCAGCGACGGTGGCACCGCCAGGCCCACCTCCACCATGGCAGCCTTGAAGCGCTCGCGATCCTCGGCGCAGGCGATGGCCTCGGCGGTCGCACCGATCATCTCGCAGCCGTGCGCCTCCAGCACGCCTCCGGCGGCGAGTTCCATCGCCAGGTTGAGGGCTGTCTGGCCGCCCAGGGTGGGCAGCACGGCATCGGGCCGCTCCCGCTCGATGATCCGGGTCAGCACGTCCGCCGAGAGTGGCTCCACGTAGGTGGCGTCGGCGAAGTCGGGGTCGGTCATGATCGTGGCCGGATTGCTGTTGGCCAGGATCACCCGGTAGCCCTCGGCGCGCAGCACGCGGCAGGCCTGGGTGCCCGAGTAGTCGAACTCGCAGGCCTGACCGATGACGATCGGACCCGAGCCGATGATCAGGATGGACTCGATGTCGGTCCGGCGAGACATCAGCCGTCAGCGGGAGGTGGGACGTCGGATCCGAGGTCGTGGCCGCCGGCGAATCCGGCTCCGTCCGGCTCGGAGCCCTGTAACTCGCCCAGCCAGGTGTCGAGGGTCGCGAAGACGTAGTCGCTGTCGTGGGGGCCGGGTCCCGCCTCGGGGTGGTGCTGGACGCCGAAGGCGGGCACCTCGAGACTGCGCAGGCCCTCGACGGTGCCGTCGTTGAGGTTGCGATGCGTCACCTCGACGCCGCCGGCTCCGCCCTCGGCGACGCTGAAGTTGTGGTTCTGGCTGGTGATCTCGACGGTGCCGGTGGCGAGGTGGCGCACCGGATGGTTGCCGCCGTGGTGCCCGAAGGGGAGCTTGAACGTCTCGCCCCCCAGGGTGGCGGCGAGGAGCTGATGGCCCAGGCAGATGCCGAAGACGGGAACCTCGCCCAGCAACCCGCCGATGAGGTCCGTGGCACCCTGCACCGCCGCGGGATCGCCGGGGCCATTGGACAGCAGCACGCCGTGAGGGCGGCGGGCCAGGATCCCTGCGGCGCCAGAGCCGGCGGGAACCACCTCGACGTGTGCGACTGCCGCAAGCCTTCGCAGGATCGACGTCTTCACGCCGAAGTCGACGACGCTGACCCGCCAAGGCGCCCGGCCGTCGGCACGGGTGGTGGGCCGCCCGTAGGGACGCTCGGTGGTCACGGTGGCGACGAGGTCGACGCCGTCGGTGCCGGGCTCGGCTGCGGCGGCGGCCCGCAGATCGGCCTCCGGTGCCGTGCCGAAGGCGCCCACCATGGCACCCGCCGAGCGGATGTGCCGGGTGAGGCGGCGCGTGTCGACACCCGTGAGACACGACAGGCCGTGGCGTACGAGGAAGTCGTCCAGTCTGCCGGTGGCACGCCAGTTGCTGGGCGTCGCCACCAGGTCGCGCACCACCAAGCCCCGGCAGAACGGGCGACGGCTCTCGAAATCGGCGTCGACGACCCCGTAGTTGCCGATGTGCGGGTACGTGAATGTGATGATCTGCCCGGCGTAGGAGGGGTCGGTGAGAACCTCCTGGTAGCCGGACATGACGGTGTTGAACACCACTTCGCCGGCGGTGACGCCGCCGGGCGGGTCGGCACCGGCCACCTCGCCCTCGAAGACCTCGCCGTCGGCGAGCACCAGGGCGCCGGGACGCCGAGCCCGGCGCGTCATCGCTGTGCCTCGCCGTCGATGACCACCGGCTCGCCGGCGACGATCGTGTGGCGCAGCCTGCCCCGGAGGCGGCGCCCGACGTAGGGGGTGTTGCGGCTGCGGCTGGCACCGCCGGAGGCGTCGACCGTCCAGGTGGCCTCCGGGTCGAAGACGCAGAGATTCGCCGGGCGCCCCGGGATGACAGGACCACCGTGGGTGGCGTCGATCCCGGCAATGCGCGCCGGCCGCCACGACAGCAGCGCCAGAACGTCCGCCAGGGGCATGTCGAGTTCGGTCAGGGCGAGAGGCAGCGCCGTCTCCAGGCCCAGCATTCCCGGCGGGGCCTCCTCGAAGGGCCGGTCCTTGGCGTCGGCGGTGTGGGGCGCGTGATCGGTGGCGATGGCGTCCAGCGCTCCGGCCGCGAGGGCGGCGCGCACGGCGGCCACGTCGGTCTCCGGGCGCAGCGGCGGGTTCACCTTGAAGGTGGCGTCGTAGGAGGCGCAGCACTCGTCGGTGAGTGTGAAATGGTGGGGCGCCACCTCCGCCGACACCGCCACGCCGCTGCGGCGGGCGGCGTCGAGGATCGCCACCGAGCCCGCCGTCGAGAGGTGCTGGAAGTGCACCGGCACGCCCGTCAAGCGGCTGAGGGCCACGTCGCGCATCACCATGATCTCCTCGGCTTCGGCGGGAATGCCGGGGATGCCCAGCCGCGACGACCATTCCCCCTCGTGCATCTGACCACCGTCGGCCAGCGAGTCCACCTCGCAGTGCTGCGCCAGGCGCACGTCGAGGTCGGAGGCGTACTCGAGGGCGCGCCGCATGACCCCGTCGTCCTGCACGCCGTTCCCGTCGTCGGTGAAGATCCGCACGCCGAGAGCGGCCATCTCCGCCATCGGCGCCAGCCGCTCCCCCCCTCGGCCCACCGTGATCGCGCCGGCCACCTCCACCCGGCACAGCGCCGAGCGGCCCAGTTCCTGCACCTCGCGCACGATCGCCGCCGAGTCGATGGCGGGCACCGTGTTGGGCATCGCGACCACGGCGCAGAACCCTCCCAGTGCGGCCGCCCGGCTGCCGGAGAGCACGGTCTCGGCCTGCTCGCCGCCCGGCTGGCGGAGGTGGGTGTGCAGATCCACCAGTCCCGGCGCCACGACGCAGCCGCGGGCGTCGAGCATGCGGCCGGCCAGGCCCGACCCGTCGGCCAATCCTGCGCCGACGGCGGCGATGCGACCGCTCGCATCGACGATCACGTCGGCGACCCGCTCGCCCGTGGAATCGACGACGGTGCCGCCGGCGACGACCAGGGCCCGCTCAGCCAAGCCGGGCTCCCGCAGAGGGGTCGGCGGGGGTCGGACCGGCCGGTCCGGTGACCTCGCCGTCGCCTGTCCCTCCGGGATCGGGCACCGGTTGCGCGCTGCTGCGAGTCCCGGACACGCCCGACGCCCCCTCGGCCGCACCGGCCCCAGCGCCGCTGCCCAGCAGCCAGAACAGCACGGCCATCCGGACCGCCACACCGTTGGCGACCTGCTCGGTGATCGTGGCACAGTGCATCTCGGGGACCTCGGCGCCGATCTCGACCCCGCGGTTCATGGGACCGGGGTGCATGACGATGGCATGGTCGGCCAGACGTTCCACCCGCTCGGCGCTCAGCCCGAAGCGGTCGTGGAACTCCCGCAGGCTGGGCAGAAGGGCGGCGTCCTGGCGCTCGCGTTGCAGGCGCAGCAGGTAGATCACATCCGCGCGCGGCAGTACCTCGTCGAGGCGGCTGCTGAGGGCCACCTTCCAGGAATCCACCGCCGGCGGCAGCAACGTGGCCGGCGCAACCAGCGTGACCTCGGCGTCGAGCGCCCGCAGGGCGGCGACGAGGGAGCGGGCCACGCGCGAGTGTGCGATGTCACCCACCAGCGCCACGCGGCGACCCTCGATGGCGCCGAGACGGCTACCGACGGTGTAGCAGTCCAGGAGAGCCTGCGTGGGGTGCTCGTGGCGACCGTCGCCGGCGTTGATCACCGAGCAGTCGAGCCAGCGGGAGAGCTGGGTGGCCACGCCGGCGGACCGGTGCCGCACCACCACGCAGTCGACACCGAGAGCGGCCACGGTCTGAGCCGTGTCCCGCAGCGACTCACCCTTGCTGAGCGAGGACCCGCCGGCGCTGAACGTCACCGTGTCGGCGGACAGCCGCTTGGCGGCCGTCTCGAACGACAGCCGCGTGCGCGTGGAGTCCTCGAGGAACAGCGACGCCACGGTCCGGCCCCGCAGGGCGGGCACCTTGGGGATGGCCCGGGTGTTGACCTCGGCGAAGCTGTCGCTGAGGCGCAGGATCTCACGGATCCCGGCCGCGCCGAGATCGCCGATCGAGAGCAGGTGCCGGGGCAGGGCTGTTGCGGAACCCACTCGGCGATCCCCTCAGGCCACCACACCGAGGGAGACGCCGGCGGCGCCCACGTCCACCATCTCGTCGGTGCGCGTCGGCAGGTTCTTGCCCACGTAGTCGGCACGGATGGGCAACTCGCGGTGCCCGCGGTCGACCATCACGGCCAGTTGCACGGCGCGGGGACGACCGAAGTTGCACACCGCGTCCAGCGCGGCCCGCACCGTGCGGCCCGTGTACAGCACGTCGTCGACGAGGACCACCGTCCGGCCCGTCAGGTCCTCGTCGATGACCGTCGGCGCCTGCACCATGATGGGCCGGAGTCCGATGTCGTCGCGGTGCATCGCCACGTCCAGTGATCCGCACGAGACCGACCGGCCGTCGATGTCGGAGAGGAGCGCGGCCAGCCGCTCGGCCAGGAACACCCCGCCGATCTGCAGGCCGACGAGCACCAGGCTCTCGCTGCCGCCGTTGCGCTCGATGATCTCGTGCGCCATGCGACGTAGCGCCCGCTCCAGGGCGGCGGCATCCATGACCTGGGTGCGGGGCACGAAGGCCCCTGGAGCGCCGGCGTGCCGAGCGCGTGACCCCGAAAGCCCCGGATCGGCGGGAATCGTGGAAACGCCGGCACCGCCGACAGGGGGAGAGTCGGCCGCGGCCCGGGCCCTGCGCTCGCGGTCGGACAAACTTCAACCTCCGGTCCGTGCGGGCCTCGCCGGACCCGCTTAACGGTCGGGTGACGCTACCACGACCGGCGCCACAAGCGGGCCATCCCGAGCGCTCGGAGACGGGTACGCCGGGGCGGCACCGGTGCGATTTCGCCGGCCGGCCACAGACGGCGCCGAAGTGCCCGCATCGATCGAACCTGACCCTACGAGGACGTCTCGTCGCGCAGGCGGCGGGCGATGGTTGCCAGGACGCCGTTGACGAAGCGACCCGAGGAGGCCGTGGAGTAGACGTTGGCCAGTTCCACCGCCTCGTTGAGGACGACGGCGGTCGGCACCTGCGACCGGTGCGCCAGCTCGTAGACCGCGAGTCTCAGGATGGCGCGGTCCACGGGCGCCATGCGCGGCACCGACCAGTCGACGGCCACCTCGTCCAGCAGGGCGTCGATGGCCTCGGCGTGAGCCGCGACGCCCTCGATGAACTCGACGGCCAGGGGTGCCGGTGGCAGATCCTGACCGCCCAGAAGGTCCAGGACGCCAACCTCTCGCGACTCGGCCTCGTAGAGGAGCCCGAGCGCCCGCTCGCGCGCCCGGCGGGCGTCGCTGCGGGCGCCCGGGGTGGCGTCGGGGTCGGTCCGGCGACTCACCCGCGGGCGATGTACTGGCCCGTGCGGGTGTCCACCTTGATGCGCTCGCCGGGCTCGATGAACAATGGCACCGAGGTGACCAGACCCGTCTCGGTCACCGCCGGTTTGGTCGCCCCCGAGACCCGGTCGCCCTGGATGCCGGGCTCGGTCTCGGTGATCGTCAGGGTGACCGCGGCCGGCAGGTCGGTCCCCACGATCTCGCTTCCGTACATCTGCAGGATGACCGAGTCGCCCTCGACGATGTAGTTCCCGATGTCGCCCAGCGTCTCGTCCGGCACGTAGAGCTGCTCGTACGTCTCGTTGTCCATGAACACCCGGACATCGCCGTCGCGGTACAGGTACTGCATGGCGCGCTTGTCGATGACGGCGCGCTCCACCTTCTCACCGGCCCGGAAGGTGCGCTCCAGGGTGGCGCCGGTGCGTGCATTCTTGAGCGTGGTGCGCACGAAGGCGTGACCCTTCCCGGGCTTGACGTGCTGGAAGTCCACGACAGCGAACAGCCCTTCGGCCAGATCCAGGGTCATCCCCCCCTTCAGGTCGTTGGTGGTGATGGTGACCATTGCTTCCTCCAATCGGCGTTCAGCCCACGACGAGCGTCTTGGGTGAGCGCGTGAGGCGAACGCAGCCGTCATCGGTCACCACCACGGTGTCCTCGATGCGCACGCCCCCCTCGCCGGCCAGGTAGATGCCCGGCTCGACCGTCACGACCTCGCCGGCGTCGAGCACCTCCTCGGAGCGGCTGCTGAGGCTGGGAGCCTCGTGGATGTCGAGACCCACGCCATGGCCGGTGCTGTGCAGGAAGGCCTCGCCCCAGCCGGCCTCGCCGATGACGTCGCGGCACACCGCGTCCACCGCCGCGCAGGAAATGCCCGCGGCCACGGTCTCGACCCCCGCCTGCTGCGACTCCCGCACGACCTCGTAGACGCGCGCACCGGGAGGCCGCGGCTCACCCACGCACACGGTGCGGGTCATGTCGGAGCGGTAGCCGTCCACGATGGCGCCGAAGTCGATGACCACCAGATCGCCGGGCTCTATGCGGCGACCCCCGGGACGGGCGTGCGGCAGGGCGCTGTTGTCACCGGCGGCCACGATGGTGTCGAATGCGGAGCCGGAAGCGCCGCGCCGGCGCATGAGGTAGTCCAGTTCGGCGGCCACCTCACCCTCTGTGGGGCGTTCGGCCAGGCGGGGCAGCACCTCGGCGAGGGCGCCGTCGGCCGCAGCGGCCGCAGCGGCCACGCGGGCGACCTCCTCGGGCGACTTCCGACGGCGCAACCGTTCGACCACACCGGTTGCCGGCACGAGATCGGCGTCGCCGAACCACTCTCCTGCCAAGGTGCGGTAGCGGGACCAGCTGACGTGGTCCGCCTCCAGTGCGATGCGCCGGATCCCGGCGACCGCCTCGGCGGCAGCCTCTTGCTGATCGGCTCCGCGGTTGGCGATCACGACCCGGCCCTCGACCCCGGAGGCCTCGAGTTCCGCGGGCGCCTGCGTGGCGTAGCGGCCGTCGGTGATGACCAGCAGATCGCCGGGCGTCAGGACCACGATCATGGCGGAGCCGCTGAAGCCGGTGAGCCAGCGCCCGTTCGCCAGGTTGGTGATCACGAGCGCGTCGCACACCTGCGGCCCGGCATCGTTGCCGTCATCGCCGCCGGGAGCGGATGCCACCTCGACGCCGGTGGCCAGCGCGGCTCGCACGGTCGCGGCCCTGCCGGCGAGCAGCAGCGGCGGCAGGTCCGCCGCTCCGTCGGCGGGCGGCGCCACGTCGGTGACGGGCATCTCAGGCGCTCGCCAGTTCGGCGGCAGCCTCGACCGCCAAGCGGTACCCCAGCCCGCCTAGGCCGCAGATGACGCCGTCGGCGACCGGGGCGATCACCGAACGGTGTCGCCAGGCGTCCCGGGAGTAGGGATTCGACAGGTGCAGTTCCACGACCGGCCCGTCGAAGGCCGCCAGCGCGTCGTGCAGAGCCCGGGAGTAGTGAGACAGCGCACCCGCGTTGACGACGATGGCGGCCGCCCGACCCAGCGCCTCGCCGATGGCGTCGACCAGATCGCCCTCGTGGTTGGACTGCAGATGCTCCAGCGCGAATCCCGCTTCGGCGGCCGCGGCCGTCGCCGTGCGGACGTGGTCGTCGAGCGTCTGATGGCCGTAGACCTCCGGCTCGCGCCGTCCGAGCAGCTGCAGGTTGGGCCCCGAGAGCAACAGGATCACCGGGGATGGGGTGGGGGTCTGGTTCATCGGATCGCCTCCAGGGATGCGGCCAGGACGTCCCGGCCGACGCCTCGCACGGGCTCGGGCCCGAGCGGGCCGTCGAGGACGAGGGTGAGCCCGCCGACGGCCTTCTTGTCCCGGCCGAACAGATCGATGAGCTCGCCGGACTCCACACCCGCCGGCAGCGTGGCGCCCAGACCGTAGGCGCTCACCACCTGCCGGTGCTCGGCCACCCTATCGCCGTCGATGCGTCCCAGCCGCAAGGCCACCTCCGCGGCGTAGACCAGCCCCACCGCCACCGCCTCCCCGTGACGCAGATCGAACCCTCCGGCGATCTCCAGGGCGTGGGCCAGAGTGTGCCCGTAGTTCAGGAGCATCCGCCGTCCCGACTCGCGCTCGTCGGACGCCACGATCTCGGCCTTGAGCCGGACGCAGCGCGCGACGCGCTCGGCGAGAGGAAGCTCGGCCATGGCCGCGGCGTCGATGGGGCCGGATCCGGCGCCGCGCAGGAAGTGGTACTTGGCCATCTCGCCGAGGCCGGAGCGGTACTCGGCCTCCGGCAGGGTGGCCAGCACCTCGGTGTCGCAGAGCACCGCCGCGGGCTGCCAGAAGGCTCCCACCAGATTCTTGCCCTCCGGGAGGTTCACGCCGGTCTTGCCGCCGATGGCGGCGTCGATCTGCCCCAGCAAGGTGGTGGACACGAAGACCACCGGGACCCCCCGGTGGTAGACGGCGGCGGCGAACCCGGCCACGTCGGTCACCATGCCCCCGCCCACGGCCACCACGGCGTCGGCACGTGTGAGGCCGAACCGGGCGAAGGACCGGCAGAGTTCCTCGACAGAGGCGAGCGTCTTGGACCGCTCCCCCGCCGGGATGACGAAGTGCTCGACATCGCCGACCGCGTCGCCGACCTCGACGTCCACTCCGATGCCCTCGGCGGTCACGACGGCGACGCGCCGCGGCTGCAACGGCAGGGACGCGGCCAGGGTCTGGGGCAGCAGGTGACGTACGCCCGGTCCGACAAGCACCTCGTAGGAGCGGTCGCCGAGGCCGACGGGAATACGGATGGGGTCGGTCACGATGCCTCCTCGCCGTCCCCGCCGGCGACCATCCATCCGTCGATGTCGCCCAGACGCGCCGCGAGGGCCATCGCCGCCTGGCCCACAGAGAGATCGTCGGCGTCGAGGATGATGTCGGCCACCTCGCTGTACCAGCCGTCGCGCTCGGCGACCAGCCGTCGCAGCCGCTCCATCAGGACACTCTCTCCCCCTGTCTGTGCCAGGAGCGGACGCCCCGACCCGTCGGACACCCGGGTGGCCAGCACCTCCGGCTGGACCCGCAGCCAGCACACGGCACACCCGGCCAGCAGCGCACGGTTACCTGCAACGGTCACGGCGCCGCCCCCGGTGGCAACGACCGCAGCGTCGGTGCTCGCCAGCACGGCGGCGAGGATCTCGCTCTCGCGGCGGCGGAACCCGGCCTCCCCCTCGGCCTCGAAGATCTCCGGGATCGAGCAGCCGGCCGCCTCGGCCACCAACTTGTCGCAGTCCACGAAGCGGCGCCCGAGCACGAGCGCCAACTTCCGCCCCGTCTCGGACTTCCCCGAGCCCATCATGCCGACGAGTACAACGTGGCGCACGGATCCGAGGCTACCGGTCGCACCCCGCGGGTCCCGCGACACTCGCGGGCGGCGACGGGGTTACCGGTCGGGTGGGTCGGGGCGCGGTACCGTCGGGTTCGTGCGGGCCTTGGGAGTCGACCTCGGGACACGACGGATGGGGCTGGCGCTGAGTGACAGCGGCGGACTCGTCGCCACACCCCTGGAGGTTCTCGAGCGCTCCGGATCGGAGGCTCAGGACCACGCCGCCATCGCCGCCGTCGCCGCTGAGAACCAGGTCGAGGTCGTGGTGGTGGGTCTGCCGCTCTCGCTGGACGGATCGATGGGTCCCGCCGCCCGTGCCACGAGAGCCGAGGTCGGGCGCCTCGCGGCCGTCGTGGGCGTCCCCACCGAGACCTGGGACGAGCGCCTCACCACCGTGTCCGCCGAGCGGCACCTGCGCTCCGGCGAGGTGAAGGGATCCAGACGCCGCAAGGTGGTGGACATGGTGGCCGCCTCCGTGCTGTTGCAGTCCTGGCTCGACGCCCGCCGCCACGAGCCCCGGATCACGTGAACACCGATCGCGATCCACCCGGGATCGATCCTCTGCTGCCTCGGGACGCGCCGGCGGCCGAGCCCGAGGCGGTCACAACGCGGACCCGGCGAGCACCCGCGCCCGGTGACATGCTTCTGGACGCCGAGGCGATTGCCGAGGACGAGGCGCTCTTCTTCGGCGACGACGCCTGGATCCGCTTCCGGCGGCCCTGGGGGTTCTGGCGGCGCCTGCTGGTGCTGGTGGGCGGGTTGGCGCTCGTGCTCGGCGGCGCCTTCTGGTGGGGCTACTCGTGGCTGCAGCGCCAACTCGATCCTCCCGGCGAACCGCAGGGCCAGTTCGTCGTGGAGATCCCCAGCGGCGCCGGCGTCAACGACATCGCCCGCATCCTGGCCGGCGAGGGCGTGGTCGCCAATGCCACGGTCGCCCGGCTCTGGTGGCGCGACGCCGACGGCCTCCAGGCCGGCAACTACAACTTCGCCGGGAACATGTCGGTGGACCAGGCCCGGGAGGTGCTCGAGGCAGGACCGATCCCGCCGGCTTTCGAGAGCATCACCATCCCCGAAGGGCTGTGGCTCAGCGAGATCGCAGACCGCCTGCTGGACTCCCTGCCGGAGTTCGATCCCACCGAGTTGCAGATGGCACTCACCGACGGCGGCATCCGCTCCCGGTACATGCCCGGCGATGTCAGCAGTCTCGAAGGGGTGCTGTTCCCCGACACCTACCAGGTGGACGAGAGCGGCGTGAGCGACGAGCGGGATCTCGTGCGCCGGATGGTGGAGCAATTCGACAGCGTGGCCGCCCAGATCGGCTACGACAGCGCCCTCGAACGGATCGGTCTGGAGCCCTACCAGTTGCTCGTGGCCGCCTCCATCGTGGAGGAGGAGGCTTCGCGTTCCGAGGACCGGCCCAAGGTGGCCAGAGTCATCTACAACCGCCTGAACGCCGGAATGCCACTGCAGATGGACGCCACCGTGCTGTACGCCATCGGCCAGCGCAAGAGTTCCCTGACGCTCTCGGATCTCGACGTGGACTCGCCTTACAACACCCGCAAGTTCCCCGGCCTCCCCCCCACACCGATCGCCGCGCCCGGCAGGGAATCGCTCCGGGCCGCCATGAACCCCGAGCCGGGGCCGTGGCTGTTCTTCGTACTCGTGGAGCGGGACGGAACGCTGTTCTTCACCGACGACTTCGACGAGTTCCTCGTCAGGGCTGCCGACGCCCGCACTCGGGGAGTATTCTGATGGATCTGAGAACAGGGCTCAGCGGCCACACCCGCCTGGCGATCGTGATCGGCGACCCCGTCCGCCATTCACTGTCGCCGGCCATTCACAACGCCGGCTTCGCCGCGCTCGGCCTGGACTGGGTGTTCCTGGCCTGTGAAGTGCCCGAGGGCAGGGCCCCGCAGGCGCTGGCCGGCAGCGTGGCGCTGGGAATCGAGGGACTCTCGGTGACCATGCCGCACAAGGCGGCGGTCGCCGCCGCCGTGGACCGGCTCTCACCCACGGCGCGCCTGCTGGGAGCGGTCAACTGCGTGACACGCGACGGCGACCAGCTGGTCGGGCACAGCACCGACGGGGACGGCTTCGTGGACGCACTCGGGAGCGAGGCGGATTGGTCCCCCGCCGGCGCACGTTGCGTGGTGTTCGGTGCGGGTGGCGCCGGGCGGGCGGTCGTGCTGGCACTGGCCGACGCCGGAGCCGCCGAGGTGGCGGTCGTGAACCGCACACCGCAGAACTCGCAGGCTGCGGCCGCGCTCGCGGGGGACCGGGGGCGCGTCGCCGGGGCGGCCGAGACCGCCGGATTCGACTTGGTGGTCAACGCCACGCCGCTCGGGATGACCGGCCACCGCGGAGCAGCGCTCCCTCTGGACCCCGGGCTCCTGCGGCCCGGTCAGCTCCTCGTGGACCTGGTCTACGAGCCCGCCGAGACGGCCCTGCTGGCAGCGGCTCGAGACCGGGGCCTACGCGCCTTCAATGGCGTCAGGATGCTGGTCCACCAGGCGGCGCGCGCCTTCGAACTCTGGACCGGGACCGAGGCCCCGGTCGAGGCGATGGCGGCGGCGGCGGAGGCGCTGGCCCGCCGCTGAGGATCAGACGCGGGCGCTCTGGTCTGTCGCCGCCCGGCGCACGAGGTCGAGAGCCTCGTCGAGGCGGGTGGCGTCCTTGCCCCCGGCGGTGGCGAAGTCCGGGTTCCGGCCCCCGCCCCCGCCGACCAGCCGCAGGGCGTCGCTGAGCAGGTCCGAGGCGTGCCAGCCGGCGCCCGGCACAACGGCTGACACGAACGCCACGCCGCCGCGCTCCGGCGCCGTTGCCAGCACCACCGCTGTCACGCCGTCCCGGTCGCGCACCGTTACCGCCAGATCGCGGAGCTCGTTGCGGTCCAGATCGTCGACGCGCGCCACGACGAGCCCGCCGTCGGCGGCGGCGGCGAGCTCGCCGGCCCGGTCGCCGGCCGCCTTGCGCCGCAGCACCTTCAACTCGTCCCGCAGGGCCTTGAGCTCACCGGCCCAGCGACCCGCTCCGTCCACGACGTCCTCGGGCGGGACACCGAGCACGCCGGCGGCGGTGGCAAGGCGGGACTCGACGCGGCGCAGGCGCTCGATGGGGCCATGCCCGCATACCGCCTCGAGGCGGCGGATATTCGATCCGATGGATCCCTCGGAGATGATCTTCAGCGGCCCGATGTCGCCGAGCGCCCGGACGTGCGTGCCACCGCAGAGTTCGATGGAGTTCGGACCCGCCTCCAGCACCCGCACGACCTCGCCGTACTTGTCACCGAAGAACGAGATGGCCCCCAGCGCCTTGGCCTCGTCCATGGTCGTCTCGTAGTGCCGGCACGGCGGGTTGCCGAGGATCTCGGAGTTGGCGAGGTCCTCGATGGCGCCGATCTCGTCGTCGCTCAGACCGCTGTAGTGGCTGAAGTCGAAGCGCAGCCGATCCGGCGCCACCAGCGAGCCCTGCTGCTTGACGTGCGTGCCGAGCACCGCCCGCAGTGCCCAGTGCAGGACGTGCGTGCCGGTGTGGTGCCGGCGGATGGCGGCCCGCCGCTCGGCGTCGATGACGGCGCGCACGCTCTGGCCGGGCCGCAGCCGCCCCACCGCGCCCTCGACGTGGTGAAGGTGCAGCCCCGCCACCACGTAGGTGGTGTCGGTGACGACCAGGGCTTCGTCGCTACCGTCGACGTGGAGGTGACCGGTATCGCCGATCTGCCCTCCGGCCTCGGCATAGAACGGGGTGCGGTCCAGCACGACACCCTCATCGGTGACAGCCAGCACGCGGGCGGTGGACTCGTCGCGGTCGCGGCCCACGAACTCGGTCTCGCCGAACTCCTCGATGACCTCCAGATAGGGCGTCAGGTCACCGGCGTCGACCGACCGGGCGGCAAAATCGTCCCGCGCCCGGCGCCGCTGCTCATCCAACTCGGCTTCGAATCCCTCCCTGTCGAGGTCCACGCCCCGCTCGCGTGCGATCTCCTCGGTCACCTCGAACGGGAACCCGTAGGTGTCGTGCAGCAGGAACGTGACGCCGCCTCCCAGCGGCTCACCCTCGGTGAGGTCGGCCATCGCATCCTCGAGCAGCACCGAGCCCCTGCCCAGCGTCTCCCGGAAGCGGACCTCTTCCCGCTCGACGACGCCGCGGATGAAGGCGTGGTTGTCGAGGAGTTCGGGGTAGTCGTGGCCCATGATCTCGGTCACCTCGTCCACCAGGAGCGGTGTCACGACGCCCTTCACGCCGAGCATGTAGGCGTGGCGGATGGCGCGGCGCATGATGCGTCGCAGCACGTGGCCCCGCTCGGAGTTCGACGGGAACACGCCGTCGCCGATGAGGAACGTCATCGTGCGGGCGTGCTCGGCGAGGATGCGCAGCGACACGTCGGACGGTTCCGAGTTGCCCAGCCGCACCCCGGACAACTCCGAGGCCTTCTGCACCAGCCGCGCCATCTCGTCGATCGCGAAGACCGAGTCGACCCCCTGCAGCAGCGTGAGCACCCGCTCGAGACCGGCCCCCGTGTCGATGCTCGGCTTGGGCAGGGGCACCATCGAGCCGTCGGCCTGCTGCTCGAACTGCATGAACACCAGGTTCCAGAACTCCACGTAGCGCTCGTCGCCGCCGCGGGCCGGGCCGCCGCCGGGGCCGAACGCCTCGCCCTTGTCGAAGAAGATCTCCGAACACGGACCGCACGGGCCAACGTCGCCCATGCGCCAGAAGTTGTCCTCGTCGAGGCGCTGGATGCGCTCGGCGGGCACCCCTACGGCGTCACGCCAGATCTCGGCGGCCTCATCGTCGCTGAGATGCACGGTGATCCAGAGGCGCTCGGGGTCGAACCCGAGCCGCTCGGTCGAGAGTTCCCACGCCCAGGCGATGGCGTCGTCCTTGAAGTAGTCGCCGAAGCTGAAGTTGCCGAGCATCTCGAAGAAGCTGAGGTGCCGGCGGGTGCGGCCGATCTCGTCGAGGTCGTTCTGCTTGCCGCCCGCCCGCACGCATTTCTGCACCGTCGTGGCGCGCTTGTAGGGAGACGGCTCGGTGCCCACGAAGTAGGACTTGAACGGGACCATACCGGCGACGGTGAACAGCAGCGTGGGGTCGTACGGAATGAGGCTGGCCGAGGGGACGACCGTGTGGTCGCGCTCGGCGAAGAAGCCGGTGAAGATACTGCGCAACTCGCGTGCTGTGGTTCCGGACATGGCCTGGCGCTCGGGGGATGGTGGTTCTGTGACCCGCTCGGGGGAGAAGGATTGGGACCCGAGGGTATTGCCCGGAGGGTGAAAGGTGCTACTCGGGCCGGCCGCCGGTCTTGCGGTCAGCGCGCAGAGCTTGGCGGCCTCCGGTCATGGCCGAGGAGATCTCGTCGGTGACCTCGCGCACGGCTTCGAGCAGCTGGCGAGGCAGCGGGAGGCCGGCGGACCCGCCACCGCCGGTCCGCGGGGCACCGGCACGGGATGCGCCGCTGCCTGCGCTGTTGGTCTTGGCGGCCGCTCCGGCAGCGCCGCGGCGAGGCGGCCGCGTGGCCGTGGCGGCGGTCCGCTGGGCCTGCGCGCCGGCCAGGCCGGCAGCGACACGGGCCGAGGCAGACCGGTACCCGGAGCGCAGCAGATACATCGTCAACCGCCGTGACCAGGACATGCGTCGCGGCGGCCGCGAGGCGTCGGTCACGGCCTCGCCTCCCCGGTCGGCAGCGACCGGCTCGGCGCTCGGGCGCGCCGGGGAATCGGTGGATACGCCGCGCCGGAACAGCGAGACCACGGCGCTCAAGGGCTCGAGCAGGGCCCGGTAGGTAACCCGCGAGAGGTTCTCGGCTCGTTCGGACACCCTCTCGGCCACGTCCAGCAAGCCCCCGACACGCTGCACCTCGCCGGTCACCTGACCCGAGGCTTCCTCGATCCGCTGCACGGCGGGCAGCAGATCCCGGCGAATCTCGGCCAGCAGACGGCGCAGGTCGCGCACCGCCCGGCTGAGACTCACCCCGATGGCGCCGAGGACCGCTACCACAACGACGACGGCCACACTGGCCAGCACCACGGCAAGCTCGCCACCACTCACAATTCGAACCTCCGCTCGGGCGCGACGGCCCCAGACCTCCCGTGCGACAAGAGAGTCGAAGGCTCACCGAACACGCCAGCACCTCCTCAGAAAGCCGCTGCCTGGGCCACCACCCTGGGGCGATCACCAAGGATACCCCCAGGTCCCCGGCGACTGAGAGGGGTGGATCGGAGGTCTGCCAGGACGTTGTTCGGTCGACCCACCATTGGCGCGAGATCCGCTTTGATAACGTTTCCAGCCTAACGGGCCAGGCCAATAACATCGGAGGGGCTACGTGACATGGTGAATGGAGCGACCGACCCCGTCGGTGTGCACCACATCGGCATCACCGTGCGCGACGCTGATCGATCCGCCGGATTCTGGTCCGCCCTCCTCGACGTCGACCCGATTTGGCGGCGACGTCTCACGGGCGGGTACCTGGGCGGGGTGACGGGATACGCCGGGATAGAGATCGAGGCTGCCTTGGTGGGATTCCCCAACGGCGTCGTGCTCGAGATCCTCGAGTATCAGACAGACGACAAGACACCCAACCCGACCGCCACCGCCAACCCCGGAAACGTGCACATCTGCCTGGAAGTCGTCGATGCCGACTCTATGCGGGACAAGGCCATGTCCCTCGGGGCGAAGCCTGTGAGTTCGTCCGTGATCGAGGTAACCGAAGGACCCAACGCGGGCGCACGTGTCTGCTACCTGCGAGATCCGGACGGCATCACCTTCGAGTTCTTCCAGAGGCCATGAAGACTGCGGCGCCGGCGGCGCTCCCCGCTCTCGAGTTGCGCGGCGTGAGCAAGTCCTTCGGCGCGGTGCGGGCGGCACGCGACATCTCCTTCACCGTCGATCGCGGCGAGGTGGTCGGCCTGCTCGGCGACAACGGCGCCGGGAAGAGCACGATCGTCAACTGCATCTCCGGTGACCTGCATCTCGACGACGGCGCGATCCTCGTCGACGGAGAGCCGGTGAAGATCGAACAACCACAGGATGCACGAGACCTGGGCATCGAGACGGTCCATCAGGACCTGGCGCTGGTCGATGTCCTCGATGTCACGTCGAACATGTTTCTCGGCCGCGAGAAGCCGACGCGTTTCCGCCTCCTGCGCGCCCTCGGCTGGCTCGACCGCCGCGGCATGGAACGCGACACGCGAGAGAACCTCAGCCGGCTGCACATCGAGATCCCATCGGTGCGTACCCCTGTCACCCACCTGTCCGGCGGGCAGCGACAGGCGGTGTCGGTGGGGCGGGCGGTGCTGTGGGGCCATCACATCGTCCTGCTCGACGAGCCCGCCGCCGCCCTGGGTGTCGAGCAGACGGAACTCGTGCTGGGTCTCATCAAGCGGCTTCGCCACGAAGGAGTGGCGGTGCTGCTCATCAGCCACAACATGCACGACGTGCTCGAGGTCTGCGACCGGGTCGTGGTCATGCGTCACGGCGCCATGATCGGGGAGATCCGCGACCTGTCCCGGACGACGCCCCGCGACCTCGTCGACCTCATCACGGGCGTCACCCTGGGCGAGGTCGACACGGCGCGGCACAACTAGGGGTGTCGCGGCGCTCCGGCCGTCACGCCATCACCCAGCCGCCGTTGACGTCGACGGAGGCACCCGTCATGTAGCCGGCTGCATCCGAGGCGAGGAAGCCGACCACGTCGCCGATCTCGTGCGGTTGCGCCGCTCTGCCGAGCGGAATCTGCGACATCCACGAGGAACGGTCCTCGGCGGTGACGTGCGAGGTCATGAAGCTGTCGACGAACCCGGGCAGCACCGCGTTCACCGTCACCCCCGACGGGCCGTAGTTGCGGGCGAAGTTCTTCGTCAAGGAGACGATGGCGGCCTTCGTCGCGTTGTAGACCGCCGACTGCGACACGCCGCCGGTGCGAGCGCCCACGCTGGAGATGTTGAGTATGCGGCCCCACCCCCTCTCCGCCATCCCGCCCACGAGGTCCCTCGACAGGAGGAACATGGCGCGCAGATTCACCGCGATCGTCGCGTCGAACTCCGCGACGGTGAAGTCCTCGATGGGCTTGTGCACGAAGATCGCAGCGCTGTTCACCAGGATGTCGACCGGGCCGGCCTCGGCGACGATGCGAGCGCACTCCTCCGGCCGGGCGAGGTCGGCTCGTATCGCCACGTCGACCTCGATCTCGTGATCGAGCACGTCCACTCCGATGACCCGGTGCCCGTCGGTGCGCAGCCGGGTGACGATGGCGCCGCCGATGCCGCGCGCCGACCCGGTGACAAGGGCGGTGCGGTGCCGCCCGCCTCCGCTCAATTCCGGTACATCCGCTCGGTCACGTGGTACCTCCTATCCCGCTCCAACCTAGCCAGCGATCTCGGATCGTTCCCGCACCCGTCGTCTCATGGATAGCCTGGTCTCATAGTCAGGACCGCCCTCGTCACCGGCAGTGCGCAGGGGATCGGTCGGGCCGCTGCCGAGGCACTCGCCGCCGCAGGACATCGAGTCCACGGCCTCGATGTGCGGCCCCAAACCGATGCCACCTTCGAAGCCATCCAGGCCGACCTGGCCGACACCGGCACCTGTCGGCGGGTCGTCGCCGGGATCGGAGCGGTCGACATCCTGGTGAACAATGCGGCGATCCTGGTCGAGAAGCCCGTCGACGAGTTCAGCGACGACGAGTTCGATCGGACGATGGCGGTCAACCTCCGGGCCCCGTTCGTGCTCTCGGTGGCAGCCGTCGCCGGCATGGCGGAACGCGGTTGGGGCCGGATCATCAACGTGTCGAGCACCGGCGCCCGGACGGGCGGCATCTCGCAGTCGTGCGTCTACGCGGCCTCGAAGGCGGGCATGGTCAGCATCACCAAGAACTTCGCCCGCAACTACGGCAGGTCCGGCGTCACCGTGAACGCCGTGCTCCCCGGGGCGATCAACACCCCGATGGCCCGCGGCCAGTTCGACAAGGATCCCGACCTCGAGTCGTCGGTGCTCGCCGCCAGCCCGCTGCACCGTCTGGGAGAGGGATCGGAGGTGGCTGCGGTCATCGCGTTCCTGGCATCCGACGATGCGTCCTACATCAACGGAGCGAGCCTCGACGTCAACGGAGGGTGGGTGATGACCTAGTGCGGGGCGAGCTGGTCATCTCCGAAGCGGGCTGAGCAACTCCTTCTCGGAGGCCGTGCCCCGGTGCTCCCCATCGCGAGGGCGCGTCGGCCGGGCATCAGCGCACCTTCGCCACGCGTCCCGCGGCGGCGCTCCGGTAGGCGGCTTCGGTGATCTCCACCGATCTCGCCCCGACGTGACCCGGTGACCGGTTGCGGGTGTCGCGTCCCAGGGCGAGGTCGATCAGCGTGTGCACCGGACCGTCGCAGTCGTAGTCCCCGGCGCCGTCGTCGAGCTCTAACTCGATGTCCTGGTCGGCGCCGCCGAACCAGTGGACGAGCTCACGCCCCAGATCCACTGACAGCATTCCTTCGGACCCGATGATGCGCACCGACAGGACGTGCTTGTTGCCGCGGTACCCCAGGTGGCACGAAGTCCCCGAGACCGTGCCGATGGCCCCGTTGGTGAACCGGACGGTCATCGCGTCGTGGAGCTCGACGGGCGCCTCGAGGGGCGCCGTCATCATGGAGAACACCTCCGACGCCCGCAGGTCCTCGGCCAACCACAGCGCCAGGCCGAGTGCGTGCGACACCTGGGCCTGGGCGTATCCGCCCCCCGAGAGAGAGGGATCCGTGTACGTTTCGGGCCGCGCCGTCGCCACCGGCGACCCTGCGTCGTACGAACGGGCCTCGGCGAGCAGCTCGCGCGCCGCCGAGGACATGTCGACCATCACGTGCTCCACCTCGCCGAAGCCCCCGTGCTCCTCCACCAGCTCCTTGGCGCGGGCGACCATCGGCTTGTAGTTCCAACCGAGCGCCACGACGAGGTGTCGCCCGAGCCGCTCGGCTGTCTCGACGAGCTCCCAGGCATCGGCGGGGTCGATCGTGAACGGCTTCTCGACCATCACATGGGCACCCGCCTCCATGGCGGCCTTGGCGTGCTCGTAGTGGTACCGGTTGGGGCTGGAGACGATGCAGACGTCCAAGCCCATCTCGAGGAGCTCGCGATGATCGGTGACGCCGCGCTCGAACCCGAACTGCTCGGTGATCCACGGGATCAGCGCCTGCTCGGGCCGCGCAAAGCCGACGAGTGCGACGTCGTCGGTGCGCTTCGCCAGGTTGGGGATGTGGGAGGCGACGGCCCACGAGCCGGCTCCGATCACGCCCGCTCTCAGCCGAGGCATCCCTCAGGGCCCACCGGCGCCGGTCATGCTGAACACCCGCTGCGGGTTCACTCGCAGGATCGTGTCGAGAACGTCCTGGGACGTGCCCCGCCTCCGCATCCAGGGGACGATGTGCTCCACGATGTAGTCGTAGCCGTGCCCGCCGTAGCGGTGCAGGCGGTGCTTGGTGCAGATGTCCATCGACATGAGGACCCGTTCCGCGAACCCGTGCTTCACCAGGAGATCCACCCGGTCGAGACGTTCGGCGTCGTTCGGCATCGACAGCCCGGCCGGACGCCTCGGCACGAGCCCGGCGTCGGTCATCACGCCCACGGTGGGGAACATGGAGGTCTCCTGGCCGAAGATGTCGTACTCGAGGTAGACGCCGGTCTCGGCGAGGTCCAGGACCTCCTTCGGCTCGAGGACGGTCCGGTCGATGTGGGCGATGATGATCCTGCTCGTGTCCATGCCGGCGGTGGTGAGCACCTCGATGATCTCGGCCGGGGCGGCAGGATCGCGGCCCGGGTGCACCATCACCGCGGCGTCCGTCTGCAGCGAGGCGATGGCGGCGGCGCGCAGTGCCTTGCGTTCCGCGTCCCGCAGCGGCCAGTAGCAGCCCATCTCACCGATGAGCCCGGCCTTGACACCGGTGTCGTCGATCCCCTCGGTGAGCTCGTGGACCATCTCGGCCGCCAGGTCGGCGTCGGATCGCCGGTCCATGTCGGCGGGGTGCGTCTCGGCGACGTAGAACCCGGTGCCGGCGACGATCTTGACCCCGGTGGCCCGCGAGACCCGGAACAGCGCCCTGGGGTCGCGTGCGATCCACCGCGTCGTCGGGTCGACGATGGCGTCGCCGCCGGCCCGGTGGTACCGCCGCACCTCCTCGATGGCGACCTCCTCGTCGTACAGCTGGAGGTTGTCGACGTTGCTGGTCCAGTACTGGCGGACCCATTCGATGTTGCTCTCCGACACCGGCTCGTGGGCCCGGAAACGCTCCGACGCCTCCTGCGGCTCGACGAACGACGGGTTGAGCAGGAAGACGTGCTCGTGGGGCATCGTCACGCCGAGCTCCTCCGGTGCGACGGGGCCGGTGACCGTCTGGACGAATGGCGCAGTCTCGGTCATGCACTCTCCTCCCACCGAACTCGTCGGGTCACCGCTGGCTCACCCTGATCCTGAACTGGTCGAAGGCGACCGCCGACAGCAGGAGGGCTCCCAGGATGATCTCCTGCCAGAACGACTGCACGCTCAGCAGGTTGAGGCCGTTGTCGAGCAATCCGATGATGAAGACCGCGACGATCGTGCCCATGATGGAGCCACGGCCACCGCTGAGGCTGGCGCCGCCCAGGATGACCGCGGTGATCACTTGCAGCTCGAGCCCCTGAGCGGCGATAGGTGACGAGGCCCCGAGCTGTGACACCAGGATCAGGCCGGCGAGGATCGCGCTCACCGCCGACAGCAGGAAACCGACGACGATGTTCCTGCTGACCTTGATGCCGGCGAGGCGGGCGGCCCGGTCGTCGCCGCCCATTGCGTAGATGTGCTTCCCGAACCTGGTGAATCGCAGGACCAGGTAGTAGAGCAACGCGACGAGGGCGAACATGTACGCCGAGAGTGGAACACTCAGGATCCGGTTGGTCCCGAGCCCGCCGAACCCGTCGAGAATGAGCGTCTGGCCTCCGGACACCAGTTTGGCGGCGCCCCGGAAAGCGGCGAGCGTCGCCAGGGTTGTGATGATCGAATTGACCCGGAGTACGACCACTCCCACCGCATTGATGATCCCGACCACGAGGCCGGCTCCGATGGCGGCGAAGATGGCCAGCGTCAGCGACGTGGGGGCCACATTCGCCATCACCATCCCGACGAACACGGCGCAGGAGGCGACCGACAGGTCGACCTGTCCGGCGATGAGCAGCATCGTCCCAGGAGCGGCGATGATCCCGAGCACCGCCACGTTGGTGACGACGTTCACCAGGTTGTTCGGTCTCAGGAGGAACTCCGACCGGATCGCGAAAAAGGTGCCGAGGGCGAGCAGCACCACGAGCAATGCGGCCCACTCCGGAACGCGCCCGAGCCGCGATCCGATCCGAACGTCCCGCTCAGCGGTGTTGGCGGGACTCGATGCCTTGGTCGTCCTCACCGTCGATCTCCTACTTCAGCACCTCGGTGGGGCCTTCGGTGTCCGGTCGAAAAGGGAACCCCGGGCCCTTCGCCGGAAAGGGCCCGGGGTCCTGGTGCACTCAGGCTTCCATCGAACCTGGGTCGCTAGCCGCAGGTCTGGTCCGGATAGAAGTCGGTGAAGGGCGCCGTCGGGAACAGGTCCGTTCCCAGGATCGCGGGGTTGTTCGTCAGCACGATGTGATTGACGAACAACGGATCCGGGATCGGGATCCCCTGAGCCGCCGCGATGGCTGCCGGAACCGTCGTCCGCCCGTACCGCTCCGGGAAGTACGCCGTGTCGGCGACCCAGCTCTCGTCACAGACGACCCGAATCCAAGAGCTCTCGTCCGCTCCCTGTGCGGTGCCGAAGACCTGACCGTCGCGACCTGCCGCCTCGGTGGCCGCGATGGCGCCGAGGAACATGTCGTCGTTGGTCGAGGCGATGGCGATGACTTCGGCATCGGGGTGAGTGGTGAGCCAGTCACCGAAGTTCACCCTCGCCTCGTCCACCGCGATCGACGGCACGTCGACGAGCGTGAACTTGTCCTCGGGGATCTCTCCACAGATCTCCTCGAACCCCGCAACGGCGCCGTCCCCGCGCTCGATGACCACCTGACCCGCGGCCAACGCGTTGAGCAGCACGAACTCGTCGTACTCGCAGTCGAAGTTGGCCTCGATGTGAAGTCCGGTCGAGGCTCCGGTCATGAAGCCCGCCCGGAAGTTGTCCGCCCCGAAGAACGAGGTCTCGCAGGTCTGGTGGATGTCGATCGAGATGGTCGGCTTGTTGCCGTACGCCTCGCAGATCTCCGCAGCCGCATCCTCGAACAGGTTGAAGTTGATGACCACGTCAACCTCCTGCACACCCAGCGTGCGAGCGCACTCGAGCGACTTGGTCGGATCCACCTCACCGTCGCAGAACACGAATTCGGCACCGGCGATCTCGGCCTGCTCGCGAATGTCGTCCGAGACGAGCTTGACGAACGGGATGGAGTCGCCGAGCGAGATGTACCCGATCTTGATGCCCTCACCCGAGCCGGGCTCGGCGCCGACATCGATCAGATCGGCCTCGGTCAGCGCCGACGGGGTGGTCGTGGTTTCCTCGGGCGCCGCGGTCGTCGTCGTGACCTCGGGCGCCGCGGTCGTCGTGGTGACCTCGGGCGCTTCAGTCGTCGTGGCGACCTCCGTCGCCGCCGGCTCGTCGCCGCTGCCACACGCAGCCGCGACCATAGCGAAGACGACCGCCAGGAGAACCACCAACGACTGTGGCTTGATCCTCATTTGATTCATCCTCCTTGTCTCATCGAGACGGCGGGGCCGTCTCGCCGGTCGGAGCGCTCGATAGGTGGACGGCCAACAGCCGTGAACTTGTGAGTTCGGCGGGATTCGTAGGGCGCTCCTCCAGAATGCTGTTGTTGACTCCCTGGTCCTCCAAAGTCGACACCAATCCCGGAAACAATAGCCGGACCGCGCGACTTGCTCCGGGGACGATCGCCAATCGTTTTGCGCGGGCCATCGTGCTCTCGATCAGCGATCGAGAGCCCGGAGAGCGGTACGTCTCGGTCGAGAACGGACAATGCGCCAACCGGGTGGAAGGCGCAGTGGCCGTGTAGCGGGGGCATTCCCGGCGTGTTCAGCGCATGCCCTCGGAGGCGAGCCTCCTCCTGGCCTCGCGCCAGGTCGGGAACTTCGGACCCTGCACCTCCCAGCGCAGGAACGCCGAGGCGTCGCGGTCGGCGATCTCGTCGAAGACGACCATCGACTGCAGGTGGGCACCGGATCGCACGAAGCCGTCGAACGCCGCGGACTCCCGCCAGATGGACTGCGTGTAGAACCGCAACCGACCGAAGTCGGCCCTCCGCCGGTAGCGGAGGACCCCTGGAGCTTCCCTGAGTTGGCGCTTGATGTCGCCGTTGAGCCGGAAGAAACGCCGCAGGTGCCGCCAGCCCCTCAACTGCAACCTGGTCGCAACCACGATCACCGGCTCTTGAGCATCGTCGTCACCTGCCATGGCGAGTCCCCCAAGGAATGTCAGCCGGCAAGCCGCAATCCGGCGGATCACTGCTCGGGATCATCGCACGGTCGATCGGGCGGCGGCTGCCGGCGGGTGCGGCGCCAGCGGTCATGGATCTCCTGCTCGACGCCATGGGGCGACGGCTCGTAGTAGAGGTTGCCGGCCACCTCCTCGGGACGGTGCTGCTGGGGGCGCCAGCCGCGCGGGTCGTCGTGGGGATACTCGTATCCCTCGCCGTGACCGAGACCCTTCGCCCCGGCATAGTGGGCGTCCCGCAGGTGCGGCGGCACCTCGCCGCGCCGGGCGCGCACGTCGGCCCGGGCTCGGCCCAGCGCCACGGTCACCCTGTTGGACTTGGGCGCCGTGGCGAGGTACACGACCGCGTGCGCCAGGTTCAACGACGCCTCGGGCAGGCCCACGTATTCGACGGCTCGGGCGGCGGCGTCGGCCACCAGCACGCCCTGCGGGTCGGCCATACCCACGTCCTCCGACGCCAGGATCACCAGGCGACGGGCCACGAAGCGGGGATCCTCGCCGGCCTCCAGCATCCGGGCCAGCCAGTAGAGCCCGGCATCGGGGTCCGAGCCGCGGATGCTCTTGATGAAGGCGCTCGCCACGTCGTAGTGATCGTCGACGCCATAGCCCATGGCGGCGGCATCCACCGCAGCCTCGGCGTCGGAGAGGCGCACCTCCGGTGGCTCGCCCCGCTGGGTGGCGAGAGCCACAGCCACCTCCAGGGCGCCGAGGGCGGCCCGACCGTCGCCACCGGCCCGCGCCACGAGGTGCGCCAGCGCATCGGGATCGGCGGTGGCGCCGGTGGCTTCCAGCCCCCGCTGCAGGAGCACCCCCAGCGCGCCATCGTCGAGGGGATGCAGCCGGAACAGCGCCGAACGGGACAGCAGCGGCGGGTTCACCTCGAAGTAGGGATTCTCCGTGGTGGCCCCCACCAGCACGATGAGGCCCGACTCGACCGCCGGCAGCAGGGCGTCCTGCTGGGCCTTGTTGAAGCGGTGCACCTCGTCCAGGAAGAGAATGGTGCCCTGGCCCCGCTCACCGAGGCGCTGGGTGGCGGCGGCCAGCTCGGCGCGCACATCCTTGACGGTCGCCGACACGGCGCTGCGCGACACGAACTCCTTGGCGGTGGCGGCGGCGATGACCTCGGCGATGGTGGTCTTGCCTGTGCCGGCCGGCCCCCAGAGGACCAGTGAGGACACGCGATCCGCTTCGATGAGCAACCGCAGGGGCGCGCCGGGACCCAGCAGATGGTCCTGGCCGACGATGCCGTCCAGCGTCCGCGGGCGCAGCCGTGCCGCCAGCGGCTGGCGCTGGGCCACCTCGCGGCGGGCCCGATCGGCGAAGAGGCTGTCGGCCATCACCCTGCAGTCTGCTCAACATTCGCCGGAAGCGCAGCCCGGCGCCTCCCGCGGCTGAGCCTCGATGCCCGCTCGGAGCCCCTATTGGAACGATACGAACAGCGGTGTGGGGGTGAGGTTCAGTACCTGCTCCGGCGTGGCGACGGGGGTGTCCTCGTCGTAGAAGTTCTTCCAGCCCCAGTAGAACCCGTCGGCGTCGGGCGCTGCGGTCAAGGTGTTCCAGGTGTGTTGCTTGGTTCTTGGACTGCCGTGGCCGTCCATGTGAATCAGCACCGCCAACTCGGGAGGAGTCTCGATCCGATGACGGTTGGTGATCATGGAGACATGGAATTGGTGAACGATGAGCAGCTTCTGGGGAAGAGCCTCTTCCCGCACAAGACCGGCCAGCCACTCCGAAACCTGGTTGATTTCCGCCGCGTCAACCGTGCCGATCTGGACCATATGGACCTGGTTCCCCTTGAGCCTCCACTCCGGATCCAGCGCAAGTCCCACATGGGGAAGGCGAAGGAACTCCTCATAGATCTTCGCCTGGGTCAGGAAGTCGGTTCGTCCCGGCTGCAGATCCAGGACCACGTACAACTCGTTGGCGGCCGCGATCTCGACCCAGGGCCTGATCACATCTCGAGCGGTCACACTCGAATAGTCCCCGTTCGGACCGGGGGCAGCCGACGCAACGGTTGCAATGATCTCGAAAGTGGGCAGGACACGTGAACCATCCGCGTCGTAGCCGGCGACGATCGAACCGAGGCGGTCGACGCCCTCATCGGGCCCCTGCTCTCCCAGCACTCCGAGACCTGCTGACACCGGATGGCCGTACATGGCCACGAGACGGCGATCAGGCTCGGATCCGAACATGACCAGCCCACCCCCGGGTATTTCATAGCCCCGGCGGACGACGTCCAGCTGCCAAGCCGCATCCTCGCCGAAGTCCGAGAGCAACTCCACCTCCGAAGCGGCGGAGATCGTCTCCCTCGTCTCCACCGAGGCCGCTCGGAAATCACCGGCCAGAGCAACCACCCCGACACCGATCTGATGCCCGAGGGATGCCAGCGGCGCAGCCACCTCAGCATCATCGACGAGCCACACGCGGTCATAAGGCACTCCCGCGGGCGTGAACGTTGCCTCCTGATCGACAGGTACGGGTTCGAGGACGAAGCCCGCGAGGGTGCGGGGAAGGATCCGCTGGTCGAACCCCGCCGCCACGATCCGCTCCGGAGCGAGACGCCTGATCTCTCTTGCCAGACGGGCGTCGAAGGGGGAACCGACCAGGAGTAGCGGACCTCGAATCCCGCGGGACAGCAGGGCCGAGATCGCATCGGGATCCGTGGCGAACGCCAGACCGACCTCGTGGGCGCAGTCATACATTGCCTGCGACAACTCGATACCGGCCGCCACCGGAGAAGTGTCGGTGATACGAAGATCGTCCGGAATTCGCGGTGAACAACGGCGCTCCGGTTCGGTGGACGCCGTGGTGCCCTGAGCATCCGGGGGGATCCCTTGCGTCGATGCATCCTCTCCGGTGACTCCGGCCGTGGTCGAGTTCTCATCGGAGGGCGAGAGGGCCTCCGGCGTATCGGCGGTGCGCGCACCCCCCGGGACCTCGACACCGCGTGAGTCGGACAACACCACCGCCAGGAGAACTGCTGTCAGGACAGCAAGCAGCGCCACCGAGCGGCGCGAGAAGCGCGTCCGCATCAGGTATCGAGAGCCCGGGCGGTCGTTGGAGCCGAAGCGCATCGGAATTCTCAACAGATGCTCCTGCGATGCGGTATCGGCCGGACGGCTTCGACGAGGAACCTCCCGGGTCAGGCGGGGCGCAGGCGCAGTCCCAGCTCGGTGAGGTGTGCCGGATCAACCGCACCGGGAGCGCCGGTGAGCGGGTCCGAACCCGACTGGGTCTTGGGGAAGGCGATGACCTCGCGGATGTTCTCCTCCCCTGCAAGCAGGGCAGCCAGCCGGTCGATCCCGAAGGCGAACCCGGCGTGGGGCGGCGCCCCGTAGCCGAAGGCGTCCAGCAGGAACCCGAAGCGGCGCTCGGCCTCGTCGTCATCGATGCCCAGCGTGGCGAACACCTGCTTCTGGATGGCGGCGTCGTGGATCCGCACACTCCCCGAGCCCAACTCCCACCCGTTGATCACCAGGTCGTAGGCCTGCGAGCGCACCTTGAGCAGCGACCTCCCGCCGCCGCGCACGAGATAGTCCAGGTCGTCGGGATGGGGCATCGTGAACGGGTGATGGGCCGGTTGCGGGTCCCCGGCCTCGTCGATGTCCTCGAACAGGGGGAACTCCACCACCCACAGCGGCGCCAGACCGCCCTCGCTCACCGGCGGGCGCCCCAGTTCGAGACGCAGCAGGCCGAGAACCCGGTTGGCGAGCTGCCGCTCACCGGCGATGAGCATGAGCATGTCGCCCGGACCGGCGCCCAGCCGCTGCGGCAACGCCGCCTGCTCGGCGTCCGACATGAACCTGGTGAGCGCTCCGTCGAGTCCCGGCGCGCCACCGTCGCCCGGCTCACCCACGCGGAACCAGGCCAGTCCCCTGGCTCCCCAGCGCTTACAGGTGGCAGTCAGTTCGTCGATCCGGTTGCGCCCCATCTCGGCCCCGCCGGCAACCGTGATGCCCTTGACGCACGGCACCTGGAACACTCGAGCCTGCGTTCCGGCGAACAGATCGGTGCAGTCGATCAACTCCATGCCGAAGCGGGTGTCCGGCTTGTCGGTGCCGTAGCGATCCGTGGCCTCGTTCCACGTCATGATCGGCACCTCGCCCAGCGGCGAGCCGGTCACCGCGTCGACGGTGTGACTGACCGCCGTGGTGATGAAGTCGATCACCTCGTCAGCGCCCACGAAGGCGGCCTCGGCGTCGAGTTGCATGAACTCGAACTGCCTGTCGGCGCGCAGATCCTCGTCGCGGAGGCAGCGGGCTATCTGGTAATAGCGGTCGAGGCCGCCGACCATGCAGAGCTGCTTGAACAGCTGGGGGCTCTGGGGCAGCGCGTAGAAGTTGCCCGGATGCAGCCGGGAGGGCACCACGAAGTCCCGCGCCCCCTCGGGTGTGGAGGCCACCAGCATGGGGGTCTCGATCTCGACGAATCCCTGCGCGTCCATCGCCTCGCGGATGGCGGTGTTGACGCGGGCACGGATGCGGAGGTTTTGCTGCATGCGCTCCCGGCGCAGGTCGAGATAGCGGTAGCGCAGGCGCAGGTTCTCGTCGACGTCGCCCTGCAAGGGGATCGGCAGCGGCTCTGCCCGCTTGAGGATCTCGACGGTGCAGTCGCCGACCTCCACCTCGCCGGTGCTGAGGGCGGGGTTGGCGGTGCCCTCGGGGCGCTCCCTCACGACGCCGGCGATGCGCACGACGTACTCGCTGCGCGCGTCGATGCGCTCGTCGACGACGCACTGCACGATGCCCGTGTGGTCGCGCACATCGAGGAAGGCGAGATGCTCACCGTGGGTACGGCGCCGGTCCACCCAACCGCAGACGGTCACCTCACGGCCGGCGTCGGCGGCGCGCAACTCACCGCAATAGGCGGTGCGCAGGCCGCGCGGATCGCTCATGGTGCGCTTCCCTCCTCGGTTGCCAGTCGGGCAACCAACTCGGCGACGATACCGGCGCGGGGCTGTCGTGACTGGCTCGCTGTCACGCCGGCGACCTCGCTGCCCCGCATGTCCCGCAGCGACACGACGCCGTCGGCGAGCTCGTCAGGGCCTACGAGCACGGCCCAGCGGGCTCCCGAGCGATCGGCGGCTTTCATCTGCGCCTTCATCGAGCGCCCCCCGAAGGCCCGCTCGGCCCGGATCCCGGCGCGGCGCAGCTCCTCGGCCAGCAAGGTTGCCTCGGCGCCGCCGGTGACGTCCACGACATAGACGGCAGCCGCAGCGGGCGGCTCCGGGAACACCCCTTCGGCGTCGCACGCGAGCAGGAGGCGATCCACCCCCAGGGCGAAACCGACGCCGGGGGTCTCCGGACCGCCGAGGTCGGCAACCAGGCCGTCGTAGCGACCTCCGCCCCCGACCGCGTCCTGCGCCCCGTCCAAGGCGTCATTGACCAGTTCGAAAGCGGTCCGCCGGTAGTAGTCCAGCCCGCGCACCAGGAGCCGGTCGCGGTCGGCGGGAACGTCCAATGCATCCAGCCCGGCCAGCACCGCCCCGAAGTGCTCGGCGGCGGCGGCGCTCCAGAAGTCGTCGATCGGAGGCGCGCCGGCCACGACGGCCCGATCCTCGGGGCGTTTGGAGTCCAGCAGCCGCAAGGGATTGCGAGCCAGGGTCATCCGCCCCTGGGGCGACAGCTCGTCCGCCCGCCCCTCGAAGTAGCCGGCCAGCGCCGCCAGGTACGCCTCCCGGTCGGCCCGATCACCGAGCGAGTTGACCACCAGTCGCACCTGCCGCAGTCCCAGCGCAGCGCAGAACCTCCAGGCCAGAGCGATCACCTCGACGTCGGCCTGCGGGTCGTCGCTGCCGAACAATTCCGCACCCACCTGGGTGAATTGCCGGAAGCGACCGGCCTGCGGCTTCTCGTAGCGGAACTGCGGTCCCTCGTACCACACCTTCCAGGGGATCGGCGGGCGATGCTGGACGAAGGCCCGGGCCAGCGAGGCGGTCAGTTCGGGACGCAACGCCAGGTGGCGGTCGCCGGGATCGCGGAAGTGGTACATCTCCTTGGAGACGATGTCGGTCTCGGGCCCCACCCGGCGGAAGACCTCGATCTGCTCGAACATCGGCGAGACGACCTGGCCATAACCCGCCAGGCCGGCCTCGGCGGCGAAGACCTGCGTCAGCGCGCGCAGCCTCGTGGATTCGGGCGCCAGGATGTCTCGCGTGCCCCGCGGCGCCTGCAGCGACACGGCGCTCACAACTCCAGGTCACCGAAGAAGAGAGCGATCTCCCGCGCCGCGGAGGCTTCGCTGTCGCTGCCGTGCACCAGGTTCTCGGTGACCTCCAGGCCGAGGTCACCGCGGATCGTCCCGGGCGGCGCCGCGGCGGGATCGGTCGGTCCCATCAGGGTGCGCACGATGGCGTAGGTGTCGGCGGGTCCCTCCAGTACGAGGGCCAGGGTGGGCGACCGGCCGATGAAGTCGCGCAGCTCCGGATAGAAGGGCTTCTCGGTGTGCTCGGCGTAGTGGCGGGCCGCCAGGTCGGCGTCGATGTGCAGCAGGCGGGCGGCCGCGATCCGCAGCCCCTTGCGCTCGAAGCGAGTCAGGATCTCGCCGACAAGCCCGCGCTCGACGGCATCCGGCTTGCACAGAACCAGCGTTGCACCCATCGTTCCCGCTCCGATTCGCTCCGAGGTATCCCGCCCTGGGGCCGACTGCAGGCTACCTGCGCCGGTCGCCGTGCCGGGGTTCCCTGCTCGCGTCCGGACGGGGAGCCGGGGTGCCGCTCTGCTCCTCCACGCGGGGCGAAGAGCCGTCGCAGTCCGGCCCCGGCTCCCCGTCCCCGATGGTTCGCAGCAGCCCGGCGCCGGCCGCGTCTAGAAGCTCCAGGTGGTGGCGGGCTCGGTGGTGTGTGCGTTGCGGGCTGCGCCTGCGACGTAGAGCGAGCCCGAGACGAAGACCAGGTCGCCTTCCGCCGCGAGACCCGTCGCATAGCGGACCGCTGCGGCGGGGTCCTCGACCGGTTCGCACGGTATCCCCGCCTCCGTAGCGGATCGGGCCAAGTCGACGGCGGGGATGCCGCGGGGCGAGGGCGCGGTGGTGGTCACGAGCAACTCGCAGCCGCGGGCGCCGATCTCGGTGAACATCCGCAACGGATCGCGCTCGCGCATCATGCCCATCACCATGAACGTGTGCGGCGCGCCGGCGAAGTCCTCCTCCACGGCGCTGCGGGCGGCGGAGGCGCCATCGGGGTTGTGCGCGCCGTCGACCACGACCAGCGGCACCCGCCGCACCACCTCGAGCCTCCCCGGGAGCCCGGCGTCGGCGAACGCCTCGCTCACCACATCGGCGGGTAGCGGCGCGTCGAAGAATGCCTCCCCCGCGGCCAGTGCCAGAGCGGCGTTGTCGCCCTGGTGGCGGCCGTGCAGTTCCAGGAACACGTCGTCGTAGCGACCGCCCGCCTCGATGTCCAGCACCCGGCCCCCTACGGCAAGATCATTGCGGATGCAGCCGAAGTCCTCACCTCGCAGGATCGTCCGCGACGGTCCGGCCTCGCAGAACACGTCACGCAGGTCCGGGCTGGTCTCGCCGAGCACCAGCGTGGTGCCCGGCTTCACGATGCCGGCCTTCTCCCAGGCCACGGCGGCTCGCCATCCCGGGCCACCATCGGTGTGGTCCTCCCCCACGTTCGTGACGACCGCCACCTCGCCGTCCACCACGTTGGTGGCGTCGTAGCGGCCCAGCTTGCCCACCTCCACGACGGCCACGTCGACGGCGGCGTCGGCGAAGCAGCGCAGTGCGGCGGCCGTCATGATCTCGAACCACGACGGCTCCAGGTCCGCGGCCTCGGTCGCCCGCCGGACGTCGCGGAGCAGTTCCGCCAGCCTGTCGTCCTCGATGGGCCGGCCGGCCAGCTGGATGCGCTCGTTCAGGCTGCTCACATGGGGGCTCGTGTAGGTGCCGGCATGCAGGCCCCTGGCTGCGAACAGCCGGCTGAGGAGGTGCGCCGTGGACCCCTTCCCGTTGGTGCCGGTGATGTGGACCGCGGGGAAGTCGCGCTGGGGATCGCCCAGCAGCGCCGCCAGGGCGCGCATGCGGTCGAGGGACAGCCCGCGAACCTTGCCGGCCGTGGCCTCCAGGTTGACGTGGCGATCCAGCCACGTCACGGCTTCACGCAGCGTCATCGACGGCTCGACGGCCACGCCGCGGCATCGTGGGGCATCTCAGCAATGGGTCGGATGAAGCCGGACTCTAGCTACGGGCACCTCAGGAAGCAGCGCGCCGGGAGGCTTCGGCGGGCCGCAGGCGCCGCACCAGCGTCGGGTTGGCGTTGGCGCGGACGGTGCCCGCGTCGATGACGCAGCGCTCGATGTCGGAGCGTCCCGGAAGGTCGAACATGAGATCCAGGAGAACCTCTTCCATGACGGCTCGCAGCCCGCGGGCGCCGGTGCCGCGGGCCATGGCCACCTCCGCGACGGCTTCAAGCGCCTCCGGGGTGAACTCCAACTCGACGTTCTCGTACTCGAACTTCCTGCGGTACTGCTTGGCCAGGGAGTTTCTGGGCTCCAGGAGGATGCGGACGAGGGCATCCTGCTCCAGGTTCGACACAGCCCCCACCACCGGCAGTCGCCCGACCAGTTCGGGGATCATGCCGAACCGCAACAGATCCTCGGGTTGCACCTTGCTGTAGAGCTCGCCGAGATCCTTCTCCTCCAGCGGTCGCACGTCTGCGCCGAACCCGACGCCCTTGCGACCGATCCGGCTCTCCACGATCGCGTCCAGCCCGGCGAACGCCCCGCCGCAGACGAACAGGATGTTGGTGGTGTCGATCTGGATCAGTTCCTGGTGGGGATGCTTGCGCCCGCCCTGCGGCGGCACCGAGGCGGTGGTGCCCTCCAGGATCTTCAGCAGCGCCTGCTGCACCCCCTCGCCGGAGACGTCCCGCGTGATGGAGGGGTTCTCGCTCTTGCGAGCGATCTTGTCGATCTCGTCGATGTAGATGATGCCGGTCTCAGCCCGCTTGACCTCGTAGTCGGCGGCCTGGATGAGCTTCAGCAGGATGTTCTCCACATCCTCGCCCACGTAGCCGGCCTCGGTGAGCACGGTGGCGTCGGCGATGGCGAACGGCACGTTCAGGATCTTGGCCAACGTCTGGGCCATGAGCGTCTTGCCGCAGCCCGTGGGCCCGATGAGCAGCACGTTGGACTTGGCGAGTTCCACCTCCTCGCCGGCGCCGGTCGAGCCCAGCTGGAGGCGCTTGTAGTGGTTGTAGACCGCTACGGAGAGGATCTTCTTGGCCCGCTCCTGACCGACGATGTAGTCGTTGAGAAACTCGAAGATCTCCGACGGCTTGGGCAGGTCCCCCAAGGGGACCTCGGGCGGTTCGAGTTCCTCGCGGATGATCTCGTTGCACAGGTCGATGCACTCGTCGCAGATGTACACGCCCGGGCCGGCGATGAGCTTCTTGACCTGCTTCTGGGTCTTCCCGCAGAAGGAGCACTTGAGGAGTTCGCCCTCACCAAGCTTGGCCAACAGTCCTCCTCCTGCTGCTCGTGGCGGTTGTCACGGTACCGGAACTGCGCCCGCTCAGGGTACGGCGCTGATCCGCGGCGACCCGTCGGCGTCGGCGGTGAGCCCGCGGGACTCGATGATCTCGTCGATTATCCCATATTCCAGCGCCTCGGCCGCGGTCATGACGTAGTCCCTGTCGGTATCGGCCTGGATCCTCTCGAGAGTCTGACCGGTGTGGCGGGCCAGAACCTCCTCGAGCTGCACCTTCAGGCGCTGGATCTCCCGGCTGGCGATCTCGATGTCGGAGACCTGGCCGTGCGCCCCGGCGTAGGGCTGGTGGATGAGGATGCGCGAGTGCGGCAGGGCCAACCGCTTGCCGGGCGATCCGGCCGCCAGCAGCACCGCCGCAGCGGAGGCCGCCTGCCCGAAGCAGATCGTCGTCACGTCGGGACGGATGTACTGGAGCGTGTCGTAGACGGCGAACAGCGCGTTGATGTCGCCGCCGGGCGAGTTGATGTAGAGGCTGATGTCCTTGTCGGGGTTCTCCGACTCGAGGTGCAGCAACTGCGCGCAGGTGAGGTTGGCGATGGTGTCGTCGATCGGCGTGCCGAGGAACACGATGTGCTCCTTCAGCAGGCGGGAGTACAGGTCGAACGCCCGCTCACCACGAGACGTCTGCTCGATGACCGTCGGGACCAGGTAGTTGCGAGGTGCGGTCACGAGAGGGCTCCTGGAGCTTCGGGCGACTCGGTCGGGGGCGGCGAGGAGGTGTCCTCCGTCGATGATAAGGGATCGACGGAGGGAGGAGGCGCCTCGGGCGCCCTCAGCAGCTCGCGGGCGATGGGAGCGCCGTCGGCGTCGGTCACCGTGACGTGATCCATGAGCCAGTCGAGAGCCATCGCCTTGCGGCGCTCGGCTCGCAGCGTGGACCATCCACCGCTGCGATCCAGCCGGTCACGGACCTCGGCAGGGTCGAGTTCCATCCGCTGGGCAGTGTGTTCGGCGTCGGCCTGAAGGTCGGCGTCATTCACCTCCAGAGCTTCGGCATCGGCCACCGCCCGCAGCCCGAGATCCAGGCGCACGCTCTTCTCGGCACCCTCGCTCATCTGCTCCCGAAGCTCCTCGACGGTTTGCCCCGTGCCCGCCAGATAGCCCTCCAGGTCACCGTTCTGGGCCTGCAGCATCTGCTGGAGGTCGCCCAGGCGGCGGTCGACCTCGGTGGAGATGAGGGCCTCGGGCAAGTCGGCGACGACGAGAGCGGCGACCGCCTCCGAGACTCGGTCGCGGAGCATCATCCGGACCTGCGCTCGCTTCGCCTCCGAGAGACGCTCGGTGACGTCGTCGCGCAACTCGGCCACCGTCTCGAATTCACTGGCCGATTGCACCAGGTCGTCGTCGAGGTCGGGCAGGATCCGAGCCTGCACTTCCTTGACCAGGATGCGGAAGCGCAGGAGCCCGTCGGCGGACGGATCGGGGTGATCGGCGTTGAACTCCAGGATGTCGCCGGCCCGCGCGCCGCGCAGGTTCTCGTCGATCTCGGGCACGACGGCGCCGGAACCCACCTCGTAGGTGTAGTCCGCCACGGTCAGCCCCTCCACCTCGGTGCCGTTGTGGCTGCCGGCCACGTCGATGGTCACATGGTCGGTATCGACGACGGGCCGGCTGACGGTCTCGAGTTCGCTGAACTGAGCTCGCAACGCGTCGATCTGGGCGTCGACCTCGTCATCGGTGGGCAGCGGGTTCGGAATGTCCACCGCCAGGCTCTCGTAGCCGTCCGCACTGACCACCGGGCGCACCTCGACGACGGCGTCGAAGATCACCGGGCCGTCGTCCTTCCCTGCAGTGATGTCGATCTCGGGCGGGGCGATCACGTCCACGTCATGACGCACCACAGCCTGCTGGTAGTAGTCGGGCAGGGCGTCCTGCATGGCTTCGGACCGGATGTATCCGGCACCCAGCCGGGCCTCCAGAACCTTGCGCGGCGCCCGACCGGGCCGGAAACCCGGGAGGCGCACCTGGCGGGCGATCCTGCGGCGGGCGGCCTCCTCGGCCCTGTCCATCTCCTGCTGATCGAGGTGGATCGAGATCTTGACCTTGCCATCGGCCACCGAGGCCAGCGTGCTTTCCACGTCGAAAAGTCTATGGGCGGGGTCGGTCTTGCGGTCCGGTGATGCCGAAGGCCTGGTACCACGGCGGGCCGAGCACCGGGAGACCCGCGGCGGAGGTCGAGCCGGTGGCGGCAGGGACAGGTGCCGGTCTCGCTAGCCTGATCGCAGTCCGCGGGCGTAGTTCAACGGCAGAACCTCAGCCTTCCAAGCTGATGACGGGGGTTCGATTCCCCTCGCCCGCTCGCCGCCGCCTAGCCGGTGATTCGCGTCGCTCCGTATCCTGCGCGATCGTGCGACGACGACCGGATCGGCTGTTCCTCCTGATGGGTGGGGCGCAGGGGTTCACCCTGGCCTGCGGTCTCGCGGCCGTTGTGTGGTGGGTCGTGGAATTGCGCCTGTCACCGTTGCGACTGGCGCTGCTCGGTACAGCGCTCGTCCTGACGATCCTTCTCGCTGAGACGCCGACCGGGGTGCTGGCCGATCTCTACGGCCGCAAGGCGTCCGTCGTGGCCTCCTACGCGGTGCTGGGCGCCGGGATGGCATTGATGGCGGTTTCGCCCGCGTTCGCGTCGATGATGGTGGCGCAGGCACTGTGGGCCGCCGGCTGGACGCTACAGAGCGGCGCCGCAACCGCCTGGGTGACCGACGAGTTGGCGCGACCGTCGAATCCCCCGACCAGTGGTCAAGACCCGAACCGCGTACCTGTGGAGGCCACCCGGCCGGCCGCCGGGGAGATCGGCGGGCAGGCGGAACCATTCGAGGAGCCGGGAAGCACCACGGGGTCCGTACTCGATCAACTCATCGTGCGTCACGCCACCTGGCGGTCCGTGGGGACGATGGCGGGCATCGCCACCACGGTCGCCGCAGGGACATGGTCCCTGCGCGGAGCCATGATCCTCATGGGGGCGCTGAGCGTCGGTTTCGCCGCCTACCTCGCCATCACCATGACCGAGGAAGGGTTCACGCGAGACGTGCGCAGCAGCATGACCACGGGAGGTGCCTGGCGCCAGGCGGTTTCGATCTGGCGTCACGGTGCCGCCCTGGCGCTGCGGCGCCGGACGCTGCTTGCTGTGGTCTCGGCGGCAGCGATCACCGGGTTCGCAAGCGAGGCCATCGAGCGGCTCGACACGCTGCGACTCGTCGAGTTGGGGCTCCCCGACTATGACGCCGGCGAAGCGGTCCTCTTCTTCGGTGTGGCGTGGTTCGTCATGGCCGCGTTGTCGATCCCTGTGATGATCTGGTTGCGACGTCGCCTGGCGAGGCGCGACGCACCCCGGGACGCCAGGTTGCTGGCTCGACTACTGATCGTGGCGGGTGCGGGGGCACTGGCTCTGGCGATCAGCCCCAGCTTCGCTCTGGCGCTCGCCGGCTGGACGATCCTCGCCGTCGCCGGCGAGACGACCTACCCGCTTGCCGAGGCGATGGCGAACCGCGAGGCCACCTCGGGGGTGCGGGCCACGGTGATCTCGTTCCTCGGCCAGGCAGAGGCACTCGGCCAGATCCTCGGCGGCGTCAGCCTCGGGCTGGTTGCGCAGTTCGTGTCACTGCCGGTCGCCCTTGCGGCGGCGGCGGGGCTGTTGGGCGTGGCCGCCATGCCGGTGGCCATACTGGGCCGCGGCTGCAGCCCTGCCATGACCCCCGCTGTGGCGGCTCGGGTTCTGCGGGCGCGATCTCGTAGGATCGGACGCCGATGAGCTCGCAGATCACCCGGCTGGACGAGGCCCTGCTCGCCTATATCGACGCCCATTCCAGTCCCCCCGACGCGGTGCAGCGGGACCTCGTCGCCGCCACCGAGGCGCTCGGTGGCGTCGGTTGCATGCAGATCGACGCGGTTGCGGGTTCGCTCATGACGATCCTGGTTGGGTTGCTGCAACCGCGCTTCGCGGTGGAGGTCGGTACGTTCACGGGCTACTCGGCCCTGGCGGTCGCCAAGGCATTGCCGCCGGGCGGACGGCTCGTGTGCTGCGACATCTCCGAGGAGTGGACCGCGATCGCCCGGTCCTACTGGGAGCGAGCCGACGTCGCCGACCGCATCGACCTCCGCATCGCTCCGGCGCTGGAGACTCTGCGAAGCCTGCCGGCCGAGCCGCCGGTGGACTTCGCCCTCATCGATGCCGACAAGGCGAACTACATCGACTACTACGAGGAACTCCTGCAGCGTCTCTCGCCCCGAGGCGTCATCCTGGTCGACAACGTGCTCTGGGGAGGCGGGGTGGCCGTCGCCACCCAGGACGACCCCACGACCGAAGCTCTGCGAGCCTTCAACACCCACGTGGTCGCCGATCCCCGCGTGCAGGCGGTGCTGCTACCGGTGGGCGACGGTCTGACCCTCATCACGCGGCGCTGAGCCAGGCGGTCGCCCCGGGTCACCGGTCCCGCCGGAACTCCCGGTGGCCTCCCGGCGCCGTTGTTCGAGTTCCTGCTGAGCGATCCCGAGCCCCTGAGGCCGCCGGCCGTAGGCTCGGTGGAGCATGGACCGGCCCGATCTAGCGCGGTTGCGCGCGCTCTGTGACAGGGCCTTGGCCCTGGCCGAGGACTTCCGCCAGCACTGGCTACGGGTGCGCTTGAGCGGCCTGTCCGCAGAGATCGCCTTCTACGCGATTCTCGGAGTGTTCCCGGCGGTCATCGCTTTCGCGGCGATCCTCGGCTCGCTCGATGCCGTCATAGGCGCAGGCCCTGCCACCGACCTACCGGCGGCCATCAGCGATGTCGTCAGCCGGCGAACACCGCCTCGGTGGTGAAGGACACGCCCCGCTCCAGGGTCTTGTGCACGGGGCAGCGCCGGGCGATGTCGGCCAGGCGGGCCCGCTGGCTCTCGTCGAAGTCGCCCTCGATGTAGATCTGGCTGCGAACCCTGTCGATGTAGCCCGAGGCGTCGGCCTCACAGTCCTCGCAGTCACGGGCGTGCACCCGATCGTGGGTGTAGCGGGCCGAGACCGAGTGGAGGTTCCAGCCCTTGCGCCGGCAGTACATCGACACGGTGATGCACGTGCAGGCCGCAACCGAGGACAGCAGGATCTCGTAAGGGTTGGGGCCCGTGTCGCCGCCACCGGGATCGGTGGGCTCGTCGGCGCCCCAGAGATGGCCCCCGGCCCGCAGTTCCACACGGAACTCGGCGCCGGGATCGACCTTCAGGTCTGCGGTGATGGTGGTCATGGCCCGAGCCTACGGGCACCACCGTCGGCGCCCCTGGCGCGAATCGTTCCGGGCGTCAGTGGTGCCGGTCCACTGTCATCTCGACGATGTCGACTCCGTGGTACTTCTGATGGCGTACGGCGGATGCGTAGTGCCGGAGCAGCCGGAACGACACCTCGCGCTCATCGGGAGCGGGAGGCAGTTCGCTCAGATAGGCGAGGTGGTCCTCGAGATTCTGTCCCTGCAGGACGGTCACGAACTCCACGACCGCCGATGCACCCTCGATACGAGCGGTCACGGCGAGGCGCCGCCGGGCGTCGTCGGAACGATCGCCGTCCTCCTGCAGGAGGACGGCGAGGGCCTCTTCGCCTGCTGCGGTCAGTCTCCCGGTTGCCGTCCCGCTCCACTGGGCTCTCGAGACGAAGGCACCGAGGAACTCTCGCACGTACGGTAGGGCCGCGGCGTCCAGCGGAACCCGCAGACGCCGGCGACGCGAGCCCGTCAGGTCCATGAAGATGACCATCGCGACCGCCGAGATCGTGCCGGCGGTCATGCCGTTCCCGAGCAGTACCCCGACGAAACCGTCTCCGAGTATGTCGGGGAAGATCCACCGGTTCTGGAAGCCGACCCCCAGCCAGAACGACAGCCCGACGACGGCCGCCTTCCGATGATTGAGACCGTCTCGAAGGACGAGCCGCATGCCCTGGACGAAGAGCAGTCCGATCAGGAGGAGTATGTATCCCGCCGCCACAGGTCCGGGGATGGCGATGAGCAGGGCGGAGACCTTCGGCAGGAACGCCACCGCGATGAAGACGCTACCGATGACGACCCCGACACGCCGCGCCGCGACTCCCGTGACCTCTGCAAGCGCCAGGCTGGAGGAGTACGTGGTGTTGGGAAGCGTGCCCGCGATGCCCGAGAGCAGGTTGCCCACGCCGTCGGCGTTGAGGGCCCCCTGCACGACCCGGAAGTCGGTGGCCCGCGGGGCGCGTCTCGAGACCTGCTGGATCGCGATGCCGTCGCCTATGGTCTCGACCGCCCCCACGATGGTGACCACCACGAACGGTGGGAGGAGCGCCCAGAAGTCGGCGTCCAGAGACAGATCGAATCCCGGCCAGGAGGCCACCGGGAAACCGACCCAAGACGCCGCCACCACGGAATTCGTGTCATAGATCCCGAACGGTGCCGCCGCAGCACAGCCCACGGCGATACCGACGACCGGCGACCACAGCCGCACGGACGGGGAGCCGCGAAGAACCAGAGCCGCGACCGTCACGATGGTGGCGAGTGCAGCGACCGGGGCCGCAGCGCGCGCCGTGCCGTCGAGCACGTTCCCCATGGTGTCGAAGAGGACGGGGGCCACGGTGACCGCGATGAGCATGACGACCGTCCCGGAGACAACCGGCGTGAACACCCGGCGCAGCAGCGAGAGCCGGGCGGCCAGCACGAACTGGAACAGCGACGAGACAACGACGAGCGACGCCATCAGGGGCGGGCCGCCCGCTTCCAGCGCAGCGACACAAACCGCAATGAACGCGCCGGACGTCCCCATCGCCAGCACGTGCCCCGACCCGATCCGCCCGAATCTCACCGCCTGCAGGACGGTCGCGACCCCACTGACCACCAGCGCCGCGACGACTCCCCACGAGATGTACGAGTCCGGTTGCTCGGCGATCCGCGCCACGATGACCACGGTCAGGGCCACCGGCGCGATGATCGTCATCGCCGCCTGCAGCCCCACACCGGCGGTCACGAGCGCCGGCGGACGATCCTCCGGCTCGTAGCGGAGAGACCTGTCATCTCCCCCAACAGCCACGGTCACCTCCCCCACTCAAGTTGTCGGTGTACCACGTTTGGTGCGAAGTCAAAGAATCTCACGCACGCGGTGCACCGGTTTCGCGGCCAGGCAAGATCCCCGCTGGAGCGCCGGTGCCGAATTCGCTTCATCCGGATCACCGCTCGGGCGGGCGCGCCCGCCCCGAACTACCCGGAGGGAGCGGGGGCGGACGTCACCTCGATCTCGCTGCTGCGGAACCAGACGGCCTCGGGCAGGTCGGCGGGAAGGTAGCGGATGTCGAGTTGATGCTGTTCGCCGCCGGAGACGAAGGCCATCTCGATGCGACCGTCGGCCAGGCGCCGGGTCCAGATCCTCCCGAGTACGTCGTCGTCCACCGCCACGTCGCCGGTCTCCCGCCACTCGCCGGCCGGGGCGTCGGCCCGCAGATAGCGGGCATCGGGCAGTAGCTGGAGGCCGGTGTCGAGTTCAGCGCCGTGCTCGATGCGCCCGTCGGCGCCCAGGCGGGCAATGACGCGCAGCCGGTACGTCTGCGGTTCCGGGTCCTCTTCGGGCTCCTCGGGAATCAGCAACTCGAGCAACTCCTCGCTCTCGTCGAGTGCCAGCCGCTCCAGGAACCGGAAGGCCACCGCGTCAGCGGCCGCGGCGGCGCAGAGAATGCCGTCAACTGCGGGACCCCAGACCGGCAGCACCGCACGCATCTCGGCGTCGAATACCACCAGTTCGTCGACTGCGGCCTGCCCGGCCGCGGCGAGGGCGGCGGCGAGGTCGGCCCCTCCGCCACCGCAGGATCCAAACTCGGCGTTCATGGCGCGAACGCCCGGATCCGCCCAGCCCGTCTCGGCCTCGCGGGCCGCTGCGACGATCCTCCCCGCCGTCGCCGCCGGCGCGACCACCGCCTCGGCGTAGGCGAGCTCGGACTGGAAGGACAACGCCTCCTCGAGGCGCAGAGCCGCGCCCGCTTCCAGCCTCCCCAGCAGTGCGCTCCAGGAGGCGGCCAGCGAAGTGAAGCGGCCCGACGCCCTCGCCGCGACCGCGAGCACCAGCTCCTCCGCTGCGACCGGGTTGATCGCCTCGCCTGCAGCCACCGACTCGGCCGGCCCGGATGAGCCGATCAACGCCGCGTACGCCGCCCCGAACGTCTCGAGAATGCTGCCGGAGGACGGATCCGCCGGCAGAGCCACCACCGGCGTCGCCAGGGGCTCGTCCGTACCGGCCAGGCCCGCCAGCGCGGCTCGCTCGAAAACGCCGTCCAGCAACTGAGTGCGCACTCCGGCCACGTAGGTCGCCTTGGCCCCCGTGGCCTCGTCGACCTCGGCCTCCGGATCGGCGACCGGCGTCACCGTTGTCGTGACCTCCCCCTCCCCGTCGGATTCAGCCGAGACGCGATAGGCCCTACCGTCGACGGTCACCTCGACGGAGTCGAAGGTCGGTCCACTGAGCACCATCAGGTTGTGCCAGAAGCCGTGGAAGCCGATTTCGTTCTCGTCGGCGTCCTCGGTGACGGTGCCGACGAACAGCCAGGCCGATCCCGATGTGCCGAAGGCGATCTCAAGCGGCATCACACGGGGGATCGCCACACTGCTCGCGCTCGCCAGGCCGGCATCGGAGTGGAAGGAGACCCCACTCGGCCAGCGTTGGAAGATCGGCGCGTTGACGTCGATGACCCGGCGCCCTCCCGAGTCGCTTGCCACGACATAGACGAAGGTGTTGTTCCCGCCGGGCAGGTCGCCACCGCCGGCGTTGCCCACCCGGTAGTTCACCGCGACCGGATCCCCCGCGACCACCTCGTCGGGGATGCGCACCTTCTCGACCTTGATCCGGAAGTCCTGCGCCTGCTGCGCCAACTCGTCCACGAGATGCACCGTGAGGGTGAAGTCGGCGTGCAGCGGCTGGCGGTCCCGCGCCAGGTAGGTGGTGGCCTCGAGGAGGTAGACGCCGGCCGGCAGGTACTGCTCGATGCGCGAGTTGCGGAGTGCTCCGCCGTCGTCGTTGGCGCCGATCACCGCACCCTCGAGCGACGCCATGGACAGCACAGGATCGCCGTTCTCCGACACCAGGTCGACCCGCACACGACCGTCGGTCGGCAGGACGAACGAGTAGTTGTGCGCAGGGTGCGTCGCCACGATCCGGGAACCGCAGGTGTCCAGCGACCAGAAGCCCTCGGCGGTCAGGTCGGCATCCGGGGCGAGGGTCCCGAGATGGATGATGTCGCAGCCGGGGACACGGCTCACGGTCAGCGTGAAGTCCGCCGCGCCGCGGCCGCGGCCGCCGACCGTGGTGGCCTCCACCAGGTAGACACCCGGTGCCAGATCGCGCTCCACGCGCGCCGCAAGGCCCGCTCCCCCGTCATCGTCGTCCGCGAGGCGGGTGCCGTCGGCCGCGAGCAGGTACAGGTACGGGTCGGCCTCTGGCGAGGACAGCTCGATGCGGATCCGGCCGCCGCTGCGGATCTCGAAGCTGTAGGTGTGGGCATCGCCACCCGGACGGAATCGCGAGTCGCAGTCCTCGGTGGTCCAGCGACCCTCCGCCTGCACAACGCTGCCGGCCGGGGCACCGAGCGTTCCCATGCTCGTGACCGAGCAGTCCGCCGCTTCCTGCTCCGAAGTCGTCTCCTGCCCCGCTGCGACGCCGGCGCCGGCAACCGCCAGAACACCGCCGATCAGGGCGACGGCCAACCCGACGACCACGGACCGGCGGGACCGCGACTCTCGCTGCATGACGCGCATCACATCAACCCTCCCTGCTTGATATCCCCGATGACTCTAGTTCCGCGGCGCGCCCGCACGATGCGCTTTGAACAGTTTCGGGCCGATCGAACAGTTCGGACCGACCCGCAGATCCCGTCTAGGCGCGAAGCATCCCCGTGGCCGCCCTGGGCGTGAACCGGACGACCAGGCGGCGCTCGTCGACCATGGCCCGCCGGTACTCCTCCCAATCGGAGTGAGGGCCGCCGGAGACCCGCTCGTAGTACCGCACCAGGGCATCGCAGGTGGCGTCGTCCGGGCTGGTCGCCGTCGCCAGCAACTCGACGCTCCCGTCGAAGGAGACGTAGGACCAGGACCCGGCGTCGGAGACGTGCAGCACGGCGCGGGGATCGCGGCGCAGGTTGGCGGTCTTGGCCCGGCCCGCGGTGACCGAGATCACGAACGAGCCCCCGTCGAGGTCGTACACGATGTCCGACGACTGCGGTCGGCCGTCGGAACGGATCGTGATGAGCACGCCGAGGCTCCGATCCGACGCCCAGGCCGTGGCTTCTGCGATGTCCATGTCCTACCTCCTAGGTGCTCCGTTGGCGGCGTTTCTGGATGTTGGCCCACTCGTCGCGCAGGCCGACGGTCCGGTGGAACAGCACGGGCGAGCCCGGGCCGCTGTCGCGGGCGAAGTAGCCGAGCCGCTCGAACTGCACGACATCGCCTGGTGGAGCGTCCAACAGCGCCGGCTCGATCCTTGCGGAGGTGATCAGCTCGCGCGACGCCGGATTGTGGGACTCCAGCGGGTCACGGCCGTCGGCGCCGGGCACAGGATCGGTGAAGAGACGATCGTAGAGAGCCACGGTGGCGTCGGCGGCGTGGTCGGCCGACACCCAGTGGATGGTGGCGCGCACCTTGCGCCCGTCGGGGGCCTGGCCGCCGCCTGTCTCGGGGTCGTAACTGCAGTGCAGTCTGATGACCTCTCCGCCGGGTCCGGTCTCCACGTCGTCACAGCGCAGGAAATAGCCCGCCCGCAGGCGCACCTCACGCCCGGGAGCGAGGCGGTAGAACTTGCGGGGCGGGTCGACCATGAAGTCGTCCCGCTCGATCCACAGCCGCCCGGAGAACGGCACCTCCCGCACCCCGGCGGCGGGATCCTCCGGATTGTTGACGGCCGCCCGGTGTTCGACCTCTCCGGCAGGCCAATTCCCGATCACCACCTCCAGCGGGCGCAGCACGGCCATGCGCCGCAACGCGAACCGGTTGTGGTGCGTGCGCACGAAGGACTCCAGCAACTCGATCTCGTGCACCCCGTTGACGCGCGCCACACCGATGTGGGCGCAGAACGCCCGGATCGCCGCCGGCGGGTAGCCGCGCCGGCGCAGGCCCCGCAGGGTCGGCAGCCGCGGATCGTCCCAGCCTTCCACGAGCCCGGTATCGATCAACGCCCCCAACGCCCGCTTGGACATGACGGTATGGGTGAGGTTGAGGCGGGCGAACTCGGTCTGGCGCGGCCGGTCACCCGGCAACGGCAGGTGCTCCAGATACCAGTCGTACAACTGGCGGTTCCCCTCGAACTCCAGCGTGCACAACGAGTGTGTGACCCCCTCGACGGCGTCGCTCTGGCCGTGCGCCCAGTCGTAGGTCGGGTAGATGCACCACTCGCCGCCGGTGCGGAAATGGCCTGCATGACGGATCCGGTACATGACCGGATCGCGCATCAGCATGTTGGGGTGAGCCATGTCGATGCGAGCCCGCAGCACCTTCTCGCCGTCGCCGAAGCGCCCCGCCCGCATCTCTCTCAGCATGCGCAGGTTCTCCTCCGCGCTGCGATCGCGCCACGGGCTGTCGACACCGGGGGTCGTGAAGTCGCCCCGGTTGGCGGAGATCGTCTCGGCGTCCTGGTCGTCGACGTAGGCCGACCCCTTACTCACCAGATGCTCCGCCCACTCGTAGAGCTGCTCGAAGTAATCCGAGGCGTGCACGGGCACCCCGGGCTCGAAGCCCAGCCAGGCGATGTCCTCGGCTATCCCACGGGCGTAGGCGGCGTCCTCACCGGCCGGGTTGGTGTCGTCGAAGCGCACCCGGCAGACCCCGCCATTCTCGGCGGCCACCCCGAAGTTCAGGCAGACCGACTTGGCGTGGCCGATGTGCAGGTAGCCGTTGGGCTCGGGCGGGAAGCGGGTCTGCACTCGCCCGTCGAACGTGCCCGCCTCGCCGTCGGCCGCCACCTGCTTGCGAATGAAGTCAAGCGGCCGCGCAGGTCCCGGCGATTCGCTCTCGCCGCCCGCCGGTGCGGCGCCGCCGGAGGAACCGACGGCGTCACCCACCGATTGCCGGGTCTCGTCGGAAGGATCGACCATGTGCCTACATCTAGCAGCCACCCGCCCGGTGACCAACGATCCTGCGATGCGTCGGGGCCGTGCGTCACATCACCGGGGTGGCCGGCGCGGCCGATCGTCGCCTGCCGGCGAGCTGCCGAATCGTCCCGCCGGGAGGCACGCCATAGCATTGATCGGCGTGGACGCGCTTGACGGCGAACGGTCGGGAGAGTCCCGCGACGGGCTCGACGTCGAGCGGATCCTGGAGTTCGTGGACCGCTTCGACGACCGGGTGGACACCCTGTTCGAGAAGCTGCGCGGCCGGCCCTGGGCCGACCGCATGTTCTACACGGCATCACAGCTCGGCGACTACGGGCTGATCTGGTTGCTACTGGCGGCACTGGCGGCGCTCAGCGGCTCGTGGCGCGCCGAGCGGAACCTCTGGCGGCTGGCCACCGTCCTGGGGCTGGACTCGATGTTCGTGAACGGCCTGATGAAGTCGCTGATCAAGCGCTCCCGACCTCTGGTCGACGACGGCGAGCGGCCCCTCTACCTGCGCCGACCCATCACGACGGCGTTTCCGAGCGGGCACGCCTCCAGCGCGGTGGTGGCAGCGATGCTGCTGGGTGAACTGGGTGGGCGCCGCTGGCGGAACCTGCTATGGACGCTGGCGGCGACCGTGGCCCTCAGCCGGATCCACGTGCGCATCCATCACGCCTCCGACGTGGCCGGCGGCGCCGCCACCGGAGTGGTGCTCGGACGCATGGCCCGCCGCATCTGGCCGTTGGGCTGAACGTAGCGGCGGCCACCCGCACCTCCGGCGGCGCAACTCGAGCAGTCAGACCGGATCCTGGTGGCTCGTGCCCTCGTGCAGCCCCCGAATGCCGTACGACGCCTGGTCGAACGTCACGATCGACCCGGTCATGGGTGCGGAGGCGTCCGTGGCCAGGTAGCAGATGGCGCGGGCCACCTCGTCGCTGCGTAGCAGCCGCTGCAGCGGCAGGTTCCCCGCGTAGTCGGCCTCCCAGCCGTCGGAGGCGCCATGTGTGGTGCGCATCACCCTGTCCTCACCCGGCGTGAGCGTCCAGCCCATGGCAAGCCCGTTGACCCTGATCCCGTCGGCCTGCAGGGCATGGGCCGCGTTGCGGGTGTGAACGCCGAGGGCCGCCTTCGTCATGGAGTAGACGCTGATCTCGGGGGAGCCGCCGTACATGGCGATGCTCAGCACGTCCACGACGACCCCGGGCGAACCGGCCCGGCGCAGCCGCTCGGCGAACCGCCCGCACATCAGCACCGGCGCTCGCACGTTCACGGCGAACAACTCATCGAACGTCGCCACGTCAACGTCGAGGGCCGAGGCGCGCGTCGTGATCCCGGCGGCGTTGACGAGTGCCTCCGCCAGCAGTCCCCGGCCGTCGATCTCGGCGAAGACCGCATCAGCAGCCCCGGCCTCTGACAGGTCGGCCAGGACGGCTTCCGCCGAAGCCCCCAGCTCGCGCAGACGAGCGCACACGCCCGCCGCCCGAGCGGCGTCGCGTCCGGTGACGACGACGGTGCCGACACCTGCCTCGGCCAGCGCCAGCGCCGCCGCCTCCCCGATTCCGCTCGTGCCGCCGGTAACGAGCGCGCAACCCGGAATCCAGGTCATCGTGATCCCTCGCCGGGTCCGGGCACCAGGGGGGCGTCGCGGTAGTTGAGTTCGAGGCGGATGCCGTTGGGGTCGTGCAGGAAGATCTGCCGCAGCGCGATCCTCGGCCTGCTGTCGTTGACCTCGAGGAGCAGCCCTTGCTCGGCCAGCTTGGCCTGCATCGCCTCGAAGTCCCCGGGCTCGTTGGCCATCTCGAAGGCGACGTGGTGGATAGGGCCGGTTGGTCCCGCCACGTCGTCGTCGATCACGTTGATGTGAACGTACGGGGAGCCGCCGGAGTAGAGCCATGCCCCGGTCCCGCGGACCCCGGGCCGGTAGCCCTTGGAGAACCCGAGGACGTCCACGTAGAACTCGACGGTCCTCTCCAACTCCGCCGTCTGGATGTTGTAGTGGTCGAGTGATTTGACGAGCATGTCACTCCTCGCAGGATCGATCGTCCGACTCACCAGTGAAGGTTGACCTCGTAGACGACCACCTTCGAGAGCATGTGATCGATCTTGGCGTGAAGGCTGCGTAGCGCTCCGTGGAGGCGTGCTCCACCCGGTCGTCCCAACTGCGGTACTCCTCGTAGATGCGGATCATGTAGGGATCGTCACGGTCGCGCCCCACCCGGAACGACACGCAGCCCTCCTCGATCTGCGGGGTGCTCGTGGAGTGCTTCTGCATCAGCGGCAGGAACTCGTCCATGTACTCCGGGCGCACCGTCAACTCGCAGAAGAGCGCGACTCGCATTGTTCCTCCTCCCGGCCCCGCCGCGGGGGCCGCGTCCGGGCCGCGCAACGGCGCACGGCGCTTCGGTGGGACGATCCGGTTGGGTGCCGCACCCTCCGGCGGGTGCGGTTCACCGGCACCGTATTCGGTCGAGCGGGCCTCCGCCCGGCGACGATCAGGCCAGCGGGTCGGCCTCGTACTCGCCGATGCTGATGTCGGTGGCGGGGTCCATGAACGAGCGCTCGAAGCCCACGCTCCACAGGCCGGTCCGGAGCAGGGCACCGTCGTCGACCACCTCCAGCGGGGTGTAGAACGGGTGGTGGTGCCTCACGACGGGGTTGTTGTCCGCCCGGTTGTAGCAGCACAGCAGCAGGTCCCGGTTGCCGTCGGAGACGTTGGGCGCCGAGGTGTGCAGGGTGTTGCAGTGGAAGAAGCAGGCGTCGCCCGGCTCGGCGATGAACGACACCTCCTCGAGCTGCTGCATCAGGACCTCCACCCGTTCGATGTCGGCGCCGTTCTGGCCGCCCATGATGGCGTGCTCCAGCCGCCCGCAGAGGTGGCTGCCCCGCAGTACCCGCATCGTGCCGTTCGCCTCGGTGAGTTCGCTGACGGCGATGGCCACGCTCGCCAGATTCGGGAACAGCAGGCCGTTCTTGTACCAGTAGCCGTAGTCCTGGTGCCAGTCCCAGGTGCCGCCCCCGCCGGGTGCCTTGGACGTGATCTTGGAGTGGTAGTGGTACACCTCGCCGCCGAGCAGCCTGGCGCAGGCGCCGGCGATGCGCGGCAGCCGGCCCACGATTCCCAGCGTGTCGTCACCCGGGTGGTTCCACACGGCCACGATGGTCTGGCCCCCGTAGCCGTCGTCGAGGCCGAAGGCGCTGTCCTGCAGGGCCTCGTCGATCGCCAGGGCCTGCTGCAGGAGCTCCACCTCGTTCTCGTTGAAGAGGCCGCGTTTGACGAGATACCCGTCGCGGTCGAACGCCTCGCAGTCGGCGTCGGTGATCATCGAGGCCGTATCGGCTGTCGCCAGCGTCATCGCTCACCTCCCCGGTGGAGCAAGAGCAGCACGGCTCTTCCCGGAGGCTACCAACGCCGTGCCGGCTGGGCCGAGCCCGCGGAGCGCTACCAGAGGTTCCGGCCGCCGACGATCGCCAGATTGTGGCCGGTCATGTAGTCAGCGGCATCGCTCGCCAGATACACCACGCGGGCCTGGGCGAGCGAGAGGGCGAAGCCGCGGCCGAGCCCGCTCCCGCCGTCGTGCTCAGGGGGGGTCGAGCAGGGCGATCAGATCGGTCAGGACACCGGCCACGCGCCGGCGGGCAAGGCGCAGCGCACCGACGAGGTCGTCGCCGGGCACCTCGCCCGCCCACTCGGTGACCGCGCCCAGGTAGGCGGCGCGCAGGTCGGCGTTGACGTTGAACTTTGCGACACCGAGGCGGCAGGCCTCGGCGAGGGTGTCACCGGCGATTCCCGAGACACCGTGCAGCACGAGCGGGACGCTCACCGCCTCGCCCAGCTCTTCGAGCAGATCGAGGCGAATCCGCACCGGCGCCGACGTCCGGCCGTGGACGTTGCCGACGCTGACCGCCAGCGCGTCCACGCCGGTCACCTCGACGAAGCGTGCGGCATCGCGCGGACTGGTCGGACCACCGGAGCCGGCCGCGGCGGTCGAGCGGTCCTCGTCGCCGTCGATGCGGCCCAGTTCGGCCTCCACCCAGGCGGCGTAGGGCCCGGCGAGGTCGACGGCGGCGCTGCTCAGCGCCACGTTCTCGGCGAAATCCAAACGGGAACCGTCCACCATCACCGACGTGTAGCCGGCGTCGAGGCAGCGCCGGATCTCATCCAGCGAGCGGGAATGGTCGAGATGCAGGCCGACCGGGGTGGGCGATCGCTCGATGATCATCCGAGCGGCGGCCACGAGTCCCCCGGCGTCGACATGGTTGAAGGCCGAGGATCCGATCTGCGCGATGATCGGCCGGCCACTGCGCCGGCCGGCGGTGACGATGGCCTCCACTCCCACGGTGTCGTAGGCCACGGCCCCGAGAATTCCCCGGCCATCGCGCCGGGCGCTGGTGAGTTCGTCGAGACCGACGCCGCGGCTCACGATCTACCCACCAGGTCGCCCACGATGTCCGCCAGCACGTCGGTCGATCCGACGTTGCCGGGGAAGATGAGGAACGGCCGGCGGCGGCCGCCTAACTCGATTCCTCGAGATCGGCGGTCAGCGGCCGGTCCCGGTAGTTGAGTTCGAGACGGATGCCGTTGGGATCGTGCACGAAGATCTGCCGCAGCGGGATCATCGGCCGGCTGTCGGCCTCGTCGAACGGCAATCCCCGCGCCGCCAGGTTGGCCTTCATGGCGTCGTAGTCGCCTGGCTCGTTGGCGGTCTCGAATGCAACGTGATTGATGGGACCGGTGGGCCCGGACAGATCGTCGTCCACCGCGTTGATGTGGATGCAGGCGTGGCCGCCCGCGTACATCCAGGCGCCGGGAATCGGTATCGACGCCGGCCGGTATCCCTTCGAGAGTCCGAGAACCTCGGTGTAGAACTCCACCGTCTCGTCGAGTCGTGCCGTCTCGATGTTGTAGTGGTCGAGTGAGTTGATGGTCATGTCGCTCCTCACCTGCCGGTTTCCGAACCCTAAATCCGCGCTCGCGGGTGGTCAATCGAGCACCGACCCCGCCGCGGCGCGATCAGTCCGCCGACCGGCGGTCCAGAACCCCACCCGACCATGCGCCGAACGCATCCAGGTAGCCGATGGCCCGCTCGGTGAGCGGGTAGCGAGCGACGAGCGCACCGAAAGCCGCTGAATGGCCGCTCTCCACCAGGTGCGCCAGTTCGTGGACGATGACGTAGTCGAGAACCCATGGCGGCACCTCGGTCAGGCGGTGCGAGATCAGGATCTCACCCACCGATGCGCGGCACGAACCCCAGCGCCGGCTCTGGCGCGTGGACCAGCGGATGGATCGGGGTTCGGGCAGGTCGAAGCGGGCAGCCAGGTCCCGTGCCCGTGCGCCGAGGTCCACCTCCCAGCAACGGCGGCGCTCCTCGAACCGCCGGCAGAAATCGTTGACGACCTCGGCCTCGTCGAAGTCCGACATCCAGGCCGGGATGCGAATCTCGATGACGCCCCCGGCAACGCGGGACGACACGGTCTTGTGCCGGTTGGCGCTGCGGATGACCTTGACGCGGAACGGCATCACGACCGGGGGCGGCCCCGGTTCGTCGGTGCCTTCCTCCTCCGCCGGCGGCAGGCAGCCGTCGGCGCTCTCGGCGATTGCGCCGGGCTGGGATCCGTTGGTTCGAGTCTGGACGGATTCCGGTGTCGTACTCATTCATTTCTCCCTGCTGGCGGATCGGGCGCGCCGCAGGTGCGGGCGCCGTCCGGTCGAACGTCGTGGTGGGTCTCCGTCCCAAGTCCAGCCGCGAGTCGCAGCAGGTGGCCGGAGACAACAGCGCCCCGTGAGGCGAGGGGCCCGGATCGGCGCGCATTGGCGCCGATCATTCCGAGCGACACGGCATCCGCCGAGACGGCCACCGCTCGGGCAGCACCCAGCGACCGTCACGCCGCAGGATATCCAGCTGCTGTGACAGCCCGGTGGGGCGACGCCGGCCGGGCGAGCCGGCTAGCCGGCCTCGGTGCTCTCGTAGATGGCGATGAGGGCGGCGTTGACGATGTCGCCGGTGGAGATGCCGGCGATGGCATGCAGATCGGCGATGGTGCCGGACTCGCCGAAGCGGTCGACCCCCAGCGGGACATGCCGTGAACCCACAGCCGCGCCCAGCCAGGCGAGCGCATGGCTGGAGGCGTCGTGGACGCTCACGACGGGTCGCTGTCGCTCCTCGGGCGGGACGAGTTGGTGCATACGGCTGGGGCGCCGCACCACCGTGGCCGCGGCGGCCGCCGCGCGGTACGTGCCCTGCCAGCTGCGATAGACGAGGTCCGGACTCGTGAGATGCACCACGGCGGCGTCCACACCCTCCTCGCCGAGCGCCTCGGCGGCGGCCAGCGCCTCAGGCGCCATCGCTCCCGTCGTGACGATCGTGACGCCGGGTTGGTCGCTCACCGGCGCGGGACGCAACTGGTAGCCACCGGTGAGCACCTGCCGGCGGAGTTCCTCGGTGCCCAGACGTTCAGCCGCCGCCGCGAACGGCGCCTGGTCGATGGGCCGCGTGCTGAGGCGGAGGTAGGCGCTCTCGCCGTCGGGCCGGCTGAGGCCGTCGAGGGCGTCGCACATCAGCCAGTCCACCTCGGTGGCATACGCCGGCTCGAGGTAGGTGAGACCCGGCAACTCCGCGCCCACTCCGGCGGTGATGGTGGACTGGTGGGCGCCGCCCTCGGGGGCGAGCGTGATCCCCGACGGGGTGCCGGCGACGATGAAGCGCGCGTCGTTGTAGAGGGCGTAGATGAAGGCGTCGAGGCCGCGAAGCACGAACGGGTCGTACACGGTGCCGACCGGGAGCAGGTGCTGGCGGTGGTGGTCGTGGGCCAGACCGAGCTGGCCCAGCAGCATGAACATGTTCATCTCCGAGAGACCCAGTTCGATGTGCTGACCGTCCGGCGAGGGCGCCCAGCGCAGCAGCCGCTCGGCCCCGCCGTGGTCGTCGCGGTGCTCGTGCCAGTACACGCCGACTTTGTTGACCCAACCGCCCAGGTTCGTGGAGATCGACACATCCGGAGCGGTGGTGACGAGCCGCTTGCCGACCTCTTCGGTGTCCGCCAAACGGGTGAGCGTGCGCCCGAACGCCTCCTGGGTGGAGACCTTGCCGCGCAGCGTCGGCGGCCCGGCGGACGCCGGCACGCCCAGCCTGGGGCGTGGCACGGGCGGCGGGTTGTTTATGTCCGACCCGACCGCGGAACACAGCAGGCCCTCGGGACTGTCGGGCTCGAAGCGGTCGAACTCGGTCGCGGTGGTCAGACCAACCTCGGCTCGCAGGGCGTCGATCTGTTCGGGATTCAGCAGCACGGCATGGTTCAGCGGGTCGCCCGCCATCGGCAGGCCCCACCCCTTGACGGTGTAGGCGAACACGACGCTCGGGCGGTCGGCCTCGATGTCACACGCCTTGAAGCAGTCGATGAGTTGGCCGAGATCGTGGCCGCCCAGGTCGGTGACATGGGCGAAGAGCTCATCGTCATCGAATCCGTCGGCGAGGCGCCGCACGGCCGCGTCGGCGCCTTGCAGGAACTTCTTGCGCCGCTCGGCGCCGCGGTAGGTGAACAGTGCCTGGTAGGCCTCGTTCGGCATGGCGTCGATATGGGCACGCAGGGCGTCGCCACCCGGCTCGGAGAACAGCCGCCGCAGCCGAGCCCCGTACTTGGCCTCCGCCACGTGCCAGCCCGCGTGGCTGAAGAAGCTCTTGAGGCGGATGGCGGCGATGTCGGGGATCACCCGGTCGAGGCTCTGGCGGTTGAGATCCACGACCATGGTGAAGTTGCCGAGGCCATGCGTGACCGGGTCGGCTATGGCCTCCCAGACGTTGCCCTCGTCGAGTTCGGCGTCGCCGACGGTGGCGATGAACCGCGCCTGCGGCGAGGGGGCGAAGTGGGCGTCGGTGTAGCGCCGGACCAGCGCCGAGAACAGCGGTGCCACGGCGCCGAGGCCCACCGACCCCGTCGAGAAGTCGGCCACGTCGGGGTCCTTGGTGCGCGACGGGTAGGCCTGCAGCCCACCGCGCTTGCGCAGCGTGGTGAGGTACGCGCGGTCCAACTCCCCGGTGAGGTACTTGATGGCGTGGTAGACGGGCGAGGCGTGCGGCTTGATGGCCACCTTGTCGTTGCCGTCGATGTGGGCGAACCAGAGCGCTGTCATGATCGACACCATCGAGGCCGAGGAGGCCTGGTGGCCACCGACCTTGATCTCGAGTCCCTCCCGGCGGTTGGCCACATCCACGATGCGCGTCGCCAACCACAGCAGCCGCCGCTGGATGCCCTCGAGAACCTCCAGGTCGGGCACCGGCCTCGCGGCGTCCGGGGCAGCCTGGGTCTCGGCTCCGGCGGTGTCAGTGCGTTGACTCATCGGCGCCCCCGGCAGGATTCGAACCTGCGGCCTTGGGATTAGAAGTCCCCTGCTCTGTCCCCTGAGCTACGGGGGCGGGGAGACCAGTCTACGAACTGCCGGACGCCGCGTCCGATTCGCCGGCGGCGGCGCCGCCCGGACCACCGCAGACAGACGAAGGCGGCGAACGTCGGGGATCGAGGTCGGATCGATCACGCAGGCGGGAGCCGGACTCGGCGCCGGTGGCCTCGCCCGGGCGGCCGGGAGCTAGTTCTTCTCCAGCCAGCGGGACAGGAGTTGGCGGGCGATGACCAGCTTCTGGATCTCGTTGGTGCCCTCGCCGATGATCATCAGCGGCGCGTCCCGGTAGTAGCGCTCGACCGGGTACTCGGTGGTGTAGCCGTAGCCGCCATGGACGCGCATGGCGTCGGTGGCGATCTCGTAGGCCGCCTCGGAGGCGAAGAGTTTCGCCATTCCCGCCTCCAGGTCGATCCGGTGCCCCTCGTCGTAGCGGCGGGCGGCGTCGTAGGTCATGAGCCGGGCGGCGTGGAGCTTCGTGGCCATACCGGCCAGCATGAATCGCACCGCTTGGTGCTCGTAGATGGGTTTGCCGAACGTGTGGCGCTCCTGGGCATAGGCCATGGCGGCGTCGAAGGCCGCCTGCCCCACCCCCACCGCCCGGGCGGCGATGTTCACCCTGCCGAGTTCGAGCGCCGCGAGCGCGCAGTGCAAGCCTTTGCCGAGCCCCTCGGGACCGCCCAGCATGTTGCCGTCGGGCACACGGTGGTCGACATAGGACATCTCGACCGTTTCGACACCCTTGTAACCGAGCTTGTCGATCTTGCGGCTGATGGTGAGCCCCCCGTCGGCCGGCCCCGGGGTCTTCTCCACGATGAAGCAGGTGATCCGGTCGTCGGGCGTGCGTGCCAGCAACATCACGAGGCCGGCGCGCATCCCGTTGGTCACCCACATCTTGGTGCCGTTGACGATCCACTCGTCGCCGTCGGGAACCGCGCGGCAGCGGATGTTCTGCGCGTCGCTTCCGGCGTCGGGCTCCGAGAGCGAGAACGCCGCCCTCAGTGAACCGTCCACCATGCGCGGCAGGAACCGATGGCGCTGGGTGGCGGTGCCGAAGCGGCTGATCATGGCCACGGCCAGCATGTGCGTGTTGAGAATCCCGGCGAGGGACATCCATCCCCGTGACAACTCCTCGACGATGCGCGCGTAGGTCAGTGCTCCGAGCCCGAGCCCTCCGTAGGCCGGGTCGATCGTGGCGCCGAACAGGCCGAAGTCACACATCCGGGCGAACATCGCCTCGGGGAACTCGTCGGCGTGCTCGAGTTCGCTGGCCGCGGGCACCACCTCCCGGTCCACCCAGGCCGCGATGGTGGCAACCAACTCGTCGGCAAGCTCGGCATCGATACTCACGCGGCGGGATGCTACAGCCCCGGCGTCAGGCCACCCGGACCGCGGGAACCCGCGTGTGGACGATCCGCACAGCACCACACCGTCTCCCGCGGCAATCCGCGCGGGACACGCGGGCACCCTCGGGGTAGCCTTCACTCATCGAGGACGCGCAATGAAGCCCCAGGCCTCGGACGCGAGCCGTCCGGCATACCGTCTCGAAGACCGGTACCTGCGCGACGAGGGCCGGGTCTTCGCCTCTGGGGTCCAGATCCTGGCGCGCCTCCCGCTCGAACAGCTCCGCCGGGACAGAGCCGCCGGTCACAACACCGCGGCCTTCGTGAGCGGGTATCCGGGCTCGCCCCTGGCACTGTTCGACACCGAGATCACCCGCGTGGCGACCATGGCCACCGCCGACGGCCTGCAACTCGTCCACCAGCCCGGGCTGAACGAGGAACTGGCCATGGCCGCGGTCATGGGCAGCCAGCTCGTCAGCGGGTTCAGCGAGCGCCGCCACGACGGCGTCCTCGGCATGTGGTACGGCAAGGCACCCGGACTGGACCGGGCCTGCGACGCCATGCGCCACGCGGTGCTGGTCGGAGCCGCGCCGTTGGGTGGGTCGGTGGCGCTGGTGGGTGATGACCCGCACGCCCAGTCCTCGACCGTCGGAAGCTCTTCCGACGGCACGCTGGTGGCGTTGCGCACGCCCTTCCTTGTGCCGGGCGATCCGCAGGAAGTGCTGGATCTGGGGCGTCACGCCGTCGCGCTGTCCCGCGCCTGCGGCGTCGTGACGGGGCTGCGAATCGTGGCGGCGGTGGCCGACGGCACGGGGTCGGTGGACCTGCGTGGCGGCGACGCCTGGCGCGGCATGCCGGGCAACGGCACTGCGCTCTCCGGGGCGCCGTACCGCCTCCCTCTCCTACCCGGGCACGACGGCCTCCCCGAGCCCTACATGCACCAACCCGACGGCAATCTGATGCCGCCGTACACCAACGACATCGAGCGGGACCTCGTGGAGACCCGCCTTGAACTCGCCCGCAGCTACGGCTCGCGAAACGACTTGAACCGCGTCATCACACCATCCGGTCCAGCACGTGTCGGCATCGCCGCCTCGGGCAACTGCTATCTGGAAATGCTGGAGACGCTGCGGCTGCTGGGCCTGTCGACGCTCGCCGACATCGCCGATGCGGGGATCCGGCTGGCGAAGGTGTCTCTCCCCTACCCCATCGACCCGGCGTTCGTGCGCCGCTTCGCCGACGGCTTGGCCGAGATCATCGTTCTGGAGGAGAAGGACCCGTATCTCGAGTTCTTCATCAAGGACGCTCTCTACCCGCTCGCCGACCGGCCCGTCGTGGTGGGCAAGCAGGACGACCGGGGTCGACCCCTGCTGCGCCGCCACGAGGGCTTGGACGCCGACGCGCTGGCCGGCCCACTGCACTCCCGGTTGTCCACGCACCTGAGCGGTGACCGGCTCGGGTCACCCCCGGTTGTTACTCGCCGGAGGCGTCCCCTCGAGATCTCCGCCCGCCGGACCCCGTACTTCTGCTCGGGCTGCCCGCACAATTCCAGCACCCGCGTGCCCGACGACACGCTCGTCGGCGTCGGTATCGGCTGCCACGGGATGGTCGCGCTCATGGAGCCGGAAAGGGTCGGTCAGTGGAGCGGGGTGTGCTCGATGGGCGCCGAGGGAGCCACCTGGGTGGGCATGTCACCGTTCATCGAGCGAGAGCACTCGGTGCAGAACCTGGGCGACGGCACCTACGCCCACTCCGGCCAGCTCGGCATCCAGTTCGCCGTGGCTTCCGGTGTGAACATCACGTTCAAGCTCTTGTACAACGGGGCGGTCGCCATGACCGGAGGGCAGGACCCCACGGGCATCGTGGGCGTCCCGGAGATGGCCAGAATCCTGCTGGCGCAGGGCGTGCGCGAGGTGCTGGTGACCACCGAGGACCTGGGCCGCTACAAGGGCGTCACGCTGCCGACGGGTGTCGAGGTCTGGGACCGGCGACGCATGATCGAGGCCCAAGAGCGACTGAGCGCCGTCGAGGGCGTGACCGTGCTGATCCACGACCAGTTCTGCGCAGCGGAACTGCGCCGAGCCCGCCGCCGGGGCCAGAACCCCACACCCAAGACCCGCGTGCTCATCAACGAGCGGGTCTGCGAGGGCTGCGGCGACTGCGGCGATGTGAGCAACTGCCTCTCGGTGCAGCCGGTGCTCACGCCCTACGGGCGCAAGACCAAGATCGACCAGACCTCCTGCAACTTCGACTACTCGTGCATGGATGGCGACTGCCCCTCCTTCGCCACGGTGCGGCCCGCCCGTGCCGGCCGCCAGCGGCGGCTCGCCCGCAAGGCGGCCGCGGCGACCAGCCCCGAATCGGTCCGGGTGCGCCCGCAGCCGCCCGATGAGTTCGTCGAGCCGATCCCCGCCGTTCCCGATGACATGACCGTGCGGATGGCCGGCATCGGGGGCACCGGCGTCGTCACCGTCTCGCAACTCCTTGGAACAGCGGCCCTCCTGAGCGGGTGGCACGTGCAGGGACTCGACCAGACCGGCCTCTCTCAGAAGGCCGGGCCGGTGGTCAGCGACGTGCGCATCAGCACCGGCGGATCGATCTCCTCCAACAAGGCCGCCGCAGGGATGGTCGATCTCTACCTGGCGTTCGATCTTCTCACCGCCGCCGGTCCGGGTCCGATCGCCGGCGCCTCCTCGCAGCGGACCCTGGTCGTGGCATCCGTGTCGCCCACGAGTACAGGTCAGATGGTCGTGCACCCCGAGCAGGGCTACCCGAGCACAGCGGCCCTTCGAGCGCACGTCGACACCCACTCGCGAGCAGCCGAGAATCGCTGGGTGGACGCCGGGGCGATCACCCGCCGGCTGTTCGGCAACACCACGTCGGCGAATGTCTTTCTCGTCGGCGTCGCCTACCAGTGCGGCGCCCTGCCGATCACGGCGCCGTCGTTCGAGGCTGCCATCGACCTGAACGGCGTGGCGACCGAGCGCAACCGCGAGGCGTTTCGCTGGGGTCGCCAGTGGGTTCTGGACCCCGAGGGAGTGGAACTGGCAGCGGCGAACGCCGCCTCGAGCGAGAGTTCCCCTCCCCCCGACGACGCTGCCGACGCCGACGAGGAGGTCCGCCACACCGATCCGCTCCCACGCGCCGTGCGCCTGCAACTCGACCCGATTGCCGAGCGCACCGGTCTGGGCGTTCTGCTGGAGATGCTGGCCGCCGACCTGATCGGCTTCCGGTCGGCCGCCTACGCCGCGGAGTTCCTGCGCTTCGTCGCAGAGGTCGCCGACGCCGAGGACGACCTGGACGGCTGGGACCTGACCGAGACCGTGGCCCGCAGCCTGCACAAGCTGATGGCCTACAAGGACGAGTACGAGGTGGCCCGGCTGCTCCTGGCACAGGAGGCAACCGCCGGAGCCGAAGCGGTCGCCGGGCGGGGCGCCCGAGTGGTCTGGCACCTCCACCCGCCGTTCCTACGCTCCCTGGGGATGTCCCGGAAGCTGAAGCTCGGACGCTGGGCCCGGCCGTTGCTCGTCGCGCTGCGGGCCGGCAAGTACCTGCGCGGCACACCCCTCGACCTCTTCGGCTACACGACGGTGCGGCGCTGCGAGCGGAGACTGCCGGCGGAGTACCGGGAGGCGATCCGGAAACTCTTCGGGACCCTGGACAGCGCCAACCGGTCCGAGGCGGTCGCCATCGCCGACCTGGTGGACCAGGTACGGGGCTACGAGCACCTCAAGATGCAGCGGGTCGCGACGTACCGGGACGAACTCGGCAGGCGTACCGAGGAGTTCACCGCCTCGGTACCGGTGGGAAGCAGCGCCTAGACCCCGGCCCCGCTGCTCGAGAATGGATTCCAGCCTCCGCCGGAATGACCGGTCCGCCCGGCGAACTCAGGCCTCGGAACCCTCCAGGGACTCCACGCCCAGGTAGCGCCGCTGGGCATCAGGATCGTCCAGCAATTCCTGGGAACTGATCTCGGTCTCGATCTGCCCCGAGACCATCACCACCTGGCGGTCGGACACGGCGGTGGCGACGCTGAGGTTCTGCTCCACGAGCAGGACCGCGATTCCCTCGTCCACGAGGCGCCGCGACGTCGCCACGAGCTGTTCGACGATGGTCGGCGCCAGCCCTTCCGACGGCTCGTCCATGAGCATCAGATCTGCGTTCAGCAACAGCGCCCGGCCGATGGCGAGCATCTGCTGCTCGCCCCCCGACAGGCTCGTGGCGCTCAGCTTCTTCCGTTCCGCGAGGCGTGGGAAGAGCTCGTAGACCTCTGCCGGCGTCCAGCGCTTGCCCCTGGCGGCGCGGGCCAGCATCGCCAGGTGCTCGTCCACGGTAAGCGACGTGAAGAGCCGCCGGCCCTGCGGCACGTACCCGATGCCGGTGGCGGCAACCTTGTACGGCGGCAGTCCGATCAGTTCGACGCCCCGGAACCGTATGGAGCCCCCCATGACGGGCAGCAGACCCATGATGGCGTTGCAGAGAGTGGTCTTGCCCATCCCGTTGCGGCCGATGACCGACACGGCCTCCTGGCCCACGTGCAGGTCGACACCGTGCAGCACCTGCGCCTGCCCGTAGCCCACGTCGAGGCTCGAGATTTCCAGCAGGGACTCAGTCATGGGCGATCCCCCGCCCCAGGTAGATGTCGTGCACCTGGGGATTGGCGCGAATCTCGTCGGGCGTTCCCTCGACGATCTTGACGCCGTCGTGCATGACGACGACCCGTTCGGCGACCCGCAGCGCCACGTCCATGTCATGATCGATGAGCAGCAGGGTCACCTCGCGACCGAGAGCGAGAAGCAACTCGGTGAGGCGTTCACGTTCTCCGCGTGACAGTCCGGAGGCAGGCTCGTCGAGCATCAACACCCGGGGTTCGGTCACTGTGGCGAGGCCCAGCTCCAACTGGCGCTGCTCGCCGTGCGACAGATCGGAGGTCAGCGCGTCGAGGCGCCCCTCCAGCCACACGTTGGCGGCCGCCCGCCTGGCGCGGTCGCGATAGGCGGCGTCGCGCCGTCCCATCCGCAGGCGGAAGCGCCGACCCTCCTTGCCCAGCACGGCAAGGTAGAGGTTCTCCTCCACCGTGAGGCCGGCGAAGAGGCGGGAGCGCTGGTAGGTGCGGGACATGCCGAGTTGCGGGCGCCGCCGGGCCGGCAACTCCTCCACGTTGAGGCCGTCCACCTCGATGGTGCCGGCCGTGGGCCGCAGGTCGCCGGCCACGACGTTGAAGAGCGTCGTCTTGCCGGCCCCGTTGGGTCCCAGGATGACGAGGCGTTCGCCCTGAGCGACATCGATGTCGATGTCGCTCAGGGCGTGGACGCCACCGAAGGACATGCTGACGCCCCGCAGTCGCAGCACAGGTGCTCCGTTCGCTGGTGCCGTCGTCATGATCGGTGGCGTCCCTCTACCTCGTGGTCAGTGTGCCGGCTAGTTCTGCAGAACGCCGTTGACAACCGGGGTGGCGTTGCCGATCCACGGGAGGCTGCGCTCCTCGCAGGGCGGGTAGTCCCTGCTCGGTGACGGATCACCCGTGAACGTGCCGCCGAAGGTCTGATCGACCTGCGGGACGAACGCCACCGTGCTGGAAGCCATGTTGCCGTCGTCGTCCAGGTAGATCCGCCCGACGTACTGGTCCTGGATGGCCGTACGGTTGGAGTCCAGGC
>CAZTZI010000079.1:0-8693 GCA_964618115.1 uncultured Acidimicrobiales bacterium
CGTGCCGATGATCGACCCCCGGCCCCCGGTGAGACTGGCGCCCCCGAGAATGACCGCCGTGACAACCGAGAGCAGGAACGTATCGCCGACCCGCGGCGATGCGGACTGCAGGATCCCGGTCAGCAGCACACCACCGACGGAGGCCGACAGCCCCGACGCGATGTAGAGCGAGTACTGCACGCGCCGGATGGGGAGGCCCGCCAGCCGGGCGGCCTCTGCGTTGCCGCCGATGGCGTAGAACCAACGACCCAGCACGGTGGTGCGCTCCAGCACGATGCTGATCGCGTAGACCCCGATGAACATGAACACGAGCACCGACACGGGCCCCACCTGGGTCTTGGTGATCCACCGCAGAAAGTCGTTACGCACGACCTCGGTCTGTCCCGACGACAGGAAATGGGCGAGCCCCGTGAAGATGGACATCGTGCCGAGGGTCGCTATCAGGGGATTCACCCGCAAGAGCACGACGAGGGTGGCGTTCGCCGCGCCGACCGCGAGTCCGATGAACAGGACCACCACGATTGCGGCCGCCATCGGGACGCCGGCCGACAGAAGGAGTCCGAGCGACACGGTACTGATCGCGATGGTTGCACCGACTGAGACGTCGAATCCCCCGGAGACGATCAGGAACGTCTGCGGTGCAGCCATGATCGCGAGCACCGTCGAACTCGCAGCCACGTTGAGGAGATTCGAGGTGGCCCAGAAGAACGGGCTCTTGAGGCTGAAGAAGATCATCAACCCGGCCAGGATCAGCACCAACCCCTGGCTCTGCAGGAAACCGGGGTCAGTCCAGCGGCGCGGCGCGGACACGTCGGACACTTGCTCAACGCCAAGGGCGGAGCGAGTGTCCGAACGCGGCTTCTCAGCTTTGAACACGGATTCCCTCAGGAGAAACCGATCACCGGCTCGACTACGCGCGCAACCGAGTCACCTGCCGGCAGACGGCCGTCGGCCTGATGGACGTGAGATCAACGACCCCCCGTACTACGAACACGCAGACTCCGGATAGAAGTCACCGAGGTTCTCGGCGGTCAGCACTTCGGTGGGCAACTCGATGAAGCCCGGGAGATCGGCGCCGTGGATCAGCCCGATGAGTGCAGGTATGGCGTACTTGCCGTAGTTCTCGGGGAAGTACGCCACGCTCGCGTGGAGACTGCCCTCGCAGATCGCCTCGAACTGGCTTGCGCCCTGGCCGACGGACACCATGTCATCGTCGCTGCGCCCGGCCGTGCGGAGCGCCTCGAGCATTCCGAGTGTGAGTTCGTCGTTGACCGAGGCGACGAGAATCTTCGCACCCTCCGGAATCCTGGCCACGACGGCCGCAGTGTTGGCGTTCGCGGTCGGCGGATCGGCGGCCGTGGCGATGGCGAGGACCTCGGCGTCGGGAACGGCCGCCGTGACACCCTCGACGATCCCGTCCGTCAGGTCGATCGTCGTCTGGCCGGCCTCGTCGAAGGTCCCGACGATGAGGACGATCTCCTCGCCGGACCAGCGCTCGACCGCCTGCGCGCCGAGCGTCTGACCGGACTTCAAGCCGGCGTTGCCCAGGTCGACCTCGATCAGTGCGATGTCCGGTGCGGGCACGAAGATCGCCAGACCCGGCAGGTCGTTGCTCTGGAGGACGTCGACGATGCCGGGCTGCGCAGCCTCGATCACGTTGGCGATGATGACGCCGTCCTTGCCCTGCTCGGCGAAGATCCTCACATTGTCGACCGCCGTGAGAGGATCGGCGTTGTCGGAGACCACGTCGATGCTCACGCAGCCCATCTCGTCAGCCACGGCCTGGAAGCCCTCGACGGTGAGGAGAGCGAACGACTCGGTGTCGGAGAAGATGTCGAAGCCGAAGTCGTAGGTCTCGCCTGCGCATTGATCCGGGCTCGGGCTGCCCAGGAACTGCTCGTAGTCGGGCGCCGCCGGTTCGGGCGGTGGCGGTGGCTCGGGCGCCGGTTCGGGCGGAGGTGGCGGCTCGGGCGCCGGCGCCGGTTCAGGCGCGGGCGCCGGGGCGGCGTCGCCGTCGTCGTCGCCGGCACAGGCGGCCATGACGAGCGCCAGCGCGACACCCAGCGCAATCAGGACGCGAAACTTTGACCCAGCGGTACCCATTTGCAATTCCCCTCCCCCGTTCGACGAACTCGTCGAACGCCTGAATGACCATGAGACCCTAGCCCAGCACCGCTGAGCCTGTCGGTGGCGGCTCCCAACCGGCGACGCACCAAGAACGGCAACCCCGGCTCACTCACCGGCCCCTTCCGCTGAGCACCATGGATCCCGAGCTGCCCGGGATGACGTCTCGGACCGCCGGGATCGCGCCTCAGACAGACCAATCGAGCTCCGACGGGTCGATCGCCACCTCGGCTCCGGCCGCGGCCGACTCGTAGATGGCGTCGGTGACCACCTGTGTCAGCAGTGCCTGTTCACCGGTGACCGGAGCGTCGCGCCCACCTCGGATGGCATCGACGGTCTTCGCGATGAGAGCCTGCACCGAGGGCGGGAACGAGACGTCGCTGACCACCTCCGGCGGGAGCAGCTCGATGATCTCGCCCTCCCGCTCGCCACGGATCGAGGGGGGATCCAACACGGCTTGGGCGCTCTCGCCGATCGCATCCAGGCTGTAGTCCCACGAGGGCGAACCGTCCTCGTGGGAGGGAATGTTGTCGACCCAGCTCCCCTGGAGTGTCATCCAGAAGCCGTCCTCGAATCGCAGATGCGCCGCGAGCAGATCGTCCACGTTGTAGCGGCCGGCACTGGCGGCGTCCGGAGCCGTCGGCCCGCGTTTGGTGGGAAACACCTGCGCCGCGCTGGCGGAGGCGGAAATCGGCCTGGGGAATCCGGCGAACCACAGAGCCAGGTCGAGAAAGTGCACCGCCGTGGCGGCCAGCGCCCCGCCGCCGGAGAGCTCTTTCCGGTAGTGCTCGCCCCACCAGGGAATCTGTGACGACTTCGCCCACGCGTGGGTGTACAGCGGGCGACCCAGCGCTCCCGACTCGATATGACGCTTGATGATCTGCGCGTTGGGCGTGAACCGCATGTTGAACCCGACGCCGAGCACGCGGTCGGCCGCGGCGGCGGCTCGCAGCATCTCCCGGCCTTCGCCTGCCTCGAGTGCCAGCGGCTTCTCGCACAGAACGTGAGCGCCGGTGGCGAAAGCATCGACCGTCATCCGCATGTGGTGCACGGGCATCGTGCAGACCGTGACGAGGTCGAGTTCATGCTTCTCGAGCAGGTCCCGGTAATCGGCGTAGCCCTTTTCGACACGGTGAGTACTTCGTACCTCGTCAAGACGGGAGGCGTCGGTGTCGCAGACGGCGACGACCTCGACATCCTCCAGCGCCTCCAAACACTCCACGTGAAGGCTGCCCTGAAACCCGCAGCCGATCACTCCGACCTTCATCGACATGGTGCGCCTCGCTCTCCCTGGGTCTGTTCTCCGGACGCGGTCGCGCGAGCTAGATCGTCTTCGCCGGGTAGTGCCAGCTGTACGCCGTCCAACCGCCGTCCATGCGCAGGGTGGTACCCGTGACATAGGACGCCTGCCGCGAGCCGACGAAGCGCAGCACGTCGCCGAGTTGTGCGAACGTGGCCAGTGCCTTCATCGGTGTGCGCCCGATGACCTGATCGGTTGGGCGCTGACCGCCCGGAGCGTGACCCTCCAACCCGGCGTAGGTGACGGCGACAATCCGATCGCCGGCGTTGCTCCAAGGACCGATCTCCGTGCGCATGAGCGACTGCATAGTCGCTGTGGCCAGTGCGCATCGCCTCTCCCGGTCACCGGTGAACAGCCCGATCTCGGGCAGCAGCGCCACGAACGTCACCGGGATGCGGGTCCTGTCGCCGAGCGCGCGAGCGGCTCCGACGGAACTCTCCAGCAAGGCCGCCTCCTCGAAGATCCCCGCATCGTGATCCTGAGAAGCCGGGGGCGCAAGACCCGGCACCAGGTGAATCCACACGACACCCTCTGGAGCCAGTTGCCCGTCCAGAGAGCCGGCGCTTGAGTCCAACTCGTCCGCTCCCAGACGTAGAGCCGGCATACCGAGAGCGGACTCCACGCGCTGCGCGAACGACGACTCGCCTCCCGCGACCACGACGCAGGGCCTGTCAACAGCCCGCCTGGACTGATCCACGCCCTCCGCGCTGTGCTCACTCATCCCTGTGCCTCGCCGTGCGTCAGGAATCCATCGCTCGCCAGCCACCCGCCGTCGACGGCCACGATCTGGCCCGTTATGTACGCGGCGCGCCGCGACGCAAGAAAGGCGACGACATCCGCTTGCTCCTCCGTCTCGGCGATGCGACCGAGAGGCGTGCGATCCGTGTAGTCGTCGAGCCGCAACTCGCCTTCGGCGCGGTCCAGGATCTCCTGCGTCATCTCGGTCCTCGTGACCGCCGGTGCGATGGCGTTGACGCGCACGCCCCGCGGCGCCCACTCGGTGGCGAGCACTTCGGTCAGGATCCGGATGCCGCCCTTCGCCGCGTTGTAGGCCGCCCGCTGAGGGTGGCCCCCGTAGCCGCCGATCGAGCAGAGGTTCACCATCGCCCCCGAGCCGCGTTCCAGCATCGGTCCGGCGGCCCGGCGCGACATCTTGAACGTGCCCGAAAGCATCACGTCGACGTGCAGATCCCAGTCCTCGTCGGGGAGGTCCTCGGATTGGTCGATCTTGCCGACACCGGCATTGTTCACCAGGACCTCGACGGATCCCCACCCGCCCTCGAGTTGGGTGAAGGCAGCGTCGATCGCGTCCGTGTCCCGAACGTCGAGCGCCAGATCGGTTACCTCGAGTCCCGCGGCGCGCAGTCGTTCCGTGGTCTCGGCGGCCTTCGCCGCGTTGATGTCAGCCAGGACCACCCGTCCGCCCAGTTCCGCGAGCGCCTTGGCGATCGCTTGTCCGATGCCCTGTGCGGCGCCCGTGACGAGGCACACGATCCCCGTGAACTCATCAGGCGAGAGGCCGAACTCCCATCCGCCGGTCCGTTGGATCGTCGATTCGCCACTCAAGCTTGGTCTCCCCTCGCGATCGTCGAGTGGGGGTGCAGTCGGGCGATGGTAACGCAGCAGGGATTCCGCCGGTTCGGGTCGATCGAGCGGTGTCCGACGGTCGTCCGGGCGCGGCCGATGCTCACGCTCACAGCACAACCTCGAGGGGAGGTATCGCCTGCTCGCGGCCTGTCGTGGCAGACAGGTAGATCGCGTCGACGATCCTTTGGGAAACCAACGCCTGCTCTCCGGTGACGGACGGCTCCCGCCCCGCCAGCGCGGCGGCAACGACTTCTGCGATCAGCCGCTCGACGGAGTGCGGGAAGGAGACATCCGACGGGGTCCCCGGCGGCAGCAGGTCGACCGTCGAGCCGTCGGGTGCTTCACCGCGTATCGCCAGCGGATCGAACCAGACCTGCGCTCCCTCGCCGATGGCAGTGAGCTCGTAGTCCCACGGTTGTGGCCCGGGGCGCGGCGCTTGATTGCCGATCCACGAGCCCTCGATCGTGAGCCAGAAGCCCCCGGCGAACCGCACGTGAGCACTGAACAGGTCCTCGGCGTCATAGCGCTCGGCCACTGCCGGGCTCGGTGCGGTCGATCCTCGCTTCGTGGGAAACAACGTCGCCATGCTCCCCGAGGCGGATACCGGCTCGGGGAAACCCGCGAAGTAGAGCGCCAGGTCGAGAAGGTGGACCGCAGACGCAGCGAGAGCCCCACCCCCGGAGACCTCCAGCCGGTAGTGCTCTCCCCACCAAGGGATCTCGTCGCTTGCAACCACGCGAGTGTAGACGGGTCGACCGAACCCTCCATCGCGAATGAACGACCGGATCGCCATGGAGTTCGGCATGAACCTCATGTTGAGCCCGACGGCGAGAAACCTGCCCGCCTTCCGGGCGGCGCCGACCATTGCCGCGCCCTCGGCGGCGTTCATCGCCAGCGGTTTCTCGCACAGGACGTGGGCACCCCGGCTGAAGGCCGCGAGAGTCATTTCCGCGTGGTGGACGGGCATGGTGCAGATCGTGACGAGGTCGAGACGCTCGGCGTCGAGCATCCTGCGGTAGTCCGTGTATGAACCGGCGACGGCGTACTCCTGCGCCAAGCCCCCAACTCGATCCGGATCGATGTCCGCCACCGCGACGAGTTCGACGTCAGGCAGCCTGCTGAGCACGTCGACGTGCAACCGACCCTGAAACCCGCAACCGATGACCGCCACTCTCATCGCGCGCCCTCCGACGTCCAGATCACGTTGGGCTCCTTAGCCGACGAGGCCCGCCCCGGCAACTCGAGCCGGACTCTCCCAGACCGCGGCCGGTGCCGGGCGCTCAGCCGGTCGGCGCGACCACAAGACCGACGCGGGTCGCCGCGGCGAGGAGCTGTCGGTCGCCGCTGACAAGCACCGCGTCGTCGTCTGCGATGGTCAGCGCCGCCGCGAGATGGACGGCGTCGTAGCCGCGGAGGCCGTGTTCGGATGCCAGCTGACCGGCAGTTCGGACCAAGCCCTCAGTCACCTCCACGTTCGCGATCCCTGCGGTGAGCGCGTCCAGCGACGGGACAGAGCGTGCGTGCTCCGCCGCGGACAGCCGACCGAGCCGATGTGCCCTCGCGAGCGCGGCGCGGGCCTCGGCGTAGAAGAGACGGCTGCTGACCGCTTCGGACGCATCGGCCCAGAATCGCTCGCAGAGCGGCGAAGCGGGTTCGTCGACGATGAGTGGGATGATCGCCGACGTGTCGAAGTAGACGATCAACGTCGTTGCTCGGCCACCAGGTCACTCACCGTTCCTGCGCACTCGATTCTGGGCCGACGCAGTCGGTCCTTGGGTGACGGCGCCGGCGTCACCAGCCCTTCTGCAATCAGCCGCTCCAAGGGTCGGCGACCGGCCAGCGGCACCAGCCGCGCGACCGCCTTGCCGTGATTCGTGACGGTTACCTCGCCGCCCGCGCTCACAGCGCCGACGTAGTGGCTCAAGCGATCCCGCAGTTCCCGGATTCCAACTTCCACACGACAATTGTAGCGCGATTCCACCGGAATGTTGTAGCCATATTCCGTTGCGATGCAGGTTCAACCCACTCCGACCTTCATCGACGCCGCCCGCCCCGCTCAGTCCTGCCGAGCCATAGCGGGTTCCACCCCTGGCGTCGTTCTGCGGTCGCGGCCCTGTCCGGAGTCGTTCGGCCGGAAGACTTTCATCACCTCGTCGCCCAAGTGGTTGATGACCTTCACGGCGATTCGGCCCGAGGAGGGACGCTCGAACGGCCGCGAGGTGTCGCTGTTCAGGCTCTGCCAGGCCTCCGCGTCGATCTCCGCCTTGAGCGTGGTCCTGAGTGCCTTGTACGGGTCGTTGGCGCCGAGGAAGTAGGCGTGTCGGACGAAGAAGCTCTCGCCGTCGTAGTCGGTGTCGATGAACCAGCAAGCGATGCCGTCGGGGCCGTCGCTGCGCACCTCGCCGGTGCCGGGGTGGAACACATCGACGCCGTTCACGCGTACCTTAATCTGACCGGTCCGGCCGTCGTCGTCTCCCGAAGCGTCGAGGATGTCGATGTCGGGCTCGCCGAATATGACGAAGAGGTTTCCCTTGCCGGTGTTCTTGAGGTCGCCGGCCATGTGCAGATCGGCGTTCATGCGCGCCTTCAGCACCGGGATGCGACCGAGCCTGTCGAACTCCGTGGCGTGCGCCTCGTAGTTGAATGCGCAGGCGATGAGCACGTCGAACCCGGCGTCGGCCGCCTCTCGGGCAGCCTCCACGAGGTCCGGGCGGGAGACCGTGCCGAACTCGGGTCCGACGAATACCCCGGCCCGCTTCTCGGCGTCGGCGCGGTCAGTGCCGGGACCGCCCTCGGCGTAGCGGCCTTCGGCGCAGATCATGTACCCGGGCCACGGCGTCAGCGAGGAGAACGCGATGCGGTCCTCCTTGTGCGCCTGTTGCACGCCGGCCGTGCGCAGCTGCTCCAGGATCATCGATCCGAAGTCCCCCGCCGCGCCGGCTGTGCCCTCGGTGCCACCTGCCGGGTCGATCAGCTCGTCGTCCTCGTCCACGCCGAGGACCCGGTGCGGCGAGATGCTCTCGACCGTGAACGGGCCGGCCACCCGGACCGTTCGACGGTCCTCATAGGGCTTGTCGTAGAGCAGCTCGAAGTCGGCATTCGCTGCAATGGACGCGTCGATCGTGGACTGACGCGCGCGACGCGCCTCGAGCAGCGAACTGAGCGCCTCATCGGCCGCCTCCGGCCAGTCAGCCGGAGCCTCGCGGGGCACCTCCCACTCACGCAGCTCATGCGGGAGCGCGCGCTCTCCGGAAGGCAGCAGGACCTCCGCTGAGTCGGTGCTCGCAAAGTCGATGGACTCGCCTGCACGAGCGCCGGCGCGCACTGTGAAGGGAACAGAATGGCCTGCTAGAGCAGCATTCAGACCCTTGAGTGCATCGTCGCCGTTCGGTTGCAGTTGGGCGAGAAGAAGATCGATTTCAGCATTCTTGGCTATGTCTTCCAATTTGATGTGAGGCGCGCGTTCATACACGAACCCTTGGCGGACATCACGGTACGATGGGCCACCGAGGGGTTGGGTGCGCTTTATTTCTGCCTCTTTCTCCTTGCCCGCATCGCTGTCGGACAGCAGGTAGTAGGGATATCTCGCCCCTATCACGCGAGTTCGCCCCAGTGCCAACGCGACTCGTGAGGTGTCGATGGTGATCCAGCGCCGGCCCCATCGTTCGGCGGCGTATGCGGT
>CAZTZI010000080.1:0-38011 GCA_964618115.1 uncultured Acidimicrobiales bacterium
GCCAAGACGATCCGCCTCGGCGTGGAGCCACTCCTTCCAGCGGCGCTCGATGAGGTGATGGCGAACGTACGGCGGGTTGCCGATGAACGCCGTCGGTCCGCGCTGTTCGGCTGCTTCGCCCAGCCCGAGGCGGCGATAGTCACCGGCGACGACATCGGCCCGCTCCGCCAGACCGGCGGTGGATCAATGCCCCGGGCTGAGCATCGAGTCACCCCCGGCAACCGCCGCGGTCAGCGTCGGTGAGCGCTCCGTAACCTGACGGGATGGACTGGAGTGTGCACGCGGCGCTGGGGCGTGACGCGGCGGCGGTGAAGGGGCGCACCCTGGACCGCGCCGTGGCGCGCCGGGTGCTGGGATTCGCCGCTCCCTACAAGCGAATGATCACGCTCTTCGTGGTCGCCATCCTGCTGGGGGCATTGTTGAGCCAGGTGCCGGCGCTGCTGTTCCGGGAGATCATCGACGACGCCATCGTCAACGCCGACCGCGGCAGGGTGAACCTGCTGGCGGGGCTGATCCTGGCCGCCGCGTTCGCCACGGCGCTCCTAGCCTTCGTCGAGCGCTGGTGGTCGGCACGCATCGGCGAGGGGCTGATCTTCGACCTGCGGGTGGCGCTGTACGACCATGTGCAGCGGATGGGGGTTTCGTTCTTCACCAGCGTGCAGACCGGGGCGCTCATCAGCCGCCTCAACAACGACGTGATCGGTGCCCAGCGCGCCATGACCGGCACGTTGGGCCAGTTGGTGTCCAACTTCTGCGTGCTGCTGATCACGCTGCTGACGATGTTCATCGTGCTGGACTGGCGCCTCACGCTGCTGGCACTGGCGCTACTGCCGGTCTTCGTGATCCCCGCCAAGCGCGTCGGGCGGCGCCTGCAGGCGCTGACCCGCCGGCAGATGGAGCACAACGCCGCCATGAACACCCTCATGACCGAGCGCCTGGGCGTAGCGGGTGCCCTGCTCGTGAAGCTGTTCGGTCGCCACGACGCCGAACGGGCAGAGTTCGCCGAGCGGGCCGGCAAGGTGCGCGATCTCGGGGTGCGCACGGCCATGCACGCCCAGACGTTCCTGATCGCCTTGGTGCTGCTGGGGGCCGTGGGCACAGCCGCGGTCTACTGGGTCGGCGGCCACCTGGTGATCTCGGGTTCGGTCACCATCGGCACCCTGGCAGCCATGGGCCTCCTGGTGATCCGCATCTACCAGCCCCTCACGAGCCTCACCAACGCCCGCGTCGACATCATGACGGCGATCGTGTCCTTCGAGCGGGTCTTCGAGGTGCTGGACACGCCGAACGCCGTGCCCGACCGGCCCGGCGCCGGCCGCCTGCCGCGGCCCCGGGGCAGGGTGGAGTTGCGCGACGTCCGGTTCACCTACCCGCCCACCGGCGAGGCCGCCCTAGCCTCGCTGACACCGCCCGCGACCGAGCCCGGCACCAGCGCGGGACCGAACGGCGACCGGCCCGCCGGTCCCGCACTCGACGGCGTCAGCCTCGACGTGGCACCAGGCGAGCTGGTGGCGCTGGTGGGCCCGTCGGGCGCGGGCAAGACGACGCTCACCGCCCTGCTGCTGCGGCTCTACGACCCCGACGAGGGGGCCATCGCCGTCGACGGCAGCGACCTGCGGGAGGTCACAGGTGAGTCGCTGCGGGCAGTCGTCGGCGTCGTGCCCCAGGATCCGCACCTGTTCCACGACACCGTCGAGGCCAACCTGCGCTACTCCCGTCCCGACGCTTCCGCCGACGAGATCGCCGAGGCCTGCCGGGCCGCCGGAATCTTGAAAGTGATCGAAGGTCTGCCGCAGGGGTTCGCCACCCTGGTGGGCGAGCGCGGCTACCGCCTCTCGGGCGGCGAGAAGCAGCGCCTGGCCATCGCCCGGATGCTGCTGAAGGACCCGGCGATCGTGATCCTGGACGAGGCCACCAGTCATCTGGACAGCGAGAACGAGGCCGCAGTGCAGGAGGCGCTGGCGGCGGGTCTGGCGGGCCGCACCTCCTTCGTGATCGCCCACCGACTGTCGACGATCATCTCTGCCGACCGGATCGTGGTGCTGGACGAGGGCCGGGTGGTGGAGCAGGGTCGCCACAGCGAACTCTTGGCCGCCGGCGGGCTCTACGCCAACCTCTACCGGACGCTGGTGCGCGCCGAGGAGGCGCTGTGACGCCGGCTCTGCGTGCCGCCGCCGGACCGCCGGGCGCGGAGGGCTCCCCGACCGGCCGCCGGTCGCCGTGCGAGACGCCGGCGTGAGCGGGGTGCCGATCATGGACGGTCCGCCCGGCGAGGCACAGGCGCCGACCGGCAGCGGCCCGACCACCTACGAGGTGACCGAACTGGTCGAGTTGCTGCGAGACCTCGTCGAGGACGCCTTCCCCGATGAGGTCTGGATCAGGGGCCAGATACGCAACCTCAGCAAGTCTCGCAAGGGTCACGTCTACTTCGACCTGGTCACCCCCACGCCGGCCGACAGGAACCCCCCGGCCGCCCTCCCGGTCGTCCTGTTCGACTGGTACCGCAAGATCGTCAACCGGATCCTCGGTGCCGGGGCGGCGGGCCAGATGATCGACGGCGTGGAAGTTCGCATCCGGGGAAGCGTCTCCGTCTACGAGGCGCGGGGCCAGCTCCAACTCCAGATGAAGGCCATCGACCCCGCGTACACGCTCAGCAGGCTGGCCGACCAGCGCGACCGCCTGCTGGGCGAGCTGGAGGCCGCCGGCTTGCTGGAACGCAACAAGGCACTCCGCCTGCCGGCGCTGCCCCTGCGTGTGGCGCTGGTCACCAGCGCGGGCAGTGCCGCCGAGGCCGATTTCCGCGACGTGCTGGCGGCCAGCGGGATCGGCTGGGAGGTTCTGGTCGTGGATACGCCGGTGCAGGGCTTCGGCAGCGAGCAGCGGATCGCCGCGGCCCTGGCGCTGGCCGGCACGCAGGCAGTGGACGTGATCGCGCTGGTACGCGGGGGCGGCGCCCGCACCGAACTGGCACCGTTCGACAGCGCCGCCGTGGCGCATGCCGTGGCACAGAGCACAGTGCCGGTCCTGACCGGCATCGGCCACGAGATCGACCGCTCGGTGGCCGACGTCGTGGCGCACACCGCCTGCAACACCCCCACCGCCTGCGCCACGGCCATCGTGGAGCAAGCCGGCCGTTTCGACCGAGCCACGCTCGAGCTCTGGCGACGCATCCGGGGCAATGCCACCGCGCTGCTGGCCGGCGACCGTCGCAGGCTGGAGACCACCGCCCGTCGGGCGGCCGCAGCCGGTGCCGCCTCCTGCCGCGGCGCCCGCCGCGAGCTGCGACGGCTGGCGCTGGCGATCGACCGAGCCGCCCACAACGGCGCGCAGCGCGCCCGCCTTCGACTCGACGGTCTCGAGGCGCAGGCACGCGCCTACGACCCGCAGCGGGCGCTGGAAAGGGGCTGGAGCATCACGACCGACGGCGCGGGACACCTCGTGCGGTCGGTCATCGGGATCATGCCGGGCGCTACCCTGCGAACCCGGATGAGCGACGGGACCGTCACCAGCACCGCCAGCGCGGTCTCCCCCGCCGAGACGACCGGGAGCGACCATGACTGAGAGCACGCCGCAGCAGACTCCCGCCGACGGCTACGCCGCCGCCCTGGCCGAACTGCAGAAGATCCTCGACGCCCTCGAGGCGCCCGACGTGGACGTCGACGCCCTGGCCACCCATGTGGATCGGGCCGCCGAGTTGCTCCGCTTCTGCCGGGAGCGCCTCGAGGCGGCCGAGACCCAGGTCACCGAGATCGTGGCCGGCCTGGAGGATCTGACCACGGACACCGACACGGCGGACGAGGGCGCTGCCGGCGCCGACGGCGACGGATAGCGCAGGCGGGCCGGCTGATGGGAACGCGCAAGTTCTCGGGCACCGACGGATTCGTCATCGTCGACCTCGACGACGCCCCCGGATCCTCGGGCCTCGTGCGCCTCGCACCGAAGATCCTGCCGAGCGGCGCGCGGGAGATGGCACGATCCGCCACCTACGCCTTCGCCGCGGTCGGCATGCGCCGGTCGGGAGCATCGGGGGGCATCAACACTCGCCCCGACGGCCGGGCCGACGCCGTGGAGGCGTTCGTGGCCGAGTGTGAACCGTGGGTGGCGGCCGGCGAGTTCCTCCCCGATGCCGGCAAGGGCCTCAACGCGGCGGACCTTGCGCCGCTGCAGTCGCAGGACCCGCGCCATCCGATCCGTCTGCGCACCGTCGACGGCATCAGCCTCGCCGAGCGGCTGGCCGGCAGCGGTGCGGTGACCGCTGCAGCAGCGGCACTGGACGGGCTGGAGGGTCGCCGGATCGTGATCGAGGGCTGCGGTCCCGCCGGTGTGTCAGCCGCAGCCGCCGCAGCCGCACAGGGGGCGGTCGTGGCAGGGGTCGCCACCGAGCAGGGCTTCTGCGCCGCGCCGGCCGGCGCGGGGCTCGACGCCGCCGCCATCGCTGAGGCCTGGGTGGCCCACGGTCCCGCGTTCGTGGACCATCTGGGCGGCGCCTGCTCGGAGCCGGGCGACATGTGGGGGGCAGCCGACGACGTCCTGCTGGTGGGTTCCAGGATGGGCGTCCTCAACCACCAGTTGGCCGACGGTCTGGAGGTCTCGGCGGTCGCCTGCCTGCATCCGATCCCGTTCACCACCCGAGCGCTCGTGATCCTGCAGGCCGCCGGGTCGGTGGTGCTGGCCGACTTCGTCTGCCTGGCCGGACCGCTGTTCGCCGCCTGGCCCGGCGAACTCGCCGGGCTCGAGGGCGACGCCGTCACTGCCGAGGCGATCGAGGCCGCTGCCGTGGCAGCCATCGGTGACTTGGTGCAGGAGACCGCCGGCCATCCCGAAGGAGCCTTCCTCGGCGCCTGCCACCAAGCCGAGAGCTTCCTGGCCACCTGGCGGGACCAACTCCCCTTCGGCCGCCCCCTCGCCGCCTGAGGCAGCGGGGCTCAGGCGGCCGGGGCCTCCTCGAAGTACTTCGACGACTCGACGATGTCGCCGACGTCCACGAACCCTCGCTTGAGCTTCTGACAACCGTCGAAGGCCGCAGCCGTCGTGAGCGAGCCGTCGACGCACATCGCCTTCAAGACCTCCGCGAAGCACACCGACGGGATTTCCAACGACCGCGCCAACTGCCGGGGCGGATCTTCGTTGATCACCACGACCACATTCGATCCCTCGGCTGTCAGGCGTTCGGCCAGCAGAAGCACAGAGCACTCCCCAAAGTCCGCTCTGCTGGACTCGGGTACGTCCCTGTCCGCCCGCTGGAACGTCGCCAGGCGATCGCGTAGGTCGCGCAGCGTCTCCAGCTCATCGGCTTCGTCGAACCGGCGCCGCTCGATCCAGCCGAACTTCTGAACACAGCGAGCCGCCGCGGCCGCAATGATCGGATTCGGGCTTCGGCGCAGCCCCCGCAGTTCCCGGTCCACATCACCGGTAGTCCATGCCCGTCCGTGATACCGGCCAGCCAACAGCTTGGCCCCGCCGGGGAACCCGCCGAAACAGAGCAGCGGGCCCGTATCGAACACGAACAGGCGGTCGGTCATACAAGTGCCCAGGCGTCAGGGGCAGGTGCAGCCGGGCCGTGTCCGTCGGCCTGCAGGCGCTCGGCGAGCACAACGGTGTCTTCGTCGCCGAGGATGTCGGCGAGAAGACCGATCCCGATCCGGCCCTCGTCATAGGCGCGCAGCGCCCGCTCCAAGAGTCGAACTGGTGCCCGACGCCTTACCGTCTCCGCGCCATTCTCGGCGAGCAACGAAGCGCGGAGAGCAACGTCCAGGGCGTGGTGCTTGCTGAGGAATCGGACCGACCCCACCTCCTCCAGTCGCCGGGTCATCGCCTGATGGCTCATTCCGAAGAGACGGCTCATCCGTCGGATCAGAGCCTCATCGAACGGCTGGCTCCCCACGGCCCGCCGGACACCCTCTTCCGGCGCGAGGAACGCGACGGCAAATGCATCAGCGCGATGCTCCGCCGGGCTCTTCTCGGTCTGGCTGGACAGCACCTCCACATCGACCGGGTCACCGGCCAGGAGGTGGCACAACTCGTGCGCGAGGGTGAACCGTTGGCGACCCGACACGTCGTCCCCGTTGACGATAATCACTGCCGCCGCCGGCAAACCATCGGCCGACGGGCACACCGCGCAGAACCCGTGGACGCCCGGGGGGAGCGGCTCGACGAGGACATGCGCGCCGATGTGCTCCTCGATGATCGCCGTGAGATCGCCGATCGGACCATCGCCCAGCCCCAGAGCCATCCGTGCCCGCTTCGCCAACTCCCTCCCCCCGTCTTTCGTGGCGGGTACGTCGTCGTGCGGTACGGAGGGCATGGACAGCGGGGCCCCGGCCGGCACGATCCGGCTCAACAGATCGTCCGCCTCCAAGACCTGACGGGCACGTTCCGCAACCATCCGGTAGTCCGCGGGGGACACTTGCGTGACGCGGGCTGCCAGCACAAGCGCAGCCGACCGCCTTCTCGTCCCAAGCAGGTCGTCGACGGCCACGCCGAGCAGGTCGGCGAGTTCCACCAGTTCATGGCTGGCCACCCGTCGGTGACCGGATTCGATCCGGCTGAGAGCGCTCGGGCTCAGCGCATCCACCCTGTCAGCCGCCGTGACCCTCGCCGACAACTCCCGTTGCGACAGACCCGCCGCCTTTCGAGCTGCGCAGATCCGCGCGCCAACCGTCCCCTCCGTCATGGTCGCTCCTCGGTGTGCCTCCTTGGTGTTGCAATTATAGAGTAATAGAGATGTGATTTTTGCATGATTCACAGAGATCCATGAATATCGCCGAGGGCGTCAGGCGAAGGCTCCGGGTTCCTGGAGCGGTTCAGGACTCCCAGAGCAGCGTGTCGGGCATGAACTGGCTCCAGGCGAACCAGAACGCCTGGTGACCCTCGATCTCGTTGCCGGCCTCATCGACGGCGCGCACCCCGCCGCCGTCGAGGCGGAGGCCGACGCCGGCGAGCTCCACGGTCCCGCCGGCTTCGAGGACGGCGGCCGCTGCCTCGACGGGGAACGCCACGGGAGTCCCGTCGTCGAGGACCACGCCGAAGACCTGGTCCTGGACGCCGAGCCTCTCATCGACGTCGCCGATCGGGAAGATGGGCCCGTCGTCGTCGCGGCCGCCCAGCGGGTCGAGGGGGTAGTGCTGGCCGATCCCTCCGTCCCGGGCGACGATCGTCGTCTCAGGATGAGCAGCCTTCCACTCGCCCCAGGTGGTGGTCACGACGGTCGCCTGGTTCAGGACGACCCCCTTCTCGCGGAGCGGACCCGAGACCGCCTCGCCGGTGAAGGTATCGAACACCGACTTGGTGACGAGGTCGTACATGACCTTGTTCGACCGCGACAGCAGCCCCGAGGTCCGCAGCACGGGTGTCTCGACGCCTGGAGGAACGTCGTCGGTGAAATAGGCCTGGGCGGAGCCGCACAGCGTGCAGTAGGGGAAGCCGATCCTGCGCCCCCCGAGCGTGTCGTTGACCATCTCGTGGATTTCCATGAAGTTCTTGGGATACGCCCGAGCCTCACCGTTGATCACGACCGCGAACACGATGCGATCGTCGGGATACCACAAGCCTCCGGCGGCGTCGGTGACCGGGGGATCGTCGCGGGCCGGGATGCAGCCCCGGACACACCGCTGCGGATCACCGAGCGGGCGGTCGTCGATCCGCACCCCTCCCCAACTCACGAACCGCCAGTCGATGTTGGAGTCACGATCGTCGAAGAACGGCTGCCAGCCCGGCTCCACCAGCGTGAACAGCCGCCCTTTGTAGTCGACGTAGCCATCGAAGGCCGCTAGATCCCAGGCGAACAGGTGGTCGGTGACCGATTGCCACGGGCTCCGTTCGGCGACGGGGTCGTCGGCCAGGCTCACGCCCGTCAGGGTCTCGAAGGCGGCGACCGCCTCTTCGTGGACCGGGCCGTGGTAGAAGAACCGGAGGAGGTCGGAGAGTATCCAGCCCAACCTCGCGTCCGTCGACTGGCCGAGTTGCGCAATCGCGCCGATATCGACCTCGGTCGTGAGTCCGGCCCAGATGACCTCGAGGTCGTCGACGCCAGTCTGCCCCAGCGGACCCGACGGCACATCCGGCGCCGCCGGGAACTCGTAGCCGCGGAAGTTCCGCAGCGTGGCGCGTTCGATCGGGTGCAACTCGGCGCCATCGGGCTCCGAGGCGTCACCGGCGTTCTCCTGCACTTCGGTGACCGATCCGGCGCCGTTGGCCTGCTCCAGCTCGACGACATCCTCGACGGCGCCGGCCGGCGGCGCCGGGAGGGCATCCGGATCGGGTCCGGTGGGGTCAGGCGCTGCGTCCGGGACGGACGCGCCTTCCGAGTCCGAGCCGGCGGCGGGCGGCGGATCAGCAGCGGGAGGAGCCGGCGTGTCACTCTCTCCGTCCCCCGGCTCGGCGACCGCGGGGCCCGGGTCGGCCGGCGGCGCGGCGCGACCGGCCGGCTCCTCATCGGCTCCCGAACAGGCTGCGGCCAGGAACGCGAACCCCACCAGCACGATGCACACACGCCGCACGAACACGACGCCACGCTAGGGGCTCCGAGGGTGGGTAACGGCGCACGGGACCCGTCGCCCACCACGACCGACGGCCTCTCGAATGCTTGTGCCGTTGGCGGATCGACACCGACGGAAGTGACGTCGTCCGCTCGGGAACCTAGGCAGGCTTCCGGGCGAGGAAGCAGTACAAGGGCGTGAAGATGCCTGCCTTCCCCCCGCTGACATACGCCTCGGCCGATCGATTCATGAGACCGATGACCTTGGCCGAACCGCGGGGGAGGATTCGCAGGATCTCCGCCAACCTGATCGCCTCCTGGACAACCCTGCGACCCGCCGGGACGCGGACGAGTGCGCGGTGCCAACCCCCGTAGCGGCCTTCCATCGGCGCGTACCAGGGCACCTCGCCGACGTTCCTGTCAGTGCCCTCGAGAACCTCGAATCCGGCCGACTCGAGCGCCCGATTGACCTCCGCGAAGGTGGGGATCTCCTTCAACACGATGTATCGCATGAGATCTTCTTTGATGGATTGGTGTTCCCCGGAGGTCGGATCGAAGTCATCGGTCAGGCACATTTCCTGACCCCAGAACAACGCTCCGGGCTTCAGGAGGCGGAAGATCTCTGCGAATGCCTCCACCCGGTCGGGGGCATAGCAGGTCGACTCGATGGCATAGCCCCTGTCGAATGAAGCGGCCTCGATGCTGCTCATGTCCATGATGTTGCACTTGAGGCAGTCGACCATCCCATCCAGGCCGGCTTCGCGATTGCGGAGTCTCACCTGCTCGAGTTGGTCCTCGTTGTTGTTGATTCCAACCACCCTGACGCCGGCCTCCCGTGCGAGACGGCGCATCAGTGCACCGAATCCGCACCCGACATCGACAACCTGCATCCCCTCCTGCAGCCTCAGCTTGGCGATCATCAGCCGCTGGTGGCGAACAATGGCCTTCGCCAACGTTTCGCCGTGCGCCAAGGGCGCGAACTGCAGGGATTCACTCCAGCCGAACAACATGAACCTGTTGCACAGATCATAATAAGCATTGACTGTTGCGGTGTGGTCGTATGTCGGGAAATCGGCGTGGCCGGCGCTGGAACGCTCGATCCAACTCTCGATGTCCTCCACGACTGCCGGAACATCCCGGTCCCGATACGCGGCGCGCAGGGGACCGGCGAGCATGGCGGATCACCATATCCGGCCACACAGCGTTACTCGCGATGTCCACCGATCCCCCGACTGCCGGTATTCTTCGTGGAGGATGCCAGCGATGTCGATCCGGCCCACCGAGCCCGCCAACACCTCGTCGCCGCCCCCGTTCCCCGAGGGCTGGTACTTCCTCGCCAGCCGACGAGCCGTGGAGAAGGCAAGGCTCATCCGGAAGACCTGGATGGGCGAGAGCATCATCATCTGGTGCGATGACGACGGACGCATCTGCGTGGCCGAGTCCCATTGCTCGCACCTCGGCGCGGATCTGGGGCCCGAAGCGGGCGGGCGTATCTGCGACGGCCGGCTCGTCTGCCCGTTCCACGGTTTCGAGTACGACGCCGGCGGCCAGTGCGTCGCCACTCCCTTCGCGCCCGCACCGAAGGCCGCAAGGTTGCGGGTATTCGACACGACGGAAATCCTCGGCCTGATCTTCGCCTGGTGGGGGATCGGAGGACGGCCGCCGCAATGGAACCTGCACCCCGACCCGCTGGACCAGACCGGCTGGAGCAGCCTCAGCATCCAGACCCTCCGCTTTCCCGGCCATCCTCAGGAGACGGCGGAGAACGCCGTGGACCTGGCCCACTTCCGCTACGTCCACGGCTACCACAACGTGAGTCGCATCGAGCCGGTGTCCGTGGACGGGCACTGTCTCCTGAGCCGGTTCGATTTCGCGAGCAAGCGTAGGATCGCAGGATTCCCGTACTTGACGCTCAATATGACCGCTACCACCCACGTCTGGGGGCTCGGCTGCTCGTTCGTCGAGGTCCGCGAGCACTCGACACCTTTCGACATGCGCTTCTGGGTGCTGGCGACGCCGGTCGACGGAAGGCTCATCGACTTGTCGCTGGTGACGCAGGTGGGGGGGATGAGCGACCTGAAGCGCCGGATCGCAGGCCTGGGGTTTCTCCCGCTCCCGCTGCGCGCGCGCTTCATGAACCGGATCCTGACTCCCATGCAGAAGCGGGACGTTCTGCAGGACGTGAAGATCTGGAGCCGCAAACAGCACCTGCGCCGCCCGCGCCTGGCCCGGTCCGACGGCGAGATCATGAAGTACCGGGCCTACTGCCGTCAGTTCTACCCCGATCCCCACGCCGTGGGCGGCAACGATGCGGCGGGTAACGATGTCGGTGAGCGGATCCTCGAGTCCCACCAGCAGTAACCCGTGCCGGCCGGGAGCCGGCGCCTGGGTCCCGGCTCCCGGTGTGTGCTCCGGGGCTGCGACGGCGTGAATTACAGTCGTCTGGCATGAACCGCCTGCTGGATAGGTTCAGCCGGTTGGTCACGGCCCGCCCGTGGATCACGATCGGCGTCCTCGTGCTCATCACCGTCGTGCTGGCCATGGGGGCGACCAAGCGGGCGCCCGCAACGCAGGGGGCCTCGGTGGAGTTGCTCCCCCCCGGCAACGCCGTCGCCGAGGCGGTGGCCGACATCGACGAACTCTTCGGGGATCACAGCGACGTGAACCTCGTGACGCTGATCTTCCGCGGCGAGGTGCTCACGCCCGGCGGACTCTCCCAGATGGACGCCCTCCTCGACGACATCCTCGCCGAGCCGGGCGTGGCGCCGCTCCTGGCGCCGTCCGATCCGATCGTGGCGCCCAGTTCACTGGTGGGGTTCGTGCTCGGCACCGACGACCTCTCGTCGGTCACACAGGCGGAGATCGACTCGGTGCGCGGCGTCCCGGATATCGGTGCGGTGCTCGACGCCCTGACCGGCAACGACACGGACGGCACGCCGGTCGGGATCGCCAACATCCGCCTGCTCGACACGGGCGACGAAGTAGTCGCCGAAATCGAACGGCGGATCGACGATCTGGCGCTGGCCTCCGAGGGACCGCTGCGTGTGACCAGCGTGTCGCCCGCGGTCGTCGAGGACGAGTACAGGGAGGCCACCGAGTCGGGGATGGTGCCGCTGATCGGGATCGCGCTGCTGCTGATCGCGGCGCTGATCCTGCTCTTCATGCGCACGCTCTCGGATCTGCTGCTCACGCTGGCGGGACTTCTGTTCTCGGTGATCTGGATCGTCGGGCTCGAGGGCTGGCTCGGGCCGGAAGCGTTGGGGTGGATCGGCCCGCCGAGTTCGCTCTCGACGATGGTGCCGATCATCATGATCAGCCTCACCGTGGACTACGCCATCCAGGCCATCTCGCACTACCGCGAGCAGCGCACCGAGGGTCTCCCCGTGCTGCAGGCGATCCGGACGGGGCTGCGAAACGTCGCCGTACCGCTGGTGCTGGCCGCCGTCACGACGATTGCCAGCTTCCTGGCCAACCTGTTCTCACCGATATCGACGATCGCCGACTTCGGCATCATTGCGGGCCTCGGCGTGGGGCTGAGCCTGCTCGTGATGCTGACGCTGGTTCCGGCCGGGCGGACGATCATCGACCGGCGGCGCGAGGCACGCGGGAAGTTGAAGGCGCCCCGCCCGATCTCCGCGGCGCTGCCCGGCATCGGACGGGCGGCGGAGGTGCTGGGGGCGGGGGTGGCGCGCCGGCCGGCGCCCTACCTCATCGCCGTGGTCGGCGTCACGATCTGGATGGGTTTCGCGGCCACCGGGCTGAAGTCGGAGTTCACCATCCGCGACATCCTGCCCCGCGGCGGGACCGCGCTGAACGACCTGGAGACGCTCGACGCGGCCGTCGGCGGTTCGACGCAACTGGCCAGCGTGCTCGTGGCGGCCGAGGCCACCGAGACCCGCACGCTCCTGAACCTGCAGGATCTGGAGGCCGCCTTCGCGGACGAGCAGCGCCGCCCGGCGGCGGCGGCGGGACCGCTGGAAGCATCGTACGAGTCGCTTGTGGCCGACTGGACCCACGACAGCGGCGAGCCCGGCGACAAGTACGACCCGGAACTCGCCGCGCTCTACTACGAAGCCGCGGCGGAAGTGCAACTGGATCCGGTCCTGATGCAGGAACTCCTGGACAGGCTCGGCGAGAGGGAACCCGCCCTCGGGCGCGCTCTGGTCAACAACCGGGACGACACCGATGCGCTCCTGCTCCAGTTCCCGAGCTACACGGACGATCCCGCGGCAACCGCGGTGATCCAGGAGGACATCGAGGCGCTCTGGTCCGGCGACGACGACGCAATCACGGCCACGTCGGAGGCCATCCTGGCCGTCGAGGTCACCGATCAGATCACATCTCGGCAGACCGAGGCGATCAGCACGACCATCGCTATCGCCCTCGGCATTCTCGCCATCTTCTTCTGGGTGACGCTGCGCCGGCCCACGCTGGGGATCATCGCGGTCGGACCGATCGTGCTCGTGCTCATCTGGGTACTGGGCACGATGGCACTGCTGGACATCCCCTACACGCTGATCACCTCGATCATCACGGCCCTCTCCATCGGAATCGGCGTGGATTACACGATCCACGTGATCCATCGCTACCGGGAGGAGTTCTCCCGGGTGCGCAACCCGGAGAAGGCCGCGATCCGGACGCTCGCCACAACGGGCTCGGCGTTGCTGGGTTCCGCGCTGACGACGGCGTTCGGGTTCGGTGTGCTGGTGTTCTCGCCTGTGGCGGGGACCCAGCAGTTCGGCATCACCGCGGCGATCACGATCGCCTACTCGCTGCTCGTCTCCATCTTGGTGGTCCCGCCCGCGATGACCGTCTGGGGCGCATACGAGAACTCGCGCCTCCGCTCAACGGTTCAGCGCCTGTGGGACGACCTCGACGTGGCGGCGGAGGAAATCCAGAGCCGCCATGAGAAAGAGGGCGCCACGTAGAGGTGTCGTGAACAGACCCGCCTCAGCGGGGGCGGGGGCCCCTCAGACGGGCAATTCGTGCCGCTGCTCGACGATCCTGAACTTCAGCTTCTTGCTGGGCGACATCGACGGGACCGGGCTGATCTTCAGCTTGTAGTCCTCAGGGGCGATCTGGAGGGTGAAGTGGCGGACGATCAACAGCACGTTGAGCGCCAACTGCATTTCGGTCCAGCGCGAACCAAGACAGACGTGCGTGCCCAGCCCGTAGGGGGCGTACCCGATTCCGAGGTGCTCCTTGCGCGGCGGCTTGTAGCGGTCGATGTCGAACCTGAAGGGGTCAGGGAAGAGGTCACTCATGTAGTGCGTGGCCGTCTGGGCGATGAAGACCCGTGCGCCCTCCGGCAGTTCGTAGCCCTCGACGACGGCACCGTTCATCACATTCCGGATCGATATCGGAACGATCGGGTACATGCGCATGCACTCCATGATGAAGCGTCGCGTCACGTCGGTCGCGGGCCCCGTGACGGTCTCGTGATCAGGAACGCCGTCCGCGAACAGTGCGTCCGCCTCGGTGCGGATCTTGTCGTGGAACTCGGGCTGCGCCAGCATGGCGTGGATGATGAAGCTGAGCTGATCGCCCACGTACATGCTGGCGATCAGCGGCGCCGACAGCACGAAGCGCAGATTCGACTCCGGGAGCAACTGGCAGTCGTTGGCGTGCATGCTCAGCAGATCGTCGGCCAGGTCCCGGGGGCAGCCGGCGCGCTGGGCGGCCGTGTGGACTCGCTGGACCCGGACCACCACCTCGTCGATCAGTCTCGCCCGACGCTTCATACCCGGGGTCTTCAGCATGAACTTCGGCATGGTCCTGCCGATGTGGGTCTGGAGCGCCCGTTCCTTGAACTTGTGCAGGTCGTCGACGACGTCCTGCGAGTCGATGCTGACCGCCAGCGGCGACATCTCCGAGTTGACCAGCTTCCGGCACATGGGCACGGCGGAGCGGCTCTCGCCGACGCTCCAGGTCGCCATGTGCCGGCGCGCATAGGCGCAGAAGTTCTTCAACTGGGTCTCCAGCCTGGTGCGGGAGTACGCCGGCTGGATGGTCTTGCGATAGCGGAAGTGGTCGGCACCGTCGAGAGTGGGCAGGATTCCCGACCCGCCGTAGACCTTCTCGAACTCCTCCAGGTAATCCCTGGCTCGCAGGTACATGCGCCCGTGACGATGCACCCAGCGATTCGTCCTGGGTCCGCAGAGGAAGATCATGCGTTGTCCGAACGGCACCTTGATCTGGAATACCGGCCCGTACTCCTCCGCGAGGCTCGCGAAGAGTGCAGGCAGGTTCCCGCGGCGCACGTGCGGGTTGCGCAGCAACTTGACCATCGAGACAACCGGGATCGCCTTGGCGAACGTGGACCGTCGCAGCAACGGGCCGGCGACGCTGCCTGTGATCGCATCGGCGATCGCCCGGCCGATCAGGTCGATCTTGCAGAGGTGCTCGACACGCGCCGCGGATTCGTCGTCGAGCTGGAAGATGAGGCGCAGGACGTCGCACGTGTTGGTGAGGCTGATGATGATCGCATCTCTCGGATCGGGGATTTCCTCTCCGAATATGGCCCTGCTGATGCGGGTCTTGACGAACTCGGCCACCGTCTCGTCCTCGACCTGACCGCGGAGGTTCGCCTGCCAGCCCGTGCGGGCGAGTGTCCAGAACCCGCCGTCGTGGTGTTCCAGGACCTTGAGATCCAGCAGCCGTTCCAGGCTCACGTCGATGATCGACTCGCCGCGGATCGCGAGCCGTTCGACCCAGTACTGGGCACTGTGTCGGCCTGGCTCGGCTGCAATCTTCTCCAGCATGGGATCGAGGGCGGCATCGCCCGTCGGGGTCTCGTCCAGGAGGATCAGGGATTCCACGTCGGTGTCGATGCGGGATCGCAGCGACAACTCCCCCAGGGCGGCGCCGACGACCGCGCAGTTCAGATCCCAGCCGGGCACCTGGTGGAAGTAACCGGCCTCTTCGTTGAGGAGCGTGAGCAGGAACTCGTCGACCAGAGTAAGCGTCTTCGTCGTCACGCCGGCTGTCGGATGAGTCATCGGCCCTGCTCTCGGTCCGCGATACCGCCGTCCGGGATCGGCACTACGCCCGCGGTAACGTCAGTGTACTTCGCACCCGATCGTCCGAGCGACCCGCCACGCCGAACCGGGCCGCTGCCGGGCACCGCTAGCCTCAGAGGTCGGTTGCCTGCCGACAAACCCGGAAGCGACCGCGTCGGGGGCTGTAGCTCAGTTGGCTAGAGCACTTGCTTTGCAAGCAAGGGGTCGTGGGTTCGAGTCCCATCAGCTCCACCACAGCGGAGAGGCAGCGATGGCCAGGATCTTGCAGCACGGAGCGACGGCGACGGCGATCGCTCTCGCGGCACTGATCATCGCCCTCATCGCATTGTTCTCGCCCTCGCGCGGCTCGACATCGGACAGCAGTGACCCCGGGGCGGCATCGGTCGCGGTGCCGCGCCAGCCGACCGGGACGATCGACTACGTCCGGCAGGCCCTCGCCTTCTACGACGCCGAGGGCCGGGAGGCCACCATCAGGCACTACAACTCGCCGGCCAGCGCCGAGGGCGAGTACTACCTCTTCATGCTCGACGAGAACGGTGTGCTCATCACACACCTCAACCAGGAACTCCTGGGCAGAGACGTCCACACCAGCTTCGGCGTCGATGTCGACGGCGACCGCTTCGGCCTGCTGATGCTCGAGGCAACATCCGAGGGCAGGTGGGTCGACTACGTCTACCTCAACCCGAACACCGGGTTCCGGGAGCTGAAACACTCCTGGGTGGTCCGTCACGACGGCCTGATCTTCGGCTCGGGTTGGTACGAACTGCAGCGACCGTCCATCGTCGAGTTCGTCTAGGAGCGCCGGGCGCCCGGGTGCGCTCGTCGACGACCAGGCCCACGGGTTGGACAGCCCGCAAGGGTCTGGCAGGATCAGCGAAGCAGGAGTCAGGAAGGAAGCAACCATGATCGAGGCACTCGACCGGCTCGGAGAGCTACTCGTCGACGGCGGCAGCCCGCGCACCAACGGCAAGCTGGACGTCTTCGATCCCACCACGGGCACCGTGATCGCCGGCCTCGCCACCTCCACGGTGGATGACTGCCTGGCGGCCGTCGAGGCTGCGGCCAAGGCCGCCGACGGTTGGGCGGCCGCGCCGCCGCGTGAGCGGGCCGAGATCCTGCGGCGCTGCTACGAGACGATGATGGGCGAGCAATCCGAGATCGCCGCGCTGCTACAGCTCGAGAACGGCAAGCCCATGGCCGAGGCCCGCGGCGAGGTGGCCTACGCCGCCGATTTCTTCCGCTGGTTCAGCGAAGAGGCGGTGCGCGTCGCCGGGGAGATCAGGCGCGCACCGATGGGCGACAAGCACATCATGGTGCTGCCCGAGCCTGTGGGCGTGTCCCTGCAGATCACGCCGTGGAACTTCCCCGCCGCCATGCCGGTGCGCAAGATCGCCCCGGCCCTCGCCGCCGGCTGCACGACCATCGTGAAGCCGGCACCGGCGACGCCGCTGACCGCTTACTACATCGCCGACCTGATGACGCGTTGCGGCACTCCGCCGGGTGTCGTCAACCTGGTGCTCCCCGAACCGCCCGACGAGGCCACGGTGGCGATGCTGGCGCACCGAGCCGTGCGCAAGGTGTCGTTCACCGGCTCCATCGCCGTCGGCAAGCACCTGCTGCGCCTCGCCGCCGACAGGGTCCTGCGCACCAGCATGGAACTGGGCGGCAACGCCCCGTTCGTCGTGCTGGCCGATGCCAACTTGGACGTGGCGGTGGAAGCAGCCATCGCCGCCAAGATGCGCAACACCGGTGCCACCTGCGTGGCCCCCAACCGGCTCTACGTGCACGAGCGGGTCGCCGATGACTTCACCGAGGCGCTCAGCGCCCGGATGGCCGGCCTCACCATCGGCTACGACCGGCGCCCCGACGCCGAGGTTGGTCCCCTGATCAGCACCCGCGAGCGCGAGAAGGTGGCCGGTCTCGTGGAGACAGCCGTCTCCGGTGGTGCCAGGGTGGTGACAGGGGGTCGGGCGCCGGAGTGCAGCGGCTACTTCTACGAACCGACCGTGCTGGCCGACGTGGAGCCGGACGCGCCCATCCTGGCCAGAGAGATCTTCGGACCGGTGGCCCCTCTGGTGCGCTTCTCGGACGAGGCCGGCGCGATCGAGATGGCCAACAACACCGATGCGGGTCTGATCGCCTACGTCATCAGCGGCGACCTCGGCCACGGCCTCTCCGTCGGCCAGCGGCTCGAAGCAGGCCTCGTCGCTCTGAACAGGGGGATCATCTCCGACGCCTCGGCCCCGTTCGGCGGCGTCAAGGAGAGTGGCATCGGCCGGGAGGGCGGCTTCGAGGGCATCGAGGAGTACCTCGAGCGCAAGTACGTGGCGAGCACCTGGTAGCGAACGCGGCGAACCGGCCTCACTCGCCCCCGATGTGCACGAATTCTCACGCCGCGATGCCGGGGCCGACAGCGGCTCGAAATCTCAGGCACTCCCCGCCGGATAGAGTAGTCGCTGGCGTCTCGCCGCTCCGTCCAGGGCGGCCGAGCCCCCCGGCCCGCCAGCACACCCGCCAAGCCGCGCGGGACCACGTCTCGAGGCCCACATTCACACCCGGTGGATAGCCGATGAAGCGACCTAGCGACTACGACCACCCGGGCTACGAACGGGCTCGCAAGTTGGACGCCGAGTTGGCGGACAACTACGTGGCGCACACCATGGTCGCCGATCCCATCGCCGACGCCGCGGTCGAGGCGCTCACAACGCTCGACCGAATCCATGCCGGCCGACTCGTCGCCGCCTGCATGGACAGGACGGACGGGAAAGACCTGCCGGCGGCGCCGGCGGCGGTCCGCGAACTGTTCGAGGATGCTGCGACCCCACCCGACTGGCTGGACCTGCCCGCTCTGACCCCGGCCGTGCGGATGTTCCACAGGAACACGAAGCACGTTCTGGCGGGAATGCTGGCGGGCGTTCTCGTGGAGGGGTTCTCGACCAACATCAGCGAATCGTTCTTCATCACCGGGCGCATCCGCGACCAGGGCGTGCGGCGCCTCCAGCAGAACAACCGCCACATGGTGGAGATCTTCATGCCTCAGGGTCTGGAGCGCTACGGCGATGGCTGGAAGCTGTCCGTACGGATCCGAATCGTGCACGCCCACGTCAGACGCCTCCTGAACGACTCCGAGGACTGGGACGCCGGCGCCTGGGGTGTGCCGCTGAGCGCGGCCCATGTGGGGTACGCCATCACAGCGTTCTCCGCCAGGCTCCTCAAACACATGCGCAGCCTGGGAGCGACCTTCAGCGACGAGGAGGCCGCCAGCTTCATGGCGACGTGGCGCTATTCGGGTCACCTGATGGGGGTTCCCGAATCCATCCTCTTTCGCGGCGAGTCAGACGCGCTGCGACTGTTCGAGATCGGTGGCATGTGCGAGCCGGAGCCGGGTGCGTCGTCCGTCGTGCTGGCGAACTCACTGGTCAACTCGGCTCCCCTGGTGGTCGGGATCGACGACGCGAGCGAACGGCAGAACCTGGCGAAGTACGTCTACAAGGTGTCCCGCTGCCTGATCGGGCACGCGATGGCCGATCAGTTGAACTATCCGCCGCAGTCCTCCTTCGGAGTGCTCCGATGGTTCCGGGTCCAATCCCGGTACGACCGGATCATGTCACGACACTTCCCGAAGTACGTGCGGAAGAGCAACTACACCAACTTCACAACGCTGCTGACGGGATCCAGATTCGATGACGATGGGATCAGCTACCGGATGCCCGACCACGTCTACGCCGAGGAGTCCGGCAGCTGGTGACCGCCGCGGCGCCGGCTCTGAGGGAGGGACCCATGGGCAACGACGCGTCCGGAGACCTGCACGGGATCCGTCCGGGTGCCGCTTCGGCATCGGATTTCCTGGCGATCGACTCGCTACTGACAGACGACGAGGTACTGCTGCGCGACACGGTCCGGCGCTACGTCGACGACCGGATCATTCCCCACGTCGCCGACTGGTTCGAGCGGGGCACCTTTCCCGCCGGGACGGTTGGACCCGAATTGGGCGCCCTGGGACTCCTGGGAATGCATCTGGAGGGATACGGCTGCTCAGGCAGCAGCGCCACCGCCTACGGGCTCGCCTGCATGGAACTGGAGGCCGGCGACTCGGGCCTGCGCAGCTTCATGAGCGTTCAGGGCTCTCTGGCGATGTTCCCGATCCGGGCCTACGGCAGCGACGAGCAACGCCGGCGGTGGCTGCCCGCCATGGCGGCCGGCGAGGCGGTCGGCTGTTTCGGCCTCACCGAGCCCGACGCCGGCAGCGATCCTGCGAGCATGCGCACGCGGGCGCGGCGCGACGGGTCCGACTGGATCCTGAACGGCACCAAGATGTGGATCACCAACGGCTCGGTCGCCGACGTGGCGGTGGTGTGGGCACAGACCGACGACGGGGTGCGCGGCTTCGTCGTGCCGACCGACGTAGCGGGCTTCACCGCCCACGACATCGGCAAGAAGCTGTCGCTTCGGGCGTCGGTCACCTCGGAGTTGGTGCTCGATGAGGTGCGCCTGCCGGCCGATGCGGCCCTCCCCGGCGTCGTCGGGATGCGGGGGCCCCTGTCGTGCCTCAACGAGGCTCGCTTCGGGATCCTCTTCGGCGCGGTCGGAGCAGCCCGCGCCTGCTACGAGGCCGCTCTCGCCTACGCGGCCGAACGCGACGTCTTCGGCGGGCCCATCAGCCGCTTCCAACTCACCCAGCAGAAGCTCGTCGAGATGATGATCGCCGTCCAACGCGGCACGCTGCTGGCACTGCACCTCGGCCGGCTCCGCGATGCCGGGCGCCTCACCGCCGAGCAGATCAGCGTGGGCAAGCTCGACAACGTGCGCATGGCGCTCGAGGTGGCCCGAACCGCCCGCGGTGTACTCGGCGCCAACGGCATCACCCTCGAATACCCCGTGATCCGCCACATGAACAACCTCGAATCGGTCTACACCTACGAGGGCACCCACGAGATCCACACCCTCATCCTCGGCCAAGCCCTGACCGGCCAGTCGGCCTTCGCTTGATCAGCTGGCGCCCGGACGGCCGGGGCTAAGGTCACATCGTGTTCCGCTGGCAGGCTCAAACGGTCCAGAAATCCCCGAAATTGGTGCTCGCGGCCCTCGGAGCCGTGACGCTCGCCCTGCTCGCCGGATTTCTCGTCCAGGACCAGTCGGAAGGGCCCATCGACTCCACGGGGATCTTCCTTCCCGCCGACAGCGATCTCGCCGCGGCGACCGATGTCATCCGCGAGAGCTTCCCGACCGCCGCGGATCTGCGGGTCATCCAGATCCTCGCCAAGGGCGACGTCCTGGGTGCCGAGGGTCTCCGGGCGATCAAGGACCTGCAGACAGCGATCGGCAGCGACCCGGCAGTGGAGCCGTTCCTCGTCGGCGAGCCCCTCTACGGATACGTCCAACTGATCGAACTGGCGGCCGCCGAGGCGGGGCTCAGCCTGGAGACGATCACCGACACCCAGGTCTCCCTGGGGTTGACCCAGTTGGCACGCGATCCCCAGCGTGCCGAACTGCACGACCTCCTGGAGCGCTTCGTGGCGCGGGACGACGACGGCAGCCCGATCGCCGGGCTCTCGCTGATCATCCTGGACGATGCCGGCGATGCGCTCGGCCAGGAGCGGGCACAGTTGCGCGCCCACGAGATCGCCGAGTCGACCGACACCGGCACATTGGACACGTCGATCATCACCCTGGCCCAGAGCGACGCGGAGGCCAAGGAAGCGCGGGACAGGAACCTCGTTGTGGTGACCCTCATCGCGCTTGCCGTGATCGTCGTCCTGCTGGCCGTCTTCTACCGCACCCAGTCCGACGTCCACATCACCATGGCCGGTCTCGGCATGACGATCCTCTGGACCCTCGGCGCCCAGGCATGGCTCTCGCCCGGCGGCGCCGGCATCGTGGATCCCGAGAACATCCTGCTGACGCTCGTCCCCGTCCTGCTCATCAGCCTGTCAGTGGACTACGCGCTCCAGGTCACCGGGCGCTACCGCGAGACTCTGCGCAGCGACTCCGATCGCGGCGCCGAAGCGTCGGGGCGCGCCATGGCGCATTCGGTCAGGCACTGCGGGGTGCCGATCCTGCTGGCCGCGGGCACCACGGCCATCAGCCTGCTCGCCAACCTCACGAGCAAGTTCGATCCCATCGCGGAGTTCGGCATCATCGCCAGCATCGGCGTCGTCTCGGGTTGGATCGTGATGACCAGCTTCGTGCCGGCCGCCCGGCTGGTGCTGGACCGGCGGCGCGCGGCAAAGGCACGGGAGCCCGCGACGCAGCCCATCGCGGACACGATCCCCGGCGCCGCCGCATTCCTGCCGCGTGTGGCTGCCGCCGTGGTGCGCCGCCCCGTGCCGGTCCTCACCGCCGTCGTTGCCGTCACGGTCCTGGCCGTCGTGGCCGCCACCAACCTCGGCACGACGTTCGCCGTGAAGGACTTCCTGCCCCAGAACTCCGGCACGGCCGAGGACTTCAACTACCTCGACGACAACTTCGAAGGCAGTGCGACGTTGATGACGGTGCTCATCGAGACCGACTTCGACCGCGGTCGGGCGGTCCGCGATCTCACCGATCTCCATACGACCCTCGTCGACCCCGCCCGGCGACCGGACGGCATCGTCGGGCCCCCGCTGTCGGGGGCGGGGACGCTGCTCGCGGACTGGACCGGCGACAGCGGGCAGGCCGGCGACAACTACGACGCCGCCGTCGCCGCCGCCTTCGACAACCTCAACAGCAACGTCGTGGCGACCGACGAGGACGCCCGGCAGGCGTGGGAACTGCTCGAGGGCACCGACACCGCCGGCTTCGCCGAGGTCCTGGACTTCCGGTCCGACGGCCCCGACCGGGCGATCATCCAGATTCCGGTCGCGGTGGACAGCAACGAGGCCCTGCAGGAGCTGATCGGCAAGATCGAGGCGCTGTGGGGAGGTGCCGCCTCGGAGATCACCGTCACGGGCGGCGATGCTCTCATCGCCCTCATCACCGACGAGCTGGCCGCCAGCCAGGTCTCCAGCGTGGGCCTCGTGATCGCCGCCGCGCTCGCCATCCTCCTGCTCTACTTCGGCCTCAGCAAGTCCCGCCCGGTGCTCGGACTGATCACGATCCTGCCGATCGCGGTGACCCTCGCCTGGCTGCTCGGCGCAATGTGGCTGTTCGGCATCTCCTACAACATGGGCACGGCGTTGATGGTGGTGCTGACGATCGGGATCGGCGTCGACTACACCATCCACTTGACCCACCGCTTCCTGGAGGAGGAGAACCGCTCGCCACGGGTCCTCGATGCCGTCCAGCGGGCGATGGTCACCACCGGCGGGGCCCTTCTCGGTAGCGGCCTCACGACGGCGCTGGGGCTGCTGATGCTGATCTTCTCCCCACTGCGGCCGATGCAGGAATTGGGCATCCTCGCCGCCATCACGATCCTGCTTGGGCTCATCGCCACCTTCACCGTGCTCCCGCCGTTGCTGGTTCTCTGGGCGCACTACCACCGCTGGCGCACCCATGAGAACCGTCTCGAGAGCAGCCAGGCGGTGCCCGCCGGCTAGGTGTACCCGGCCATGACGTTGGTTACACGTTGGCCGGGTGGGGTGTCCTTGACGCGGTGAAGACCGCCGAGTGGACCGGTGTGCAGGATGCGCCTGCCCATCGCGGCCAGGAGCGGGAGGATGCGCTCGAAGGTGGCGCGCTCGCAGCCCGCGAAGATGGCGACGTTGCCGGTGGCGGCCCGATGACATCCGCCGGAGGGGGGGCAGTCCGCCGCCGCGGCGCCGGTGGCGGTCACCAGGTCGCCGAGGCGTCTGACCTCGGCCTCGTCGGTCGTGCTCATCTCCGCCCACACCTTGCCCGGGCCGAGGGTGGCAAGCAGGCCGTCATCGGCCTCGAGCACCGCGGCGCTGGCCGCAGGGCTCGGCAGGCACGTGATCACGACGTCGCACGCCAGGGCCATGGCCCTCGGGCTGTCGCCCCACTTGGCTCCGGCATCGAGTAACGGTCGCGCCGCGGAACGGTCCAGATCCCGCACGACCAGAGCGATCCCGTTTCGCAGCAGCGATCCCGCCAGCTTGGCGCCCACGTTGCCCAAGCCGATGAAACCCACACTCGGAGCCATCCCACACCTCCCGGTCGCCGCAGCCGCGAACGGGCGGCCGACCGGGTAGCGTCGGGGCGCCCCTGCGGGTGTAGTTCAATGGTAGAACATCAGCTTCCCAAGCTGAATACGGGGGTTCGATTCCCCTCACCCGCTCAGCAACGACCAGCGGCCGCCGACCGAGTGCCGGCGGCCGTCGTCTTTCTCGGTGGCGACCTCGGATCCCGCCGGGGACCGCCGGAGCGGGGGAGAACTCCGGGCGGCCCCGCGGGCCCGCCGGCGTTCACCCGCCGGAGCGTTCAGCGGCTGAAGTTCAGGAGCAACTCCACGGTTGCGACGTCCTCGACCGACAGCACCACGGGCGCTCTGGGAGGATTGATCCCGTAGTCCTCGAAACGGAGCTCGAAGGCGCCTCCGACGATGACGATGTCCTGGATCCAGGCTGCGGTCAGCAGAACCCTGACCGGGCGGGTGACGCCGTGGACGGTGAAGGTACCGTCCACGACCTGCGAGGCGTTCTCGTCAGGGGTCGGTAGCGCCTCGAACGTCACCGGAGCGGTCAGCTCGAAGCGGGCGGACGGGAATTGCTGCGTGTCCAGTGCCCGCCGCACGAGACCGTCACGCTGGGGTCGGTCGCTCACCAGTGTGGTCAGATCGACTTCGACACTCGCCGCGATCGCTGTCAGGCCGGCGATCTCCAGCGTGCCCGACACCGCCGGCGTGCGCCCGACGGCCTCGGTCGTGCCGATCCCGGAGAGTTCCTCGCCGACCCGGTACCCGGCCCAGGAACTGGTGTAGTCGTCGAAGCTGCCCAGCGTCGTATTCACCGACCACACGCCGTCGAGGTTCACCTGTCCGGTTGACTCCGGCTCCACCGCGGAGCCGTCGGCAGCCGGGGGTGGCGGAGCGGATGGCTCGGACTCCGGATAGGGCCCGGGCGGCGGGGCCGCATCCTCGGTGGGTGGCGGAGGCTCGACGACCGGGGCCGGCTCGGATGCGGGAGGAGGCTCGGCCGGCTCAGGAGCCGGCGCCGGTGGGGCCGCGGTAGCAGGAGGCTCCGGTGGCTCAGCGACGGGCGGGGACGCTGCGGTGGCGGGCGGTGGCTCGACGGCCGGGGCCGGCTCGGATGCGGGCGGCGCCGCGGTGGTGGCTGTCAGGGCTTCGCTGCGCTCCAGCACCGACGGCGGCGGCGGGGCGTCGCCGCGCCAGACCAGCAGCCAGACGAGCACGACAGCCACGACGATCGCCACCGCAGCGGCCGCACCGAGGGTCAGCACCTTGCGTCGCCGCGTCCAGCCCCTGTAGCGATCGAGAATCATGAGGAACCACCCCTTGCGGCATCGTAGGGAGCACCGGCGCCAAACCGGCTGTCCGCGGGCAAGAATCGGCCAGGAATCGCCGGCGGGAGGAGCCGCGGTCGGCTTCGAAATCCCGCTCAGCGAGGCCGACGACCGCTAGCCAGGGTCGGAGCCGGTGGCCACGGGACGCCCGTGATCCGCCCCCCACGCCGACCAGGAGCCCACGAACAGGCGGCCGCCACTCAGACCTGCCACCTCGAGTGCCAGCAGGTCGAGGTTGGCGCTGACGCCCGAACCGCAATAGGCGACGACGTCAGTGTCGCCGTCGATCCCGGCGGCGGCGTAGTTCGTCCGCAATTCCTCGGGGCTTCGCATCGTTCCGTCCGGCGCCAGGTTGGCGGCACACGGCGCGCTCACGGCCCCCGGAATGTGCCCGAACCGGGGATCGATGGCATTGGGCTCGCCCCGGTAGCGCTCGGTCGAGCGGGCGTCGAGCACCACGGCCGCGGGATCGCGTCGCAGCTCATCCACCTCGCCGATGGAGGCGAACGCCTCCGGAGGCCATGGGCGGGGTGTGAAACGGGTGGGGATGATGGCCGGGTAGTCAGCGCTGAGCGGACCCGGCCAAGCCGCCAGACCTCCGTCGAGGACGGCGACCGGCTCTCCCAGCGAGCGCAGCATCCACCACAATCGTCCGGCGACCATGCCCCAAGCGTCGTCGTAGGCCACGACGGCGCACCCGTCGCCGATGCCGGCCTCGCCGAGTGCTGCCGCGAATCCCTCCGGGTTGGGAAGCGGGTGCCGACCACCGGCCACGCTCGGCGGCCCGGAGAGGCCCCCGTCGAGATCCACGAAGACCGCGCCGGGGATGTGGCCCGCCTCGTAGGCGGCACGTCCGGAGCGGCCGTCGAGGTACCAGCGCACGTCGGCCACGACGACCCGCTCGATGTTGTCGTGCAGCCAGGCCCCGCTGACGATGGGCGAAGGCAGGATCGTCCCGGCGGGCGAGTTCACGCTCAGCGTCCGACGAAGGCGGCCTTGCCGGGACCGTGCTCGACGAAGCTCTTGACGCCGATGCTCGCATCCTCGGTGGAAAATGCCGCGACGAACTCCGCCGTCTCCAGCGCGAGAGCGTCGTCGAGCGGCAGATCGAAGCCACCGTTCATGGCGGCCTTGGCGTGGCGGAGCGCCGCGGGCCCCGCTGCGAAACGCTCGGCCATCGCCAGGGCCTGCTCGTAGGTCTCCGCCGCGGGATGCACAGCGTCGACCAGCCCGATGGCGAGGGCCTCCTCCGCGCTCACCCGCCGTCCGGTGAGAATGATCTCCTTGGCCCGGCTGAGGCCCACGAGGCGCGGCAAACGCTGGGTCCCGCCGGCGCCGGGGATGATGCCCAGCAGGATCTCCGGCTGACCGAAGATGGCATCGTCCGCGGCGACGCGAAAGTCGGCGCTCATGGCCAACTCGCAACCACCACCGAGGGCGTAACCGTTCACCGCCGCGACGAGGACCTGCGGGATGCACTCCAACTGCCGCAGGGCCCCGGTCAGGCTCACCGGTGCCCCCGAACCGTCGCCGCCACCGGACTCGCCCGGCCTGAATTCCTTGATGTCAGCGCCGGCGGCGAAGATCTTCGGACCTCCCCACAACACCGCGGCGCGAATGTCCGACCGCCCGCGCAACTCGCCGGCCACGGCGGCGATCTCGGCCGTCACGGCGTTGCTGAGGGCATTCATGCGTGGGCGGTCGAGGCGGATCGTCGCCACGCCGGGCGCCGTTCCGGTCTGGAGATGCACGTAATCGCTCATGGTGGGTCAACCTACCCGGCGACGAGACTGGCCAAGGCCCAGATGGACGCCAGCGTGCCGACGGCGATCATGACGAGGCTGCGCACGAGAGGCGGGCGTCGCAGGTCTTCTCCACTGCGCCCCGGCGGTCGCGGGCGCGTGAGCGCCAGGATGTTGCCGACGGCCATGGCGCCTCCGAGGGCGAGGACGAGCCACCGAAGGATGTCGTCGCCCAGGAACACCATGGAATCAGAGTTCTCCGACGGTGGAGCGTTGGGCGTGATTGTCGAACCGCGTGTACTGGGGCAGGAAGGCGAGTTTGACGGTGCCGGTGGGGCCTGTGCGGTGCTTGGCGACATGCAGTTCGGCGATGCCACGGTCGGGGGTGTCGTTGTTGTACATCTCGTCGCGGTAGAGGAACATGACCACATCCGCGTCCTGTTCGATGGCGCCGGACTCACGCAGGTCGGCCAGCATCGGCCGTTTGTCGGAGCGGGCCTCCGGAGCACGGGAGAGCTGGGAGAGGGCCAGCACCGGGCAGTCGAGTTCGCGAGCGAGGATCTTCAGGCCTCGGCTCATCTCGCTTACCTCCACTTGACGGCTCTCGGCGCTGACTCGTCCTCCCATGAGTTGGAGGTAGTCGACAACCACCAGGCCGAGATGACCCACCTCGGCATGCTTGCGACGCGCCTTGGCGCGAATCTCCAGCACCGAGGTGTTGGGGTTGTCGTCGATCCACAGCGGTGCCTCGGCAAGCCGCCCGACGGCGGTGTTGATGAGCGTCCAGTCGTCGTCGCTCAATTGCCCGGAGCGGACGCGCTGGGTGCTGACCCTGGCCTCGGAGCACAGCAGCCGTTGCGTCAGTTCAAGATGGCTCATCTCCAACGAGAAGAAGAGCACCGGCCGGCGCGATCCCAATGCCGCCGCCGCCGCCACGCCCAGCGCCAGGGATGTCTTGCCGATACCTGGGCGGGCGCCAAGGATGACCAGCGAGGAGGGCTGCAGGCCCAGCAGCAGGTTGTCGAGGTCGGTGTAGCCGGTGGGCACGCCCGTGAGGCTCTGACCGTGGTCGTAGAGCTTCTCGAGGTGATCCACACCTCTGTCGAGCAGGCCGTACAGCGGCTCCATCGAGGACGCCTCACTGCCGCTGGCGACGGCGAACACGAGCGACTCGGCCTGATCGAGCGCCGCGTCCACGTCGGCTGGGCGACTGAAGGCCAACTCGGCGACCTCGCCCGCCGCGCCGATCAGGCGGCGCAGCGTGGCGTTCTTCGCCACGATGTCCGCGTAGCGTGCCGCGTTGCCGGCGACCGGCGTGCTGGCCTGCATCTCCACGAGCGCGCCGGGGCCTCCCACCGCGTCCAGCAGACCGCTTCGCTCCAACTCCGACGCCACCGTGACCGTGTCCACCGGTTCGCCCGCGGCGTAGAGCCCGGCGATGGCGTCGAACGTGTGGGCGTGCGCGGGACGGTAGAAATCCTCCGCCGCCGTCAACTCGACCGCATCGGCGATCGCCGCCGCGGTCAGCAACATCGCGCCCAGCAACGCCCGCTCCGCCGCAAGATCGTGCGGCGGCACCCGTGCAGACGACGACCCGGCGCCGGCACGGCGCGGCTCTGCCGCGCCCTCGTGGGCACCGGATCCGGAGTGCAGCGTGCTCGAAGTGGTGGTCATGCTCACCGCTTCATCTTGTCGAGGGGGTGTGACAGCCCCGCGGGGTCAACAGGGACGATGGGCCGAGGAGGCGAGAGGCGACGAGAGGCGACGAGGCGATCCGCGAGGTGTCAGAACCGTCACGCAACGCCGGCCGTTCAGGAGGCGCTACGGGAGGGCGCGATCAGGCGGGAGATCTCCCCGGCCGTCAGGCGCGCCGCGGACCGGCCTGAGTCAGAACGGTTCCTCGTCGCCGTACGAGGGCCCGCTGGAGCGGGCCGGTGACGGCGCAGGCGCCGCCGCGGACCCCGTGCCCCGGCGCGGGGCACTTCCGTTGCCCTCCCGGAACTCGTTGCGGTGGATCTGCGCGGACGCCCAGCGCAGGCTGGGTGCCACGTCGTCGGCCACGATCTCCACCTTCGAGCGGCGCTCACCCTCGGGGGTTTCCCAGGACCTCTGGTCCAGGCGGCCCGAGACGACGACTCGGGCACCCTTCGTGATGGACTCCGCCACGTTCTCCGCCAGGGACGACCAGCAGGTCACATCGAAGAACGAGACCTCCTCCACCTGCTCGCCGCCGCGCTCGAAGCGGCGGTTCCAGGCAACGCCGAACGAGCAGATCGGTGTTCCCGAGGGCGTGAAACGCAGCTCCGGATCCCGCGTTGCATTACCCACAATCGTGACAGTGTTTCCGAAAGCCATCTGCTTTCTCCTCCTTCATTCTTCGGCAAACGCCATAGTACAGACGTTCGCCTCCGCTGCGCGGCCGGGCGCCGGAGCGTCCGGCATGATCGCATCGCCGGCCTGTTCGTCGCTTGGTGGATTGCTAGGGATTTCCGGGGGTAATCCCCCTCCCCGACGGTGGATTGCCCACCCTCGACCCGGGGACGCGCAGGGGAAACCGGCGGTGCAAGTGTGAACACGTCGCCCAAGGGCCCCGGGAGGAGCGGCTCTACCCCGGCGACAAGTACGGTAATCAGCACCCTATAGGGAAAATAACTGAAAATCTATATCTGACGACGGCCGGCGGCCGGTCGCCTCAAGTCGCGGCGACCACCTCGACGGTCACCTCGGTGACGACCGCGGGGTGCGGTGTCACCGGAACCGCATAGGTGCCGATCTGCTTGATCGGCTCGGGTACTCCGAGCATTTCCGGGTCGAGCACCACGCGTTCCTGCTCGGCGATCGCTGCCGCGAGGTTCAGGGCGTTCACGGAGCCGTACAGACGCCCACCTTCGCCCGCGCGAGCCACGACACGGATGCTCCGGCCGGCGAGCCGTTCCGCCATCTCCTGCGCCTGGCCCAGGACGGCGGCATCGGCGAGCTCGCGTCGCCGGCGCATGGCTTCCGCCTGGCGGGCGGAGCCGCGCGTCGCCTGCATCGCCAACCCCCGAGGGATGAGGTAGTTCTGGGCGTAGCCGTCGGCCACGTCGCAGACATCGCCCCTCCGGCCCAGGGACGGCACATCGGCGCGAAGGACGACCTTCACGATCCCATTCCATCCGCCTCATCGTCTGCGGGCTCCACAAGCACTTCGTCGGCCGGGATCTCTTCGTCGGTGGGGACCTCCTCGGATGAGAGTGGGGCTCCAGGAGGGGCGGGCGGCGGCCCGTCGGCGCGCCGCCCCGGTGGTCCATCGCCTCGTCCCGGCGGTCCGTCGCCCCGCGGCCCACCGGGGCGACCGGCGCCGCGCTGGGTGGTGATCCGGTTGGCATACGGGAGCAGAGCCATCTCGCGAGCGTTCTTGACGGCACGGGCCACGGTGCGCTGCTGCTGTGCATCGTTGCCCGTCACGCGGCGAGCGCGGATCTTGCCCCTGTCGGACATGAACCGCCGGAGCAGGTCGACATCCTTGTAGTCGATGTACTCCACCCGCTTGTGGGTGAGCACGCTGACCTTCTTCTTGCTACGCCGGGAGTTGTCCCGGTTCTTGACACGCGGTCGACTCTTCGGCATGGCTGGGTGGGTATCCCTTCAGCGCCTACGCGTCGGCGGGCACAGGATCGGGCGCCGACTCGCCGAGGCCGCGCCGCGCGGCCTCGGAGTCGGGCAGACGGATGAGTTTGTGGCGCACCACCGCATCGGCCAGGTGAAGCGACCGTTCGAAACCGGAGAAGTCGACACCGCTGCACATGAACTCGATGACCACGTAGTAGCCCTCGCTGCGATGATCGATCTCGTAGGCGAAGCGGCGCTTGGGCCATCTGTTGATCCTGTCGGGATCCACCTGGACACCCAGGGAGGCCAACGCGGACACGGCGCGCCCCAGCGGCTCGTCGACCTCGTCGGGCGCCAAGTCGCCGCGATAGATGATCATCAATTCGTAGGCCCTCATGGAAACAGGGCACCTCCTCTGGTCCTGCCGGGGCAGGGCCCCGCCGTCTGAAGCGGCGGAGCAGGGTCTATGTGAGCAGTCACCCTACCGGCCCCCGAGGTGGGCCGGCGCGGTGACCAACGTCATGATGCGTAGAGTCGCAGCGCGGCGGCGGCCTCCGCATCCATGGAGTAGGACTCCCTCGCCGACGGGAAAGCCCCCGAGCGCACGTCGGTAGCGAACCGGGCCAGGGCATCGACCGTCTCGGCAGCCAGGTCGGCGTACCGGCGCACGAACTTCGGCCGCAGATCACTCTGGAGGCCGAGCACGTCGTGATAGACGAGAACCTGCCCGTCGCAGTCGGGTCCGGCGCCGATGCCGATCGTCGGCACATCGACCGCGCCGGTCACGAGACCGGCCACGTCAGCAGGCACACCCTCCAGCACGATGGCGAAGCAGCCGGCGTGCTCGAGCGCCTTGGCGCTCTCGGTGAGTTCGACCGCGGCCTCCGCCGTGCGGCCCTGAACCCGGAATCCGCCCATGGCATGCATCGACTGGGGCGTCAGCCCGATGTGGCCCATGACGGGAATCTCTGCTGCGACGAGCGACTCGATCATCGGCACGCGCAGCTTGCCGCCCTCGAGCTTCACGGCCTCCGCACCGGCACGGATGAGGCGGGCCGCATTGCAGATGGTGTCCTGGGTCGAAACGTGATAGCTCAGCCATGGCAGATCCGCCACGACCAGCGCGTCGGGCTCGCCGCGTGCAACCGCGGCAGTGTGGTGGACCATGTCGTCGATCGTGACGCTCAGCGTGTCCGGGTAGCCCAGAACCACCATGGCGACCGAATCGCCGACGAGCAGCATGTCGACTCCGGCCTCCGCGGCCAGCCGCGCGCCCGGAGCGTCGTAAGCGGTCAGCATCACGAGCGGGTCGCCGCCGTCGCGCACCTTGTGCGCCCGCACGGCGGGAACGGTGAGACGAGTGCCCATCGGCACCTCCTTTCGGTGTCCAGCGCACTACGGCTGCCGGCAAGGAGTCAGCGTACCGACAGCGACGGGACTCACCACCGCCGCGCCGCTGAGAGGCTCGGACCCCTCAGCGGGTACCGGGGACGCCGAACCGGAAACGGAGGTGGTTCCAGGAACAGTCGGAGCAGACTTCGACCACGTAACAGGTGAAGTCGCCCTTGCGCCTGCGGATGCGCTCCCAGTCGCCGGTGGTGGCCACACAGCGGCCATGAGCCGGCAGGCGTGGACCGAAGACGTACCGGACGAGTGCCAACGGACCGGCACCGCACAGCGGGCAGGGCTCCTCCGTCGACTCGCTGTAGGACCGGGCCGCACGGAGCAACTCGGGATGGGCATCGCAGGCGTCCGAGCGACTGATGCGCCCCCGCCGCACCCCCTCCACCGTTGCCTCGCGCAGGAGCCGGTAGTCGACCGAGCCCGGCCCTCTCGTCTGCTGGGGTGCCGCGGCGGAGTTCGGCTCCACGGCCCCAACAGTAGTCAGCCGTCGGGAGGCTGCTCCCGGACCGCCTCCCACCAGGAACTCAGTCGGTGCCGAGCCTCCGTGGCGTCCAGTGGTCCTCCCTCGATCCGCAACTCCTCGAGATGGCGAAGGGCTGCCCCCACGGCGGGACCTTCGCCGATCCCGAGGTGCGCCATGACATCGGCGCCGCTCAGCGGCGGTGGCGCGGCAAGACCCTCCGCTCCGTCAAGCCGGCGCCATCCCTCGGCGAAAGCCAGCACCGCGGCCCGGCCCGGCGCAGCCGCCACGACCAGCGCAACCGCCGCAGGCGCCGCAGTCCCTGCCTCTCGGGCCCAGCGGCGGATCGCCGCGTCGTCGCCGGGCGTCCCGGCGGCGGCGAGCAACGACCGTGCCGCAACCGCAATCGCCCCGGCGCGGCGCGAGACGGCGGCGGGAAAACGCAGACGCCGCACGACGCCGGCCACATCGGGAACCGGCCACAGGAGCGCCGCCAGTCGCAGCGGCTCCTCGGGGGGCAAAGCGTCGAGCAGTTGCACACCGGCCGCTTCGCCCGCCCCGGCTTCGGCAAGTTCGGGCACGATCTCGGCGAGGACGCCCGTCCGCGCCAGGAGGTCGGCGCCCGCGGCAGGTGTCTCGGCGGTGAGCATCAGGGAGAGCTCTCTTGCGCAGCGCTCCACCGAGACAATCTCGAGGCGTCCACGCAACGCCGCCATGGCCGCCTCCAGGTCGGGATCCGCCGTGAGTCCCAGAGTCGCCACGAACCGGCCGGCCCGCAGCATCCGCAGCGGATCCTCCCCGAAGGAACGCTCCGGGGCGCGCGGTGTGCGCAAGCGACACCGCTCGAGGTCGTCCCGTCCCCCGAACGGATCGATGAGTTCGACCGTCGCGCGCTTGAGCGGTACTTCGGCCGGCAACTCGAACGCCATGGCGCCGATGGTGAAGTCGCGTCGCGCCAGATCAGCGAGCACGTCGTCGCCGTAGGACACCTCGGGCCGGCGCGAGCTCTCCACGTACACCTCGGCGCGATGTGTCGTGATCTCCACGGTGCGGCCCGCCCGGCGGCATCCCACCGTGCCGAACCGTTCGCCCTGGATCCAGATGCTGTCGGCCCAACCCTCCAGGATCTCCCTCACCGCCCCAGGAGGTGCATCGGTGGTCATGTCCACCTCGTCCTCGGGTCGCAGGGGTTCGCCCCGGAGCAGTGCTCGGACCGCCCCGCCCACCACGTACAGCCGCCAGCCGCCTCGCTCGGCGAATCGCCTGCCCCAAGGGGCCAGTGCCGCCGCGGCGGCAGCGATCGCGTCCCGGCTCACCGGCAGCCCGACGTGACCCGAGCGAGGCGCTCAGGCATCCAGATGGAGGCGTGCCGCGGCGGCCACCACGCCACTGCCCGGCCCACCGTCGGTCGGCGGCTCCGGACGGTGCGTCACGCCGGCCAGAGCCGCAACACAGGCGGCGGCACTCTCGGCCAGAGCGGTGAGGTCGTAGCCCCCTTCCAGGAACGCCAGGAGCCGGCCGGACGGCGCGGCCGCTCGCACAGCCGCCGTCAGATCGGCGAAATCCCCCGAACTGAGACCCAACATCGTCAGGGGATCGGCGCGGTGGGCGTCGAAGCCCGCCGACAGCAGCACCCACGTGGGCGCGAATCGCGCCACGGTCGGCGCCACCACCTCGTCGAAGGCTCGGCGGTAGACATCGCCGGTGGCTCCGGGCGGAAGAGGAACGTTCAGAGTGGTGCCCAAACCCTCGCCGGCACCGGTCTCGCCGAGGGCGCCTGTCCCCGGATACGCCGGGTACTGGTGCAGCGACACGTAGAGAACGTCGGGCGACTCGTAGAAGATGTCCTGCGTGCCGTTGCCGTGGTGCGCGTCGTAGTCCACGATGAGTACGCGCTCTCCCTGCTCGGTGAGCCGTGTCGCGGCGATCGCCACGTTGTTGAACAAGCAGAATCCCATCGAGCGCGTCGGCGTGGCGTGATGACCGGGGGGGCGAACAGCACAGAACGCGGACTCTCCCCGGCCGGCGGACAGTTCCGCGATGGCGGTCAAACCTGCGCCGACCGCGACGCGGGCCGCCAGGGCCGATCCGCTGCTCACGGCGGTATCGGGATCGATGGCACCGCCGCCGGCCGCAGACAGCGCGGTCGCCCGGTCGACGACCTCGCTGCTGTGGACCGCCCGGAGATCCTCGTCGGTGGCGGACGAAGGCGTACACGGAACGATGGCGTCGCCGAGGCCGGCCGCCAGCACACCGGCGTGCACGGCGTCGACGCGACGGGGCCGTTCCGGGTGACTGCGACCGGGATCGTGGTCGAGACAGCGCTCGTCGGCAAAGAAGAGGACCGACACTGCGGCGAGCCTAATCCAGCACCGTTCGGCGCCATCGGGGGCGACGACGGATAATAGGGTCGAGGCTGCAATACCACCGAGGAGGATCGCCATGAGCACCGTCCGCATCGTCACCGACAGCGCCTGCGACCTGGAAGAGGCCGTGACCGACCAACTCGGGATCACGGTCATCCCGCTGATCATCACGTTCGGCGACACACCGCTGGTCGACCGCCGGGAATTGGCCCCCGAGGACTTCTACAGGCGCATGGCCGGCGCCGAGGAACTGCCCACCACGGCCGCCCCCTCACCAGGCAGCTTCGAGCAGGCCTTCAGGTCTCTGGCCGCCGAGGGCGCCGAGGGGATCGTGTGCATCAATCTCTCCTACGAGCTGTCGGCCACGGGCCCGGCGGCTCGCACGGCCGCCGAGGCGGTCGCCGACGTCGTGGAGGTGCGGTGCGTGGACTCACGCTCGCTCACCAGCGGGTTGGGCTCGATCGTCCTCGAGGCGGCCCGTGAGGCCGCAGCCGGTGCAGGTCTGGACGATCTCGAAGCGCTGTGCAACGACATGGCCGAACGCACGCGCATGTTCGGGGCCATCGACACGATGGAGAACCTTCGGAAGGGCGGCCGCGTGGGCGGAGCGAAGGCGATGCTCGGCGGCATGCTGTCGATCAAGCCCATCGTCGACGTGAGCACGGGACGCGTGGAGGAAGCCGCTCGAACGCGCACCCGGCGGCGCTCGTTCGTCTGGCTGCGGGACCGGATCCTCGCGGACGAGCCGGTCGCCCACCTGTGCGTGGGGCACGGCGCGGCCGACGACATGGACGACTTCCTCGCCCTGCTCGGTGAGGCCATCGACACCGATCGCATCCGGACCGGCTGGATCGGGCCCGTCATCGGCACCCACGCGGGGCAGGGCGTGATCGGCGTCACCTACACGGTCGCCGGAGACGACTGACCGGGATGGCCCCGCCGGCCGGCGGTGACGAAGACCCGCGGACCCGCGGGGTGCGGGCCGGTCAATCCCTGGAGGGGCGCTACCGGCTGCTGCACCGCATGGCGCAGGGGGCGGCGACAGAGGTCTGGACTGCTCGCGACGAGGTCCTGGACCGGACAGTGCTCGTGAAGCTCCTGCGTCTGGCAGCCGGCGACGGCGAGATGCGGGAACGGTTCCGGCTCGAGGCGCTCGGCGTGGCGCGGCTCTCCCACCCCGGCATCGTGGCGGTCTACGACACGATCCTCGACGGCGCTGTCACCGGTCTCGTACTGGAACACGTCCAGGCCACGCCGCTCAGCAGGTTCCTGCACGAAGGAGGATCGATCTCGCCGGACCAGGCGGTGAGCATCGCCCTGCAAGTGGCCGACGCCCTCGAAGCAGCACACAACAACGACGTCCAACACGGAAACCTGACGCCCGACAGCGTCTGGCTCTGCAGCGATCACCGCGTCAAGATCACCGACTTCGGCTCAGCCTGGGGGCACGGGGCGGTCGGGGTGGACGATCGGCCCACGACGCCGGCGGACGGAGACGAGGCCGACGTCCGTGCCCTCGGTCGTCTCCTGCAGGACTGCCTCGCAGCAAGCCCATCGACGGACCACGTGCCCGAGGCACTGACTCAGTTCGTTGCAGACGCGCTGGCGCCGGAGGGTGAGCCAAGTTTCGCCTCGGTGGCAGAGGCGCGCTCGCGCCTCGCGGAGGCTCACGGCTTGCCCGGCACATCCGCGGGCTCATGGCCCGAGCCGGCGTCCGAGGCTCCGGAGTACGTGGGCGACGGCTACGACCCGCTGCGGGAGGGCGGTCGCCGCCCGCGGCGCCGGGGCCGCGCCCTGGTGCTCGTGGCTGCGGCGGCGGCGGCGATCGCAATCAGCGTCCTGTCTCTGAGCAGGGCCGACGAGTCCCCTCCCGGAGAGATCCCAGGGGGTGCCCGACCCGTCTTACCCAGCCTCTCGTCGCCGTCACCGGGCGAGTCGGGCAAGCCGCCGTCGACGGCCGGTGCAGAAGACGACGGCTCGGGAGAGGGTGACTCCGTCGGAGGCGAAGTGCCGGCCGGCGACGAGTCCGGTGAAACCACGCTCGCCGAGCCGGGTGATGCCGATCCCGGCGTGGCGATCGTCGACGTGCAGGTCGTGACGTTCCGGCGCGCCGCCACCCCGGAGGGCGATCCCGATGCGCTCCGTACCCTCGACGGTGACGAGTCCACCCACTGGGCGACGCCAGGGCTCGGCGCGGGAGACGCCACCGTCAGCGGGGTCGGTCTGGAGTTCCGCTTGGCCGAACCGGCCGAGGTGACGCACCTGGTGGTCGTCTCCGACACGTCCGGATGGGTGGCCGCGGCATACGTCGGCGACGGCGACTACGACCGATTGAGCGATTGGGGCCCGCTCTTCGACCAGCAGACGAACACCACCGGCCGCATGGTTCTCGACCTCGCCGGCCAGGAAGCGGCAGCTGTGCTGCTGTGGATCCCCGATCCCCGCGCCGCGGTCACCGATGAGATCCGGATCGCCGAAGTGGTCGTCTCTGCGGCACCCGGCGCGGAAGTACGCTGAGTCCATCAAGGGTCGGTTCCGAGAAGACGTCCGGCGCGAAGCGGCCCACTCGCGAGACGAGCGCCCGAGGGGGACAGGTCCGCGTGCCTGGATGCAGCGCTCCGACGACACGACTCTGGTGCGTGCAGCCTCGCGGGGCGACCGGGAGGCCACCGAGATCCTGCTGCGCCGCCACTACCCCCGCATCTACGCCGTCTGCCGGCGCCTTGCCGGCAATGACGCCGACGCGGCGGACGCGGCGCAGGAGGCTCTCCTGGCCGTCAGCCGAGGACTCAACCGCTTCGACGGCCGGTCGAGCTTCACGACCTGGAGCTACCGGGTCGCCACCAACGCCTGCCTCGACGAGTTGCGGCGACGGCAGCGCCGGCTCGCCGACCCGCTCTCCGATGAGCCCTCGACCGGCCGCAGAGACCCCGTGGGCGAGCAGGTCACAGCCCGCCTGGACATCGACGCGGCCCTGGAAGTTCTGCCCGAGGAGTTCCGCGTGCCCGTGGTCCTGCGGGATCAGGCCGGCCTCAGCTACGACGAGATCTCGGCCGTCCTCAGCATCCCTCCGGGCACAGTGCGGTCGCGCATCGCCCGTGGCCGCACCCGTCTCGTCGAGCTTCTCGGCGAAGGGAACCAACCCGCCTGTCCCGAACGTCAGAAGAGGGACGGAACATGAACGAGCAGAACCTCCCCCCTGACGAACTGGCCTCCGCCTTCCTCGACGACGAGCTCGACGAGGGCGCGACCGACGCCGTGGGCCGCGATCCCGAGTTGGCGGCAAAGGTCGACGAGCTACGCCAAGCCTCCGCCGCGGTGGGCGCGCCGGTCACACCGCCGCCCGGCGCCGAAGATGCCGCCGTTGAAGCCGCGCTGGCCGACTTCGACGCCCGCAGGACGACCACTCTGGAGCCCGCGAGGCAGCGATCGCGACGCCTCTCGCTGATCACCGGCGTGGCCGCGGCGGTCGCCATCGGATTCATCGTGGCCGCCGCAGTCGGCTTGTTCGCCGGGACAGGGGTCGACGATGCAGACACTGCTGTGGCGGAAGCACC
>CAZTZI010000081.1:0-8351 GCA_964618115.1 uncultured Acidimicrobiales bacterium
AGATGTTGGTGCAGACGTTCACGAGGTAGGTACCGACCGGCTCGAAGCGGAACATCTCATAGAAGCCGGCTGTTCCCTTCACCTCGGCCGGGGTCGCTCCGACCAGCTCGGCGATGCGGCGCATGGCCTCGTCGGTGAGGTACCCGTCCTGAGCCTGAGCGAGATGCAACAGCGGTATCAGCGCCGAGCGGGCCCGGGGGAACCAGCCGATGATCTCAGCAGCCAGCGCCTCGTTGGCAGGACTGAGCGTCACCGGCCCGCCTCCGGCACGGACAGGCGGCGGACGCCGGTGCTCGACTTGCGAGTGAGTAGGGCGAAGCCCGTGCGAGCAAGCGAGCACCGGTGGCCGTAGCCGGAACGAACCGGCCTCACCGGTCCACCTCGGGCATGGACAGGCGGCGGACGCCGGTGCTCGCTTGCTCGCACGGGCTTCGCCCTACTCACTCGCAAGTCGAGCACCGGTGGCCGTCGCCGGAACGAACAGGCCTCACCGGTCGACCTCGCCCATGATCGGGTCCACCGAGGAGATGATGGCGACCGCGTCGGCGACCAGGCGTCCCTCGAGCATGTACGGCAGAGCCTGCAGGTTGATGAAGCTGGGCGCCCGGATGTGCATACGCAGCGGCTTGGGGCCGCCGTCGCTGACGATGTAGCAGCCCAGCTCGCCGCGGGGCGACTCCACAGCGGCGTACACCTCACCGGCAGGAACCTTGAAACCCTCGGTGAAGATCTTGAAGTGATGGATGAGCGCCTCCATCGACTCGTCGATCCGTCCCCGCGGCGGTGGCGTGACCTTCTTGTCCTGGACGCGGTAGTCGCCCGACGGCATGCCCTCGAGGATCTGGCGCACCAGGCGGATGGACTCGCGGATCTCGTTGAGGCGGATGGCGTAGCGGTCGAACGAGTCGCCGAAAGTCCCGCAGAGGACGTCGAAACTCAGCTGCTCGTACGCCAGGTACGGCATGTGGCGGCGCAGATCCCATGAGTAGCCGGTGCTGCGCAGGATCGGCCCGGTCACGCCGAGGGCGAGGCACTCCTCCGCGCTGACGACACCGACGCCCTGCAGGCGCTCCCGCCAGATCGGCTGGCCGGTGAGCAGCGCGTCGTACTCGTCGAGACGGTCGCCGACGCCCTCCAGCAGCCGCAGGGTGTCGTCGCGCCAGCCGTCGGGCAGGTCGGCCGCCACCCCCCCGGGACGGATGTAGTTGTGGTTCATCCGCAGGCCGGTGATCTTCTCCAGCAGGCGCAGCACCTCCTCGCGCTCGCGCCAGCCGTAGAGCATCATCGAGACGGCGCCGAGATCCATGCCGTTGGTGGCCTGGAAGAGCAGGTGCGAGCTGATGCGGTTCAGCTCGCACATGAGCATGCGGATCCAGACGGCGCGGCGGGGAAGTTCCAGCCCGAGCAGCGTCTCGGTGGCCGTCGAGAAGGCCAACTCGCAGAACAGGGGCGAGGCGTAGTCCATGCGCGTGACATTGGTGGGACCCTGCAGGTAGGTCAGCGTCTCACCGGTCTTCTCCATGCCGGTGTGCAGGTAGCCGATGATCGGCTTGCAGCGCGTCACGGTCTCGCCGTCGAGTTCCAGCAGCAGCCGGAGCACGCCGTGCGTGGACGGGTGCTGGGGCCCCATGTTGATGATCATGCGCTCGGGCGCCGACGGGGTGGCGGTCAGGGACTCCGACTCGCTGAGACGCAGGACGGGCCCGCCGCTGCGGACATGGACGCGACCCTGCGCCGGCGGGGCGTCGGTGCTCACCGCGTGTCCCCGGCCGCCTTGAACCGCACGGGCACGATCCCGACGGCGTAGTCCTTGCGGAGGGGGTTGCCCTCCCAGTCCTCGGGCATCAGGATGCGCGTCATGTCGGGGTGGCCGTCGAATCCGATGCCGAACATGTCGAACACCTCGCGTTCGGGGTTCTCGGCACCGGGGAACAGATCGAACAGCGAGGGGAGACGCGGATCGGTGGCGGGCACCTGCACGCGCAGGCGCACCCGGCGGCGCGCCTCGTGGGACATCAGCGTGACGACGACCTCGAATCGTTGCGGCACGACCTCGGTGGGCAGATCGGCGCGGCTCTCGGTCCCCAGGTAGTCCACGCCGCAGACGTCCAGGCACTGGATGTATCCGGCGCCGCGCAGAGCCTCGACCACCTCGGTGAGCCGGCCCGGCTCGGGATGCAGCACGGTCCCGCCCCCGGGATCGGTACTGACGGGGACGCCGAGATCACCCATTCCCGGCGGCGCGGCCACTTCCACCGCCGTCACACCCGACCGAAGCGACCGCGTTGGGGGCTGAGGACCATCCTCGTGGCGGTCTGGCCGTCGCGCTGCTCGACGACGACCCCTGCCCCGGCGCCGGACTCCCGGCGGCGGGTCAACTCGCCGCTGGTGATCAGGCCGTGCAGGGTCAGGATGGCGTGCAGCAGGGTCTCCGGACCCGGCGGGCAGCCCGGCGCGTACACGTCGACCGGTACCACCTGATCGACACCCTGCACGATGGCGTAGTTGTTGAACATGCCCCCGGAGGAGGCGCACACACCCATCGAGATGACCCACTTGGGGGCCATCATCTGGTCGTAGATCTGCCGCAGCACGGGCGCCATCTTCTGTGAGACCCGGCCCGCCACGATCATGAGGTCGGCCTGGCGGGGCGACGCCCGGAACACCTCCATGCCGTAGCGGGCGATGTCGTAGTGGGAACCGCCCGTGGCCATCATCTCGATGGCGCAACAGGCCAGGCCGAACGCGGCCGGCCAGCAGCTGCGCGCCCGCGACCACTTCACCAGCTCCTCCAGACGCCCGGTCGCGAAGTTGTGCGGGAGCTCCGTCAGACCTCCATAGGCGGCACCCAGCGGCGCAACCTCGGGCGATCCGGCGCCCGGTGGCACAGCGCTGCTCCGAGGGAGCCCCGTCAGACCTCCATCGGCACCGCCCGGCGGCGGACCGCCGGCGAACTCGGCATCGGGCGGCGGGACCGCGCTCATGGCGCCGGATCCGCGGACATGGCGGGTGCCTCGCCGGATATGAGACCCGGTCGGGAGTCCTCGGGGCCGACACGGCGGATGGTGCCGGCCGTCGTGCGGCCCGCGTCGACCGCCGGATCCTCACGGCTCCTCGGTAGCGGACCCCAGTCGAGGGCGCCCTTGCTGATGAGGTACACGAACGATTCGAAGACGGCGAAGGAGAAGATGCCGATCGCCACCAGCCCGAACAGCCCGAGCGCCTCGTGTGTCACGGCCCAGGGGTAGAGGAACACGATCTCCACGTCGAAGACGATGAAGATCATGGCCACCAGGAAGAAGCGCACCGGGAACCGCTCGGGAATCTCGACCCGCGAGACGATCCCGCATTCGTACGGGGCGTTCTTCGCCCTCGTCGGGCGCCGGGGCGCCATCAGCCGCGACGCCACGAAGCTCAGGGCACAGAACACCACGGCGAGCACGCCGAGGGCGAGGATCGGAAGGTACTGGCCCACGCCGCCACCCCCGGCACCTATGCCGGGGCGCCCTCGAACGCCTCCTGCTCCCGGCGGAACCGCTGGTCCCGCCAGTGCAGGCTGAGCACCAGGGTCAAGAAGATGAGGCCCGAACCGATCGCTACCAGAGCGGGCACGAGCCGGAGGTCGCCCAGGTTGCGCACCATGACGATCGAGAACGTCTCGCCGTTGCGGTCCGGCTCGGGCAGTGGAGGAGCCTCACCGAGCACCTGGGCCTTCGGCACCGCCGGGCGCGCCTGCACCACCGCGTAGTGCGGCGGATGCGTGATACGCGCCGAATTGCTGATCTTGTTGGCGACCCGGGACCAGACGCCACCTTCGGGGGCAGGCTTGCCGCCGGTCTCGTAGGCGTCCTCGAACACGAAGAGCGGGCTCACCGAGGGCTCCTCGCTGCCGTCCGGCGCCGACACGGTGGTGGGAACGAACGCGAACGTGTCCCGCTCGGCCAGGAAGGCCTCCGCGCTGGCCGCCGCCTCGCCGGACTCCGCGGTCGAGAGCAGCGTCCAGTCCCCCAGGTCGATGTAGCCGAGCGTCTCGGCCCACTCGATCACCTGCGGGGCCGCTGCCGCCAGGGCGCTGAGCGTCAGGTTGTCGATGCGATTGACCTCGACGGCAACCTGCTCGGCGACCTTGGCGTCCAGAGCCGCCTCGTCGAGGTAGCGGGGATCGGCGGGGCCCAGGAGGAAGTTGCGTTCCTGCAGCCGGGCGCGGATCGTGCCGGTGTCCACGGTCGCGACCGCGGCCCGCACCTCGTCCCGGTCCGGCCCCGAGTAGTGCATGACGAGGGCGATGGCCCGGGGCAGGCATCCGTACCGCGGCGGCGAGAAGGTCCAGCCGGTCTCGCTGACGGGGAAGATGCGCCCGGTCTCGCAGTTGGGATCCGGCAACTCGTCGACGTTGGCCACGTAGGCGTCCTCGATGCCGGTGATCTCCGCGCCCGGCGGGTCGGAGAACGTGCCCTCGTACTCCCACCTGGGTGAGTCACCGGTGTAGCCGATTCCCTGCAACCACCAGATCACCGCCATGATCGTGAACCAGCCGAAGAGCCCCGCCAGCGCCAGCATGGAGCCCAGACGGATGCCGGTGTTCAACACGAGCAGCAGCCAGACCGTTCCCGCCAGCAACACCGCGGCCAGAGCCACGGTCAGCAGGCCGCGGATCTCCGGATCCCAGCTGATCCCACCGAGGGTGACGATGTCGTAGCTGCTCACGGCCCGGCCCGCTACAACTGCCGCTCGTACGCCACGATGGCGGCGATCTGGGTCGGCGTGAGGATGCCCTCGCCGCCGTGCGCCGCGCAGAACTCGGCGCGGGTGATGTACTCCAGGTCACCGGCGTCGCGGTCGCCGACGCAGATGCCGAACGACGGCATCTGCCCCCCGCCGTCGCCCTGGCCGAAGTTGCCGTACTTGATGCCGTTCTGGCTTCCGGAGGTGATGAACGCCTCGTGCTCGGAGGCCGTGTCGAACTGCCGCGTGGTGGCGCCGTTGGCGAGTGGCGGCCCGAAGCCGCCGCCGCCGGCGATCTCGAAGGGCACCAGCGGGTTCTGCGCCGCCACCTCGTCGGCGTCGTAGGACCAGCCGGGCGTGTGGCAGCGGGCGCAGCCGTAGACGCCGCCGTCGGCGGCGTTGTTGAACAGCAACTCGCCCATCCGGACGGGATCCTCGGTGGCATCGGCCAGCATCTGCTGCGCCGCGGCCGTGATGTCGGTCGACGAGGCACCCTCGCCGAGTTCGGTGCTCGCGGCGCTGCGGGCCGTTGACGCCAAGCCGTCCTGCGCCCGCTGGCGGATCTCGGCGATGTCGATCTGCTCGTGCTCGAGGTAGACGATGACGTCGTCGATCTGCTGGGTGGTGAACGGACCACCGCCGGCGATGCCCCAGGCCGGCATCGGCGTATTGGGCCGGCCGTACTCCATGACGTAACGCACCTCGTCGGTGGAGTAGCGGTACAGGACGGCAGCCAGCGAGGGCACCTTCCACTGCACCTGCGCCAGGAAGATCCCGTTGTTGTCCACGAGCGTGTGATCCCGCAACCCGCCCGGACCGTCCACCGAGCCGTGGCAGGTGGCGCAGCGCTCCTCGTACAGGTGGAAACCGCGCTCGGCGGCGAACTCATCGCTCACCTCGATGAGGCCGTCATGGCGACCGGGCTCGCCCAGCCAGTACAGCGGGAGCCCGATGGCGATGACCACGATGCAGATCAAGCCGAACATGAGGCCCTGATCCAACCGGCGGCCCTCCATCTCGGCGTCGTCGGGGAGCGGCTTGCGGTTGGGCGCCAGGTCGATCTCCGAGCCCGTCTCGCCCCGGCCGACGAACCAGTTGAAGACCCAGTAGAGGACGAATCCGCCGATGGCGACGACGGCCAGGATGACGCCCACGGTGCGCTGCGTCGAAGCGGCGAGAACTCCGAAGTCGGCAACGGTGAGCCGCATTACTCCGAGGCCTCACCGATGCAGTGCGCGCCCTGGGCCTCCTGGTTGGTCGTGTTCGTACCGATGGGCGAGCCCTGGACGATCTTGCCGGTGTTCACGAGGAACTCGCCGCGATCGTTGACCGAGGTGGCGAAATGGTCCATGCCGCGGGGCGCCGGGCCGCCGCGCTTCTCCCCGACCTGGTTGTACTTCGAACCGTGGCAGGGGCACTCGAACCACTGCGAGCTGACGCACTCCGGCACGGTGCAACCCAGGTGCGGGCACTTCCAGTAGAGGGCGACCAGCCCCGCCTCCATGCCCCCCAGCACGGCCGGCGAGTAGACCTGCCGCGCCTTGGCCAGCGCTCCCGTCGGATACTCCGTCACCCACATGCGCCCCTCGGGCAGCTTCAGGAACCCGTTCTCGTCGCGTACCTGGGTCTTGAGGCTGTCGACGGTGCCGATGTTGAGGATCGCACCGAAGCCGGTCACGAACGGCGGCCAGAGGAACCCCAGGACGGCGGCGCCGAAACCCGTGAGGCTCAGCCCCATGAACCCCACGATCGACCGGTTCAGGAACTGCCGGCGGGTGACGCCGACCGCCTCGGGGTCGGGTGGCGTCCAGGGAATGTCATCGTCGGCCGCGTCGGGAACCGCCGGCAGGTCGCCGGGCGCTCGACGAGCCAGCACGGCGGCGCGCTCCACCTCCCGCCCTGTCGGGGGTCCGCCGGCAGGCTCGGCGCGCCGGGCGAGCCGGTCGCGCAGCCGGGTGCGTCGCGAGAGCCGACCTGTGACCGACCGCACCTCCCGGCGGCGATACGCCGCCACGAGCACGATCAAGCCGGCCGCGGCCAGCACCGGGATAACGATGGCGAGGACGATCACGGCAGGCGCCTCAGAAGTCGAAGAAAAGCCCGTCGTTCCACGGGAAGATGAAGTTGAATCCGGGTCCGCGGAAGAACGAGCCGATCATGACCAGCACCGCCCAGAACATGAGGTGCACGGTCATCAGCGACACCGCGAACTTGCGCTTCTCGGGAGCCTTCTCCTTGTTGCGGTCGATGTACGGGGCCAGGATCAGCAGGAACAGGGCGATGCCGGGGATCGTCACGCCGGCCACCATCGGGTGGAACATCGTCAGCAGCTCCTGGAGACCCAGGAAGTACCAGGGCGCCTTGGAGGGGTTGGGCGTCTCGTTGACGTTCGCCAACTCGAGCAGCGGCGCGTTCACGAACACCGAGAAGATCAGCAGGAACGCGGTGCAGAGCAGCGACGCCACGAACTCGCCGAGCAGCAGGTGTGGCCACACGTGCACCCTGTCCTGCGGCATCGCCTTGACGTCCTGGATGGACCCCGACTTGACGACGGTGAGCAGCCGCTGCGTGTGCCCGCCGGGACCGGTCGGCAGGGACGGAGCTGCCGGGGCGACAGGTCCGCCGGGCGCGGCCGGGGCGACGGCGGCCTGATCGGCGGCCGAACGCGAGCGATCCAGCAAGTGCGCCGGGATCTTCTCCTCGTCTCCCGGCGGCGCAGCCCCCGCGGCAGGCGGGGGGCTCTCCGGCGGGGCGCCGGCACCGCCGGCGTCCGCGGCCGGCTCGGCTCCGCCCTCGAGCCGCTCGCGCGCCTCCTTGGCGCGCCGCAGTAGGTGTTCGGGGATTTCCGTCATGGCTCGTCAGTCCCTCGCACCGGCCTACAGCGGCCCGGAGATCCCGCCGTCCTTCCGGACCCGCCAGAAGTGGACGGCAAGGAAAATGATCAGAACGAAAGGTAACATCAGAACGTGTAGCACATACCACCGCAGCAGCGTGTCCGTACCGATCTCCACGCCACTCAGCAGCACGAACCGCACCTGGTCACCGAACACGGGGGTGAAGCCCATCATGTTCGTGCCGACGGTGACGGCCCACAGCGCCAGCTGGTCCCAGGGCAGCAGGTAGCCGGTGAACGACAGCAGGAGCGTGAGCGTCAGCAGGATCACGCCGATCACCCAGTTGAACTCCCGCGGCGGCTTGTAGGCACCGTGGTAGAAGACGCGCGCCATGTGCAGGAACACGGTCAGCACCATGAGGTGCGCGCCCCAGCGATGGATGTTCCGGACCAGCAGCCCGAACGCAACCTCCGTCTGCAGGATGTAGATGTCGTCCCACGCCTGGGCCGCCGTCGGCCGGTAGAAGAACATCAGGAAGATGCCGGTCACGGTCAGCATGATGAACAGGAAGAAGCTGAGCCCGCCGAGGCAGAGCGTGTAACTCACCCGCACGCCGTGGCGCCTCACCTTCACGGGGTGGAGGTGGTAGAGAACGCTGTTCATGATGACGTAGGAGCGGTTCCGGGGGCTGTCGGTGTAACCCTTGCGGAAGATCGACCCGGGACGGAAGATCGACACCCAGGCCTGGGAGCCCTGCATCTGACCCATGAGGTCCGACGCCTTGCCGCTGAG
>CAZTZI010000082.1:0-29751 GCA_964618115.1 uncultured Acidimicrobiales bacterium
CGCCGCCGCCGTCGAGGCCGCGGCCGCAGCGGGCCTGCCGCGCTGGGCGAAGCTCAGCCTTGTCACCCCCGATGTCGTCGCGGTGGCGGCGGCGGCCCGGGAGGCGGGTGCCGCAGCTGTGACGCTCATCAACACCGTGCCCGGCCTGGTCATCGACGTCGCCGAGCGGCGGCCGGTACTGGGTGCCGGCGCGGGGGGCGTCTCCGGTCCCGCCATCCGGCCTCTGGCCGTGCGCGCCGTCTGGGAATGCCATGCCGCGCTGGGGGATCTTCCCATCGTCGGTGTGGGAGGGGTGGCTCGGGGTGCCGATGCCGTCGAGATGCTGATGGCCGGGGCGTCGGCGCTGCAGGTCGGGACCGCAACCTTCGCCTCGCCGCGCGCCGTCGAGCGGGTGTGTGCCGATCTGGCCGTCTGGTGCCGGCGCCACGGTGTGACCGCGGTGAGTGAACTGACCGGCGCGGCGCACAGAGTTCCGGCCGGCGGGATGGGGTCGAAGTCCGGATACCGGGGGCCGGCTGAGGCTCTGTGAGCGGCACGCCGATGGATCGAACCCGCTGCGCCCTGGCGCTCGACACCCCCGACCTTGACCGGGCTGTGGCCCTCGCCCGAGCGCTGCATCCCTGGTTCGGCATCGCCAAGGTGGGCCTCGAGTTGTTCGGCGCCGCCGGCCCTCGGGCGGTGCGAGCCCTGCGCGACGAGGGTTTCGACGTCTTCGTGGACCTGAAGCTGCACGACATCCCGAACACCGTGGCGAGCGCCGCGCGCGCCCTCGGAACCCTCGGCGCTCGCTACGTGACGATGCACGCCGCCGGGGGTGCCGGCATGCTCCGAGCCGGCGTCGAGGGACTCGTTGCGAGCCCGCGCCCGCCTGGAACCGATCCGCCGATGGCCCTGGCGATCACGGTGCTGACCAGCGATGCCGGGGCTGCACCGGAGGTCTTGCAGCGGCGGGCGCGCCGTGCGGCCGCCACCGGATGCGGCGGCGTGGTTTGCGCCGCCACAGACCTGCCGACGATCGTCGCGGCCACCCCGGACTTGCTGCGTGTCGTTCCCGGTATCCGCTTGCCGGGCGCGGTCGCCGACGATCAGTCGCGGGTGGCGACGCCGGCGGCAGCCGCCGTCGCAGGTGCCGACATCCTTGTCATCGGCCGCCCCGTGACTGCGGCGGTCGACCCTGCCGAGGCCGCTGCAGTCCTGCTGTCCGGCTGGTGAAGTGGGGTGAACCGCCGGCTCGCGCATGGACGCGTGTCACAGGTCACGCCGCGAAATGCGCCACTCCGGGCTCCGACACGGTTACAGTCCCCGCCATGCCACTACCCCCACAACTCAGTGATGCACAACGTCAGGAGGCTCTTGCCAAGGCTGCCGCGGTTCGCCGCCAGCGGGCTGAGCTGAAGGATCGCCTCAAGATCGGTGATCTGACCCTTGCCGATGTGCTGGACATTTCCGCCGACGACGATGTGGTCGGCGGCACGAAGGTATTGGCCGTTCTGGAGTCGCTGCCCCGAATCGGAAAGGTGACGGCCCGAAGGCTCATGGAGGAACTCGACATCAGCGAGACGCGGCGGCTGCGAGGGCTCGGCGTCAAGCAGCGCGAGGCACTCCTGGCCCGACTGTCGTAGTTTCCTTCGAGGGCTGACGTCGGCCTTCGAGGGCACCGGGACTGGCAACATCACCACTGCTGATCGTTCTCTCCGGACCTGGCGGGTCCGGTAAGAGCACTTTGGCGCGCCTGCTCGTCAGCCAGGACGACGGGCTCTGGCTCAGCCGCTCATGGACGACCCGGCCTCAGCGCGTCGGCGAGCCCGACGACGCCTACCGCTTCGTGGATCGCGCCACCTTCGATGCGGCGATCGCCGCCGGTGACTTCCTGGAGTGGGCCGACTTCGGTGAGTACCGCTACGGCACGCCACATCCCGATCCGCTGCCGGGATGCGACGTCCTCCTCGAGATCGATGTCCAGGGTGCCCGCCAGGTGCGTGCCCGCCATCCGGAGGCACTGCTGCTCTTCCTCGAAGCGCCGTCCGATTCGGATCAGGCGTACCGCTTGCGCGGTCGGGGCGACAGTGAGGACCATGTGCGGGCCCGCCTGTCCTACGGACCCGGCGAGCGGGAGACCGCCCGGGAACTCGGCGCCGTCATGGTCGTGAACGCCGATCTGGGCGAGACCGTGGCCGAGATGGGGCGGATCATCGACGACCAGCGGCGCCGGCGCGGTGTGGTGACGGACGGAGGGGCCGCCCGGGGCGACCGGTAGGCTGGCGGAGCGCGTCGGTGGCTGCAGCGCGGCGGGAACCTGAGCGATTCGAGGCCGGTGCCGCGGCTGCGGGCAATGCCTGACCATCTACTTGACGACCACTCCGGGGAGCGACGATGCGGGAAGTCGATATCGGCGATGACACCAACAGCATGATCAACCCTCCCGTGGAGGAGCTGCTCGAGAAGGCGGACGAGTCCAAGTTCCGGCTGGTCTCGCTGAGCGCCACGCGCGCCCGGCAGATCAACTCCTACTACGGCCAACTCGGCGAGGGACTCGGGCGGATGATCCCGCCGCAGGTCTCCTCGACGGCCCGCAAGCCGCTGTCGATCGCTCTGCAGGAGATCGAGCAGGGCAAGATCGTTGCGGTGACGGTCCAGGATCCTCCGGAGCCCGAGGAAGGCGAGTTGGTGCTGGAACTGGACGGGGAGCCGCCCGAGCAGGCCGGCTGAGGCCGCCGAGCACCCAGTGCACCTGCAGTCAGACCCATGAGCCCGTTCGACGGGCGCCGCGTCGTTCTCGCCGTGAGCGGAGGGATCGCTGCCTACAAGGCGGTAGAGGTCTGCCGGCGCCTCGTCGACGCCGGAGCGCATGTCGTCCCCGTGCTGACCGCGGCGGCACAGCGGTTCGTCGGCGAGGTCACCTTCTCGGCGCTCGCCACCGAACGGGCCCGCCTCTCGCTCTTCGAGGACGACGATCCGATCCCGCACGTCACCCTGGGCCGGCAGGCCGATCTGATCCTGGTCTGCCCGGCCACCGCCCGGGCGATCGGCGCCTACGCCGCCGGCCTGGCCGACGATCTGCTGACCGCCACGCTGCTGGCCACCCGCGCACCGGTCGTGGTGTGCCCGGCGATGCACACCGAGATGTGGGAACACCCGGCGACCCAGCACAACCTGCGGATCCTGGCAGACCGGGGTGTGATCGTCGTGCCGCCGACCGAGGGTCGTCTTGCCGGCGGGGATGAGGGCGCGGGCCGCCTGGCCGAACCCGAGGGGATCCTCGCCGCAGCGGCAGAGGCCCTGGCGACCGGCGCGCAGGCCTCGGTGAGGGATCTGGCGGGACTGCGGGTTCTCGTGACCGCCGGCGGTACCCGCGAGCCGATCGACCCGGTGCGGTTCGTCGGCAATCGCTCGTCGGGCAAGCAGGGGTACGCGGTGGCGACCGAGGCGGCGGCCCGGGGCGCCAAGGTCACGCTCGTGGCCACGGTCCGGCGCCCGCTGCCCGAGAGCATCGAATTCGTGCTCGTGGAGACCGCCGAGGAGATGCGCGCTGCAGTCGTGGATCGGCTACCCGCAGACGTGTTGGTCATGGCTGCCGCCGTCGCCGACTACCGGCCGGCAGCGCCCACCGCCCAGAAGATCAAGAAGTCGGGCGAGGCTCGTACCATCACACTCGAACCCACACCGGACATCCTCGCCGAGGTTGGCAAGGGCGGGGGGGTTGGCACCCTGGTCGGCTTCGCCGCCGAGACCAGCGACGTGCTGGCCAACGCCCAAGCCAAACTGCACGCCAAGGGAGCCGACCTGATCGTCGTCAACGACGTGTCCGCACCCCGCACCGGCTTCGACCACGACACCAACGAGGTGACCCTCCTCGACGCCACCGGTGGCCGCGAGGCCGTCTCCCTGACCTCGAAGCGCGACGTCGCCCGGGCGATCCTCGACCGGGTGATGGCCTTACGCGCCGTCGCTCGCTGATCTCCCTTCCGCGGCCCGGGTGAGGCCCGGCGTGCTCCGGCGGGTTGCTGCGATCTTCACGAGTTCCTCCGGCGTGAAATCATGGTTCTCGAACTCGATGGCGATCTTCTCCATTTCCTCGGCGCTGGGCCTTCCTGGGTTCTGCTGGCTCATGGCGTTTGTCCGGTGAGATAGACCGAGAACTTGGGTCGCAGCGGCATGGCATGGATGATCACATGACCGTCCGCAAACTCGAGGTACAGCACTTCAAGCAGGTTACCAGCGGTATCGGGCCCGATGCAGAGGCCCTTGATCGACTCCTGTTCGATGTCAAGGAGGAAGAAGCCCAACGCATGGAGCCAGGCGTGGCGAATCTCGCTGTCCGGGACACCGTGTCGACGCGCCGAATAAGCAATGTCCACTATTTCTAGTATATTTAAATTAGTGTTGCCTCAGACCCAGCCCTACCCCTCCTGTGCTAGCGCAGGTCGGCTCGCAGGTGGCCGCTGTCGACGACCGTCTCTCCGTCGAGGGTGACGGTGCAGTTGCGCATGGGCAGGTCGAAATGGCCGCGGCAGAAGCGGCCGGCGGTCTCGTTGGCGCCCGTGGAGTAGACCACATTGCCGGCGAAGGCCCGCAGCTCGGTGCCGTTGAGGTCGCCCTTGTCCCACATGGCCAGGGCCTCCCAGCGGGCGCCCGGGTTCATCCCCCAGCCCACGTGGCTGACCGCGTAGGCGTCGGGCTCCTCGAAGGACGCCAGGTAGGACTCCATCAGTGCGGCATCGTGGCCGTCGCCGTCGATGGAGACGATGTAGTCGTCGATGATCCGCAGGCTGATGGGCTCCCGGATGTACTCCTTGAAGGTGAGGTTGATGTCGCCGGGTGCCAGGACGAGTGTGCCGTTGACGGTGCGCTCAGCGGGGAAGGCCAGGACCAATCCCCCGGGCCAGTGGGCGATGGTTCCGGGTTCGGTGCACCAGCCGTGCGATCCGGCCGTGACCGCGCCCGGGAGATGGACCCGCAGGTCGGTCCCCGCGGCACTGGTGACACCCAACAGCTCGGCGCCGGATAGCAGCGCCACACCGTGTTCCACGCGGTCGGCCAGCGTCGGGTCGTGGGGCCAGCGTTCGGCGTTCTCGGGATGCTCGGCGGAGATCATGAGGACACGGCTGCCGCCTGCCAGGATCTCGCCCAACTCGGGGGCGTGGAGCAGTCCCTCGGCGGTGCAGTCCACGACGAGGTCGGCGGCCGCCAGAGCGGCGACGGCCGCCCGATGCCCGGCCAGAGCCACCGAGGCCCCGGTCGAGCGGATGGGGACGGGGCCGGGGTTGGTCGGCGTCGGCATGCGCACGTCTGCGACGGCGGCGCCCAGCGACTCCAGCGCCATGCGGGCCGTCTCGACGATCAGCGGGCTGCTGGCGGCTTCCGACAGCAGCACGGCCACCTCGTCCGGCGCGAGGTTGCACGCCCGGAACTGCTCGGCATAGCGCCGCACCCAGCGCCACTCGGTGGCGGAGGTGTTCATGGCGAACTCACGCTCCCATTCTGGCCCGCGCGCAGGTCGACGCCGCTGAGGAACTCCCCGATGAGGCGGTTGAACGTCTCCGGCGCCTCCGAGGGGGTCAGGTGACCGGCGCCCTCGATCACTTCGAGGGTGCTGTCCGGCAGGCCCTCGGTCAGCGACTCGGCGTAGGACGGCGGCGTCTCTCTGTCCGCCTCCCCGACGATGACCAGTGCCGGGCAGCCGATGCCGGGCAGGGCGCCGCGGACATCGTGGTGGACCAGACACTCGATCGCGGCGCGGAACCCTGCCGCCGAGATCCGGCCGAAGGACGCAACGAGTTGCTCGCGCACCGGTTGTTCGAGAGTCCGTGCGCAGATCGCGTCGAGGACATCCCCGGCGAAGTCCACCGGCGCCAGGCCGCGGTCGAGGGGTGCCAGGCGGGCGGCCTGCCATTCCTGTGCTGTTGTCCCGTCCAGCCCGAATGCCGGGCTCGTGTCGGCGAGTACGAGGCTGCGCACTCGCCGGGGATGGTGGATTGCCGTGTGCAGGGCGTGCATGCCGCCGAAGGACAGCCCCACGAGGTCGGCGACCTCGAGCTCGAGTGTGTCCAGCAGACCGGCGAGACTGTCGGCGATCGCTGGAAACGTCAACTCTGCCAGGGGAGCCGACGCCCCGTACCCGGGCATGTCCCAGGCAATGCAGCGGAACCGGTCGGCCAGGCCGCCCAGCTGCGGATCCCAGGCGGTACGGGTTCCTCCCAATCCGTGCAGGAAGATCACCGGTGGGCCCGTACCGGCCTCCCGCCAGGAGACCGGGTGAGAATCGCGGTCGATCATTCCGGAGCCACCAACTGCTGCACGGAGCCATTGTGTGTGCAGATACCCGTCGGGGCAACATCGGCGGGGTCGCACCGCAGTTGGTGCCACGCGCCCCGGCAGGCCGTCGGACCCAAGCCGGTATAATCCCCGCCGACGGGGGCGGGTCGCGACACCAGCAAACGAGGGCGGCAACCCCACGGCCGCCGGAAACGATGATCGAGGCACTGTGAGCCCCACCTACACCTTCACTTCGGAGTCGGTCACCGAGGGTCATCCCGACAAGATGGCCGACCAGATCTCCGATGCCATCCTCGACGCTCTGATCGCCAAGGACCCCAACAGCCGGGTGGCCTGCGAGACGTTCCTGACCACCGGGCTGTGCCTCGTCAGCGGCGAGATCCGCACCGACGCCTGGGTGGACATTCCTGGGATCGTCCGGGAGACCATCTGCGGTATCGGCTACGACCGGGGTGACATCGGCTTCGACGGCAACGTCTGCGGGGTGCTGTCGGCTATCGGTGAGCAATCCGCCGAGGTGGCCCTGGGGGTCGACAACGCGCCCCCCGAGGATCCCGACGTGATGGGGGCGGGTGATCAGGGCCTGGTGTTCGGTTACGCCTGCCGGGACACCGAGCCCCTGATGCCGATGCCGATCCATCTGGCGCATCGCATGGCCGAGCGTCTCGCCGAGGTGCGCCGGGCCGGCACGGTGCCCTACCTGCGCCCCGACGGCAAGACCCAGGTGAGCGTGCGCTACGAGGGCTCCGTCCCCGTCGACGTGGACACGGTGGTCGTCTCGGCTCAGCACGCCGACGGGATCGATCTGAGGAGCACGATCGAGCCGGACGTCATGGAGCACGTCATCAACCCGGTGCTGCGGCCGCTGTTCCCCGAGGCCGACCCGCGGATCCTCGTCAACCCCACAGGGAGCTTCGTGAGCGGCGGGCCCGTGGCCGACGCCGGTCTCACCGGGCGGAAGGTCATCGTGGACACCTACGGCGGCATGGCCCGCCACGGAGGCGGTGCCTTCAGCGGCAAGGACCCCACCAAGGTCGACCGCTCGGCCTCCTACGCCGCACGCTGGGCGGCCAAGAACCTGGTGGCAGCGGGGGCCGCGGACCGCTGCGAGATCCAGATCGCCTACTCCATCGCCATCGCCGAGCCGGTCTCGGTGATGGTCGAGACGTTCGGGACCCACCACGTGGATCCGGCCAGGATCGCCCCCGCCGTCCGGGAGGTGTTCGACCTGCGTCCGGCGGTCATCATCCGCGACCTCGACCTGCTGCGGCCGATCTTCGTCTCCACGGCCGCCTACGGCCATTTCGGCCGCGAGCGCGACGAGTTCACCTGGGAGCGCAGGGACCGAGTCCACGAACTGCGATCGGAACTCGGCCTCTGAGCCGGACGCCGCCCCGGCAATCGCCGCCAACCGAGCCCGAATCCCCACCCCGGCGCGGCCCGCGGGTCGTGCGGGTGCTCACCGACGTCGCAGCCGTCGACCGCGAGTTCGACTACGAGGTGCCGCAGGCCTGGCACACCGACGGCCGAGCGGCGCGTCTGGCGGTCGGCACGATGGTCCGCGTGGTGCTGCAGAACCGTCGCGTGGGCGCCTGGGTGACGGCCTGCGATCCCGAACTCGGCGTGCGGGACGGCCCGGAGACAAGCACCGGCCGCTCGCCGGCGCCCGGTTCGCGTCCCGATGCGGTCCCTCGGGCCGCCCCCGAGGAGCCTGCGGATCTGCGCCTGGAACTCGGACTCGGGGAGGATCCACCGCCCGACGAGGCGGGGGGGCGCGAGCCGGCGCCCCTGGCGTTGCGACCGCTCGCCAAGCTGGTCGGCGTCGGGCCGTCGGCGGAGGTGCTCGACGTGGCGCGCTGGGCGGCCTGGCGCTGGGCCGGGCGCCGCGCCACGTTCTTCGGTACCGCCTCGCCGCCCCGTGTCGTCGAGTCCGTGCGTGGAGCCGGCGGGACCCGTGGGGGTCAGCGCCCTCCGGCGACATCCTCGGGGGCCGACCCGGCGGCGGTCTGGTCTGCCGCTTTCGACAATGCGGTCTCGGTCGTGAGGATCCCGCCGGCGGGCGACAGGGGACCGCTGGTGGCGGCGGCCCTCCGGCGCGGGGATGTTCTCCTGGTCGTCCCGCACCTCGCCGAGGCGGCGCGCCTGGCCGATTGGGTGCGCCGTCGCGGGGTCGCCGCAGCCCTGCTGCCCGATGGCTGGGGGCAGGCCGCTGCCGGAGGTGTGGTGGTCGGGACCCGCGCCGCAGTCTTCGGCCCCGCACCCGGGCTCGCCGCTGTCGTTGTGCTCGATGAACACGACGAAGCGCTGGTAGCCGAGGACGCGCCGACGTGGAGCGCCCGCGAGGTCGCCATCGAACGCGCTCGCCGGGCGGGCGTCCCGTGCGTCCTGGTCTCGCCGATTCCCACCCTGGAGGCCCAGGAACTGGCGTCGGCAGAGCCTCTGGTACCGCCGCGCGCCGTCGAGCGGGAGGGATGGCCGAACCTGGAGGTCGTGGACCAGCGCGACCCCGAGATGGGTCGCCACGGCCTGCTGACCGAGACGCTGGTGGCCCGTCTCCGCGCCTGTGCCGGCGCCGTCTGTGTGCTCAACCGCAAGGGCCGGGCTCGCCTGCTGGCCTGTACGGGATGCGATGAGTTGGTGGTGTGCGACTCCTGCGGTGCTGCGGCGGGTGAGGGCGGCGCAGCGGACCGCGCGACCGGATCCGGCGGTCTGAACTGCCCGCGCTGCGGTGAGTCGCGCCCGCGGGTCTGCTCCCGTTGCGGCGCCACGCGCCTGCGCACCCTGCGACCCGGGGTCGCCAAGCTCGCCGGCGAGTTGGAGGTCCTGCTGGGGGAGCGGGTGGCCGAGGTCAGCAGCCCCGCCCGATCGCCTTCGGCTGATCACTCCGCAGCCACCCGGATCGTCATCGGCACCGAGGCCGCGCTGCATCGCGTCCCCAGGGCTGACGTGGTGGCGTTCCTGGACTTCGACCAGGAGCTCTCGGCGACCCGTTACCGGGCGAACGAGCAGGCGCTCACCCTCCTGGCCCGTGCCGGCCGCCTCGTCGGCCCCAGAAGCGGCGGCGGGCGGATCCTCGTGCAGACCCGCCAGCCCGACCACCCGGTCCTGCAGGCCGCCGCCACGGCCGACCCCGGACTGCTCAGCAGCCACGACCGCGCTCTGCGACGCCAACTCGGCTTCCCCCCCTTCGGAGCGCTCGCCGAGATCGCCGGCGCAGGCGCCGCTGCCTTCATGGAGCGTCTCGGGCACCCCGTCGGCCTCGAGATCGCCGCACTGGGGGAGAACCGCTGGGTGGTCCGCGCCACCGACCGCGCCGCGCTCTTGGACGTCGTGGCCAACGTCGAGCGCCCACCGGGCCGCCTCCGCCTCGCCATCGACCCGCTGAGGTTCTGACGACCCCTCGACTGGGACCGCACCGCAACCCTGGACAGAACACCAACCCGATCACCGCCGGCGGGTGCCGACAACCGAGGGAGGGGGCTGGAGGGCCGACTTGCGACGCCTTGCGCCTGCGCCGAAGGAGCGAACGGCACCCCAGACCCCGACCGGGCCGCCGACCGCCCACCGGTATGCTGCGGCGGTGCGGGGGTTGGCGGTCGAGCACGACCCGACAGGGCATGCGGCGCTGGTCGGCAAGGCTCTCGCTCGCCGGGGCGTCGAGTTGGAGCCCTTCCGTGTGGTCGGCGACGTGCGGAACCCCGTCAGCGACCGCCGGTTCCCCGATCCCGGCGAGTTCGACCTGGTCGTCGTGCTGGGCGCGATCTGGTCGGTGTACGACGACGCCACCATCGGAACCTGGATCCACCGTGAGCTCGACTTCGTCCGGGAGGCGCACGACGCCGGGGCTGCCGTCCTGGGTGTTTGCTTCGGCGGTCAGGTCCTGTCGGCAGCTCTGGGGGGCACGGTCTCCCGGGCGCCGGAGCCCGAGTTCGGCTGGCTCAGCATCGACACCGACGAACCCGACGGCCTCTCGACGGGACCGTGGTTCCAGTGGCACTACGACCGGTTCACGGTCCCCGAGGGCGCCTCCGAGATCGCCCGCAACGCCAACGGCTCGCAGGCATTCCGCATGGGCCGGAGCCTGGGGCTGCAGTTCCATCCCGAGGTGGACAGTGAGATCCTGGCCGACTGGATCGCGTTCGGCGCCGACGAGCTCCGCGCCCACGGCATCGACACCGAGGATCTGGCGGCTGAGACCGCCGGCATCGAGTCCGCGGCCATCGATCGCACGCAGCGGCTCGTGGACTGGTTCCTCACCGACGTCGCAGAACTGTGAGCCGCCGGCCGCTCTCGCCCGTCGACATCTGTAGCCACGACGTCTACGAGCGGGGAATCCCTCACGAGTCCTTCGCCCTCCTGCGGCGGGAGGTGCCCGTGGCCTGGCACCCCGAGCCGGGCGGCAACGCCGGATTCTGGGCGGTGACGCGCTGGGCCGACCTCGTGGCGGTCCACCGCGACCACGCGACGTTCTCCTCGCAGGTCGGGGGCACCGAACTGGAGGAGTTGGAGCGTGATCCCGAGGCCCGCGAGGCCCGGCGCACGATGCTCGAGACGGATCCCCCCGAGCACACCCGGCTGCGCCGCATGGTGTCGCGCAACTTCACGCGCCGGAGCATCGACCGTTGGACCGATGACGCCCGGGAGCTCATGGCGCGGATCCTCGGCGACACCCTCGGTGACGCCGGGGGCAACGGCGCCGCTGCCGAGGTGGAATTCGTGGGCGCTGTGGCCCGCAGGCTGCCGATCCTGATGATCAGCCGCATCCTCGGGGTTCCCGACGACGACACCGGCAGCCTCTTCGAGTGGGCCGACCGGATCATCTACCACGCCGACCCCGACTACTCCGAGGTGGTTTTCGACAGGGAGGACACCGACCCGTACCGGCTGCTGCCGTTCCGCAGCCCCACCTCGACGCGGGTGTTCGCCTACGCCCGGCAACTCGCCGACGGCAAGCGCCGCCATCCGGCCGACGATGTCGTGTCGCTGCTGGTGGCCGCCGGCGAGCTGTCGCCGCAGAACTTCAACACGCTGTTCCTGCTGCTGGTCATCGCCGGCAACGAGACCACTCGCCACGCCCTCAACCACGGAGCCCTGGCGCTCGCCGAGCGTCCCGACGAGTTGGCGCGCCTACGGGCCGAACCCGCCCTGCTGGACACCGCCGTCGAGGAGGTACTGCGCTACGCCTCGCCGCAGATCCACTTCCGTCGTACGGCGGTGACCGACGCCGAGATCGCCGGTGTACCGGTGGCGGCCGGGGACAAGGTCGTGACCTGGTACCTGTCGGCCAACTACGACGAGGAGGTCTTCGCCGACCCTCACACGCTCGACCTGGGACGCGACCCCAACCGCCACGTCACCTTCGGTGGGGGAGGGCCGCACTTCTGCCTCGGCTCGTGGCTGGCTCGCCTCGAGGTGCGGGTGTTCCTGGAGGAGTTGCTGCGCAGGAACCTGCGCCTGGAGGTGTGCGGCGAGGTCGACCGGGTGCGCTCCAACTTCATCAACGGCCTGAAGCGGCTGCCGCTGCGCCTCGTTCCGGGCTGAGCCGCGACGACCGATCCCTCAGTTCGGCGGCAGCCCGGTGCGCCGGCGGGCGTCGGCCAGCAGGCCCGCCACGTCCATCGCAGTCGTTGCCGTGCCGTAGACGTAGCGGTCGGGGCGGATCAACACCGCGGCCGCTCCTCCCAGGAGCCTGCACAGCCAGCCGTCGGGATCGCCCAGCCGTGTCGCATCCACCACCCGCGCCAGGCCGGCGCCGTCGGCGGGCCCATTGCTCAGGAGGTACCAGCCGGGCCCGGCCATGTCGTCCAGCAGGCGACGCCGCCCGTCGGTCTCCACGGTCGGCTGGCGGGCCTGGTGGCCGACGGGGAACGGTGTGGAGCGACCGGCCCCCTGGAAGAGTCCAGCTAGCGGGGGCAGGCGCGACCAGCGCTCCCCGTCGTCGCTGTCGGGTTCGGGGAAGACCGGCTCGTCGAGCAGCCGGCCCGCCTCGATGGACAATTCGATGCAGCGCTCGACGTGCGGGCGGCGCTCGGCCTCGTAGCTGTCCAGCAACGCCTCGGGTGCGCCGTCGCGCAGCACGGCGCGCAGCTTCCAGGCCAGGTTGGCGGCGTCCCGGATGCCCGAGCACATGCCCTGGCCCATGAACGGCGGCATCTGGTGGGCGGCGTCGCCGGCGAGCAGCAACCGCCCGCGGCGCCAGGTCTCGGCGACGGTGGCGTGGAAGTCGTAGACCGCGGCCCGGACGAGTTCACCGTCTCCCGGCTGCAGCCAGGGGGCCAGGAGTTGCCACACGTTCGCCGGATCGCTCGCCTGCTCGTCGGACTCGTCGGGAGCCAGGCGGAACTCCCAGCGGCGATGGTTGCGGGCCGAGGGCACGAAGGTGGCGGGCCGCCGCGGGTCGCAGACCTGGTGGATGATGCCGGGAAGCTCCACGGGCCGGGCGAGCATCACGTCGACGACCAGCCAGCGCTGGTCGTAACCGAGGTCCAAGAAGTCGATGCCGGCCAGTTGCCGGGACGCGCTGGCGGCGCCGTCGCAGGCCACGACCCAGCGGCCGGGAAGTTCCCGCCAGTCGATGACCTCGGTGCCGAGCCGTACCTCCACGCAGTCGAAGCGGTCCACGCCGGCGCGCAGGGCGGCGTCCAGCTCGGGCTGGATGAACACGTAGTCCTCGTGCCAGCCCAGGATGGGGTCGCGCACGAAGTCCTCGTAGTCGAACAGCGGCCGACCGGCGGCGTCCACGAACAGCATTCCCCTGCTGGGTTCCACGAGCGCACCGATCTCGTCGCCGAGGCCGGCGTTCTGGAAGATGCGCATGACCTCGGCGTCGAGGTGGCAGGCACGCGGCAGCGGGTACGGATCGGCGGAGCGCTCGTAGACGCAGGTCCTGATGCCGGCCCGGCCCAGCAGGTTGGCCAGCGTGGCGCCGACCGGCCCGTAGCCGACGACCGCCACCTCGGGCGGGTCCGGCGAGGTGGTGTCCGGCGCTTGGTTCATGGCTCGTTCAACTCGATCGGCTCAGGCGTGGATTCCGGCCTTCGCCGGAATGACGATCGGGGACCGGTGCTGGGTCTCCGGAGGTCAGCCGTCCAGGTCCGGCGCCTCGTCGGACCAGCAGGTCGTGCCCCACGTGACGCACAGCAGCGTGCAGTCACCACCGTCCGCCGCGCCGTGCCAGTGCCGCTCATTCGGCGGGGCCACCACCAGCGTGCCCTGCTCCAGCGGCACGGCGCCGTCGGCGTCGGTGCCGACCCTGCCGCGCCCCGCCGCCACGTAGATCAGCTGGCCCCCGGGGTGGCTGTGCCAGTTGGTGACCGCGCCGTCTCTGAAGTGCACGTGAGCCGTGTCGGGCTCGTCGTCGCTCTCGGTGGCGTTCAGCATCTCCAACTCGACGCGGCCGGTGAAGAGGCCCCCGTAGGTGGAACTCCGGTCGCCGCCGACTATCACCCGCACGGCTCAGCCCTCCCCGGCCACGATGCGGTTGCGGATGGTGCCGACTCCCTCGACGGTGATTTCGACGACCTGGCCGTCCCGCAGGTACGTCGGCGGATCCATGGAGTCCCCGACGCCTCCGGGCGTGCCGGTGAAGATGAGGTCGCCGACCTCGAGGGTGACGTAGCGGGACAGCCAGGCCGTGAGGTAGCCCACGTCGAAGATGAAGTCGCTGGTGCGGGCCTGCTGGCGGACCTCGCCGTCCACCCGGCAACTGAGGGCGAGGTCGTCGGGGTCGGCGACCTCGTCGGGGGTGATCATCGTGGGGCCGATCGGGCCGAAGGCGTCGTAGCTCTTCGCCAGGGAGAACTGCCGCACGGGCGGGCGGAACTGTTCGTTGCGGTCGCTGACGTCGTTGCCGCAGGTGAGCCCCGAGATGAACCGCCAGGCGTCGGCGGCGGCCACGCCCTTGCCGCGTCGCCCGACCGCGACCACCAGTTCCACCTCGTAGTCGACCATCTGCAGGTCACCGATCGGCACGTCGTCGTAGGGGCCGCAGATGCAGGTGGGGAACTTGGCCATGACGTGCGGCTCGGTGGGGATCGCCAGGCCGGCCTCCTCCGCGTGGCCGCGGTAGTTGAGGGCCATGGCGATGATCTTTCCGGGCCGCGGCACGGGCGGCCCCAGGTCGGCTTGCCGCAGTTCGGGCCAGCCCGCCGGGTCGGTCTCGGCGGCCAAGGCCTGCAAGGCCGCATGGTTCGCCAGGTCGGCCGTCATCATCGGGTCCGAGCTCAGGGCGCCGGCGGACGCCTCGGCAATGTCGACGGCTCGGCCGTCCAGCACCAGGCACGCCCGGCCGGACACGTTTGCGAATCTCATGGCAGCCTCCTGGGGATCGTCGTCTTGGCCGGTGGGTGCGGCAGGCCTCAAGCCTTCCAGCCGCCGTCGGGCCGGTCGAACCAGATGTGCGCCTGCCCGGTGCCCGCCGCCGACTCGTAGGCGGAGAACATCTCGCCCGGCGCCCGGCAGGCCGCGCCGCCAAGTGCCCCGACCATCATCAGGTAGTGGCCGAAGAACCCCTCCGGCGCGTGCCTGCGGAAGCCGTCCAGGCCCGCCAGCACGCCGGCATGGTCGCCGGCGCGCAACTGCTCGATGAGATGCTCGTCGGCAGCACGCGCCTCGGGGCTGACGATGTTGCGCAGATCCGCCGACTCGTGCGCGCGGAGCTCACGCAGGGGCCAGAACCGGTGGCTGAGACCCCCCGAGGCCAGCAGCACGACGCGCCGATCGAGCCCCGCCACCGCCGCCGCCAGGAGCTCGCCCAGCAGCAGGAAGTCCTCGGTCACAGCGGTCTGGCAGATGCTCACCGACACCCAGGCCTCGTCGCCCTGCAGGTAGCCCAGGAGGTTGACGGTGGGGTAGTGGATCGGCAGGTAGGGGTCGTCGCAGGCCAGCACCCAGGTGTCGTCGCGGGCGTCGGCCAGCGCTGCCAGGCCGAACGCCAACTCGGGATCGCCGGGGATGTCGTAGGGCATCTGCCGCATGCCCCGCGGCAGCTCGTCGGAGGTGAACAGGCCGCTGCGGCGCTCGTGGGCCGTGCAGACGTGCTCGAAGGTGCTGAACCAGTGCGTGTCGAACACCACGATCACATCCGGATGCAACTCGTCGAGGCGCTCGGTTCGCAGGCGCTCGAGACCGGCGCAGAGGCTGAAGTCCTCGCCGCCGTTGAGTTGTCGCCGCTCCTCGGGGGGCATCACGATGGGCGGGACGTGCGATACGAGCCCTGCCCCGACGATCTCACCCATAGCTGTCGCCTCGTTCCCTGGGGTCGGCGTGCCTTCACCGCCGGGCACGCTGAAGTAGGATCGTTTGGACCCTAACAGTTTCTCGGGAGAGTTGTCGAGGTCGGCTTCAGGATGGGTTCAGGTCGGCAACGGTGCGCAGGAGCGTCCGCAGGTAGGCGGCCAGCCGTGTGGCCTCGATGTCGCCGAGGTCGCGCGTGACCAGCGCCTCCTGCTTGTTGAAGGCGGGCATGATCTCGTCGACGACGCGGTGCCCCGACTCGGTGGTTCGTACGAGCATCCGGCGGCCGTCGGTGGGGTGCGGGACACGCTCGGCGTATCCCTTGCGCTGCAGCGTGTTGAGCACGCCGGTGAGGGTCCCTCCGGTGATGCCCGCCTCGGCGGCCAGGTGCCCGGACTCCTGCTCGCCCCAGACCCGCAGCACGAACAGCACCACGAAGGCGCTCCAGGAGAGTTCGTACTGGCGGAGCACGCCGCGCTCCATGTGGTTCCGCACCGCGGTGGCGGCCCGGAAGATGTTCGACACGGCGGCGAGCGCCACCAGGTCGAGGTCCAGCGCGCCGAGCTCGGTGCGGATGAGGCGCTCGGCTTCGACGAGTTCGTCGTCCCCGGCGGCGAAGGCTCGCGGCATGGCCGCAACAATACGCCAGCCCCCGGTGCACCACGACGTACCGGTCCTTCAAGGCAGCCGGCGATGGCGCGCGCGTCCTCGCCGCGGCCGGCGCCGCTGCGCCGGCCGGGCGCCCCAGTGGATTCGACGCGGGAGGTGGCCTGTGGTACGACGCCGCAAGCTCTCGGGCCCGACGAGGCAGTCAGGAGGTGCGCCGTGAGCGCCGAGTACCAGCAGATCCGCGTGCTCTGGCCCGATCATCTGAACCTTCCGCGCGGCAAGTACCTGCCGACCGCCGTGGCGGCCGGCGGGGCGCGGCACTGCATGACCTCCTTCGCCCTCAACTACGACCGGTACATGGGGCCGGTGCCCGGGGCGGGTTTCCTGGAGGGAATGCCCGACCTGAACTGCGGCTTCAGCCTCGACGACGTGCGCCCCGGGTGGGAGGAGGGCGTCGGGGTCGTCGTCGGTGACGTCAGCTTCGAAGGCGCCCCCATCCCGTTCGCGCCCCGGGAGGTGCTGCGTCGCGCCGTGGCCGCTTGGGAGGATCTGGGCTACACCCCCAAGGTGGGCTTCGAGTTCGAGGCCTACCTCATGCAGCCCGGCGACGGCGGTGGCTGGATCCCGTACCCGGCGCCGGGTTCGTTCGTCTACGGTACCGGGCACTTCAGCGACCCGTCAGGTGTCTCCCGCGCCATCGTGACGCGGGCCAGGGAGTGCGGGTTCCGCCTCGAGTCGGTGAACGCCGAGTACGACGAGAGCCAGTTCGAGTTCACACTGGTCTATGACGACGCCATGGCTGCGGCCGACGAGGCCTTCCTCTTCAAGACCATGGCGCGGGAGATCGCCGCCGAACGGGGACTGCTCCTCACCTTCCTGCCCAAGCCGATCGCCGAGCGGGGCGGCAACGGCCTGCACGTGAACCTCAGCTTCGTCGATGGTTCGGGCGACTTCGCCCTCGTGAACCACTCCGCGACCGACGGCCTCTCGGCGCTGGCGAAGCAGTGCATCGCCGGGCAGCTGGCGTATCTCCGGCCGATGACCGCGCTCTGCTGTCCCACGGTGAACTCCTACAAGCGCCTGGCGCCGGCGCAACTCTGCGGCTACTGGCAGAACTGGGGGCACGACCACCGCTGCACGACGGTGCGGGTGAATCCCGAGCGCGGTTCCTCGACCCGTCTCGAGAACCGCCTCGCCGATCCGGCGGCCAGCCCGCACGTGGCCGCCGCCGCGGTGCTCGTGGCCAGCCGTCTCGGGGTGGCCGGTGAACTGGAGTGCCCGGCTCCGGAGACCCTCGACGGTCTCGAGAACGTCAGCTGCGAGGTACACGTGCCCGGGAGCCTGACCGAGGCCCTCGACGAGTTGGAAGGCGACGAGGTCTTCGTGGAAGCTCTCGGAGCCGAGACGGTGGCTCAATTCGTGGCGGTCAAGCGCACCGAGTGGGAGCAATTCTCCGCCCACGTCACCGACTGGGAGCTTGAGACGTACCTGCCGTACCTCTGACGGCAAGCGCCGGAATAGTCGAGGTGTCAACCCAACGGGGGAACCTCACCCGGGGAGGTTCAAAGCTCAGCTAGTCGTTGGCAGGCGTCGATGGCGTCTCGAGGATCGGCGTGCGCTGTTGTGAGGTGCTGGATCAGGTCGTCTAGGCCGGTCAGCAGGCTGGTTGCACCGTGCTCAGTGCAGGCCTCGTCAATTCGGGCAGTGAGGAATTCTCGTAGGTGGACGTAGCACTCTGCCGTTGTTTCGGCTTCGGCCTGGAAGTCGAGGACGGTGCGGTAGCGAGCGTGATAGTGGTCCGCTAGAGCGCCGACGGTGGGCCGGAGATCAGACCTATCGTCGCGGCGGCCCATCAGCAGGCGGGGAACTCGACGAGGTCCTAATCGCCTCGGCCATCCCGAAGCGGACGGGCAGTTCGTGCGTTCCGGCGCACCGGCTGCAAGTTGACCGGTAGTCGCTGAGCGTGTTGTCGAAATGAGTCTGTCGCGTGAGGTGCCTCCCCCGATTGACCGGTCACCCTCGATTGGGAGGTAGCCATGTCAGGCATGAAGGAGCGTCGCGGTCGGGTCCAATGGCGTTGTCATGATCGACTGGAGCCGCTCGCACTGCTCCACGATCCACTTCGCTGCCTCGGGCCATTCGTCTTCGTCTTCGCGCGTCCAGGGCCGCATGACTGCAACGGTTCTGCCCGCATTGTGCTCAGACTCCAAGTTCTCTCCGAGAACTTGGTCGCTCATCTGTTCGCGAATTTCCCAGGAGTACTTGCGCATCCGGGCCGCCCTGTCCTCGGAGGGCTGACTCTGTCCCGCACGAATGTACAGCCAAAGCCGATCCGGGTTGCCGACGTAGATCCCGATCGCGTCACTCATCGAGTTCAAAGGGCTCGTCCATTGCGTCGCCCCTCGCCAGTTCTCCTTCTGTCCCGGAACACCGCCCACATGCGCCAGGAGCCTCCAGAAGGCTGGCGTCAGAACATTCTGCTCGACTCCCTGGTCGGGCCAGGGCCAGCGGCGCAGTACCCGGACAGCTAGATCCTCCGCGCGGCGTTCAAGTGCGTCTTCGTTCCACTCATTCTCGTCTGCCAGTCGTCGCGTCATCCCGACTGCGCTCTTCTCGTACACTTGGCGCTTCTGGTGGAATTGGGCTGCGCCCATCTCGGGGTTGTAGCCGCTCAGTGTCAGGTTCGCGAGCCTGTGGACGTATCGGTCATGGGTCTCCTCGGATCTCTCTCCAAGGTCGCGTTTCCACTGGTCCGTGAGCTTCTGAGGCATCACATGCTCGATGGTCAGGTTCTCACGAGCTGGGGACTCCTTGTGCTCGGCTTCCATGAGGGCGCACAGCACGGCGAACGATGTGTTCGTGACGCCTCCTCCGTAGGCCTTTCGAGTTCGGACGCCCTCGCGAACAGCTTCGTCGTTGGGGACTCCGATCCGCGAGTTCCGGAGCCTGCGGATTCGGTCGAGCCAATGCTCCGCGAAGTCCTCGTCGTGGCTTGGGCCAAGTCCGTGAGCCAGTTCCGCCACGGCCTTGTTGAGTCCCGCTGTCGGACGGTCAGCTAGCCACAGCCGCGTGATCCACGTCCCGATCCCCACAAGGATGCCCGCCAGCTTGTTGTCCGTCGCCTCCGTTTCGGCGTTGGCGGATGTGTCGTCCAACAGGCGCAGCGTCAACGGACGGTGGATGTGGATCCCCATCGCCCGCAGGTGCTTGAGCTCGCGTTCGACATCCTTCTGCTTGTGCGGACCTGCCGTGCCTGTCAGGATCCCGTAGAGCCCCGCGAGGCGGGCGAGTTCACGGCAGAGGGCCGGACGGTCCTCTGCGTGCCCTTGCCGTACCGCCCACCGTCGAAGTCCGCTATAGACGCGATCGATTCCATGTACCTCGCCTGTGCGCCAGCGCAGAAGGTCCCGCAGGAAGGTGTCGATGGGCGCGGTTGTGTGCTCGGCACCGAGAAGCTGCTCGATCTCGCGCCACGAGTCCTCGTGGAGTTGCTGCTGTTGGTCGTCCGGCAGTCCCATGAGCAACCAGTTCTTGACCTTCTCGCTCTCCGTCAGTGGACGGCCGGTGGCGTTCAGGCTCTCGAAGATCTGCTGTGGATCATGCTGATCGCCGAGTCCGATGCTGACGACCCGGAGCCGCTCAAGGCCTGTGAGCATCTGAGCGAGGTCGTTGCGGGCAACTAGTCGGTGCGCGGTTCTCCACGCTTGAGTCACCGCTCCGGCGCCGGACGGACTGCCTTCAAGGATCCGTCGGTATTCGTCCTCGTCGCCGTCCTGGAGCCTCAGCTTCCGGTGCTTCTCTTCAGACTTGCCGGGGTTCGTCAGCCGGAATTCGATGTCCTCAGCGCTCCAGCCGGCGCTTCGGTCGTTCGGTCCAAGTTCGGCCGCGATGCATGACAGCAGGATGCTCACCGTTGTGAGTCTCTGCTGGCCATCTACCACGCGGCGGGTACTGACCACGCCCGCCGCCCCGGGTTCTTGGAAGGTGAGAAGCGTGCCGCCGTAGTGGTTTGCATCGGGGCCAGCCGCCGCGACCGTCAGCACATCCTCTACCAGCCGCTCGATGTCGGCCTCACCCCAGCAATATCGACGCTGCCATCGGGGCACGACGTACTGGACAAATCCGTTCAGGAGTTCCAAGAACCTGACGTGTTGTGCGTCCACGCAATTTGAGGCTACAAGCCGCGCCACGCCTTCACGGGCCAAAAACTACGCAGTGTGCAACCGGGCTCATCCCCGCGGGCGCGGGTAGCGCGACCTCGTCACGACGACCAACGACGGCATCCAGGGCTCATCCCCGCGGGCGCGGGCAGCACGCGCCGACGGGGAGCGCCGCCCCACAGCGGATGGGCTCATCCCCGCGGGCGCGGGGAGCACGACCTCCGGCCCATCGCCGCCAAATCAGCGGCCCCGTTCGCCGACAGCGCCGGCACATTCTGATCAGTCACAGACATGATCCTTCCCGACCCACAACGCGCAGCTGCGGACCCTCAGATCACGCCCGATACACAAAATTCCTGACAGGCCCACTATCGGCTGGATCTCGCGCATCGCCCTAGGGTTGCCTCCGACGTGATGGTTCTGTGCAGCCGCGAATCTGTTCGGATGCCTCGCGTGTCCCGCTGTGGCTGGGTCAGTCGCATCCGTCCTCGCTATCGGCGGTCTCCGGGCCGTCGGACCGGCAGAGGCCGATACGTCTCCGCCGAGTCCGACGGCGCGCCGCGTCGCTGGCCCGCGCCGGTAGTGTCGAACTGCTCGGCTGTGGCCGTTGCGAATGGTCTCTCTGTCAGTCGGGGCCGTGTTGCCGTCGCCGGCTTCTCTTGTCGGGTAACGCTCGGCCGGCGGGCTGTGCACCGCCGTCAATTTGTTCGGATGCGTGCCTGTGACTCCCTGCCGTGATCGGGCCGATTGCGTCCGTCGTCGTAACGAGGCCATACACGGCGGGGGTTAGGATGGAAACCAGTGGAAACGATTATCGCGGCTCTGATCGGGCTTGTCGGCGTCGTCATGGGCGTGCTCGCCCTCTGGATACGCGCCGGGTTCCAGGATCTGCGCACGTCGATGGACCAGGGCTTCGCGGCAGCCGAGCGTCGCGTCGATGCGCGTTTCGACAAGGTGGACGAGCGTTTCGACAAGGTCGAGGTCATTCTGCGGGAGCACGGGGAGCGGATCGCCCGGATGGAAGGTGCCTTGGCCGCCTCGGGCGTTGCCCTGCCGTCGCCGGCGGCAGCGGCCGAGCGGCCAGTGCTCGGATCTCCTGCGACGGAGGCAGCAGCCGGCTGAGATCCGCCTGTCAGCCAGTCGGGCCGGTGGGATCTGTTCCGGGTCCGAGATAGGTGTCGAAGAGGTCTGTCCGCTCGAGCAGTTCCCGTCCCGATCCCTCGGTGGCGATCTCGCCCGACCGCATGATGTAGGCCCTGTCGCAGGCGTCCAGCATGCGGTGGGCGTTCTGCTCGACCACCAGCAGGGCGCGCCCGCCGACGGCCAGCCGGCCGATCAGGTTGAACACGAGGTCCACCAGCGCGGGGGCGAGGCCGAGGGAGGGCTCGTCCATGAGCAGGATCCGGGGGGCGCTCATGAGGGCGCGGGCGATGGCGAGTTGCTGAGCCTCCCCGCCGGACAGGTAGCCGGCGGGTGTGTCGCGCCTGTCGCCCAACACCGGGAACAGCTCAGCCATCCCCTCCAAGCGCTCGGCGCGCTGGCGGGCGGTGACCGTGATTCCTGCCACAAGGAGGTTCTCGCGCACGGTGAGGTCGGCGAACAGCCGGCGGTGCTCGGGCACGAGGGCCACGCCGGCGCGCAGCATCCTGTCGGGCGCCGCGCCGGTCACGTCGGAGCCGTTGAGTCGCACCCTCCCGCTGGCGGGGTTCAGCAATCCCGCGATCGAGTTCAGCAGCGTGGTCTTGCCTGCGCCGTTGGGTCCGATGACCCCGACAATCTCGCCGGCCCCGACGCGCAGGGAGGCCGAGCGAAGCGCGGCAATCGACCCGTAGCGGGTGGTCAGCGACTCGATCTCCAGCATCCGGCCGATCCTCTAGGTGCCTGCCGGGTGATCCACCGGCGGCGCAAGTCCGGTTGCTGAACCGTGGATTCCGGCGTCCGCCGGAATGACGCAAGAACCGGGCCGCAGAGTCACTGAGCTGTGTCCGAGGCGGCTCTGCCCTCGCGGGCGCGCTTGTGCGCGCGCTCGACGAGTTCGGCCACGAGCTCGGGTTCGTGTTCGTCGAGTGCGGGTACGCGCCAGCGAGGCTCGCCGGCCGCGCTGATGTTGAACGGTGGTCGCAGCATCGTCGCTGCGCCCTCCGGGAGCTCGACGTTGCCGAAGCGGTCGCGAGCGTGCAGCTGCTCGTGGGCCGCCACCTCCAGCGGCCCGTTCACCCTGCCGAAGGCGATGCGCGCCGCTCGCAGCCTGGACAGCACCTGCGCTGCCGGCTCCGCTGTGAAGTAGGCCGAGATCGCCTCCTCGAGTTCGTCCACGTTGACGACCCGTGAGGCGTTGGTGGCGAAGCGGGGGTCGGTCGCAAGCTCCGGCCTGCCCATGACCTCGGTGGCCAGCGCAACCCATTCCGGGTTGGCCTGCACCGCCAGCATGATCACCGATCCGTCGTCGAGCTCGAACAGGCCGTAGGGCGCGATGAGGGCGTGGCGCCGGGCGGAGCGGGTCGGCGGTGCGCCGTCGGCGACGGACGCGTAGGTCTGCGGTGCGGTCCACTCGGCGAGACACTCCAGCATCGACAGCGAGATCGCGGCGCCCTCGCCGGTGACGGCGCGGCGGTGCAGCGCCGCCAGGATGGCGCTGAGGGCGTACATCCCGGCGCAGATGTCGGCAACCGAGAACCCCACCTTGCTCATCCGTTCGGGGTCGCCGGTCAGTGCGACGGCACCGGACTCGGCCTGCACGATGAGGTCGTACGCCTTGTCGTCGGCCCGCGGCCCGTCGATGCCGTAGCCGGAGATGTCACAGGCGATGAGGTACCGATGACGTTCGGTGAGCTGCTCGGCCAGCACGCCGGCCCGCCGCGCCGCACCGGGCGAGAGGTTCTGGACGAACACGTCGGCGCCGGCCACCAGCTCGTCGAAGTGTTCCCGCTGCGCCGGGTCGCGCAGGTCCAGGGCGATGCTGTCCTTGCCCCGGTTGCCCCACACGAAGTAGGTGGACTCGCCGTCCAGCCTGCTGTCGTAGTGACGGGCGAAGTCGCCGTGCGGCGGGCGCTCCACCTTCAGCACCCTGGCGCCCAGATCGGCGAGATGGCGGGTCGTGAACGGCGCCGACACGGCGTTCTCCACGGTCACGACGAGGATGCCTTCCAGGGGCGCGCTCACGGCTCGATTCCTACCGGCTCCATGGCCACTGACGCTACGCCGTGCACGAAGTTCGAGGCGATCCGCTGCGGCTCGCCGGCGGGCTGCAGCGCCACCCGCCGCTCGCGGAGCTCCTCCAGCAGCACCCTGATCTCCATGCGCGCCAGGGAAGCGCCGAGGCAGAAGTGGTGCCCCCCGCCGCCGAAGGAGAGGTGCTCGTTGGGCGAGCGCGCCACGTCGAAGCGGAACGGGTCGGCGAAGGCCTCCGGGTCGCGGTTGGTCGAGGCGTACCACATCACCACCTTGTCCCCGGCGGCGACGGCGGTGCCCGCCAGGGCGGTGTCGCAGCGGGCGGTGCGGCGCATGTGCAGCACCGGCGTGGCCCAGCGGAGCACCTCCTCGACGGCGCCTGCGGCGAGTTCCGGGTGCCGGTGGAGGCGCCGAAGCTCGTCGGGCCGTTCGGCGAGGGCCAGCGCGCCGTGCACCAGGGCGGTGCGGGTCGTCTCGTTGCCCGCGAAGACGAGAAGCTGGAAGAAGTTCCGGTACTCGGGCGGGCTGAGCCGGCCGCCGTCGGCGGCTCGCACCAACTCGGTCACCAGATCCGCCGCAGGCTCGGCGCGGCGACGCTCGCCCAACTCCTCGCCGTAGACGAAGAGGGCGTGGCTGGCGGGACTCCCGAAGGGCAGCAGGCGCAGCGGCGTGGTGTTCCCGAAGGCGTCGGGCGCCAGCGTGGGTCGGTCGCCCGTGCCCTCCACGAGATAGTCCGACAGCTCGACGAGGTAGTCGGCGTCGGCTGCGGGTATGCCGAGCATCAGCATGATGACTCTGATCGGCAGCGGCGCGGCGACCGCCCTCACCCAGTCCCCGCCACCGGACGCGACGAAGCCGTCCAGCAACTCCGCGGCGATGGTCCGGGTCGCCGCAGCGAGGCGCGCCACGTTGCGGGGTGTGAAGTGGCGGCTGACGATGCGCCGCAGCCGGGTGTGGTCCGGCGGGTCGGTGTCGATGAGCGAGCGGCGCGCCTCGAGGGCGTCGGCCTCGAGATCCCAGAGGTTGGTGTGCCCGATCTCCGATGAGAAGAGCTCCGGGTTCCGTGACACCGCACGCACGTCGCCGTGACGGGTGACGGCCCAGAAGCCGCCCTCCCCGTACGGGTGCCAGGTGAGGCCGGGGGCGGCCCGCATGGCGGCGAAGCGGTCGTGGGGGATCCCGTCGAGGTACAGGCTCGGAGCGGTCACCTCGAGCGGGTCGCCGGCGACGGTCAGCGGGCTCGCCGGGTCCATCGATCGCACTCCCCTCAGGCGCCGCCGACCGTCAGGACCAGACGGCCTCGCACGTCGCCCGCGCGCACGCGCGCGTGCGCCTCTGCTGCCCGTTCGAAGGGCAGGGTCTCCACGGGCTGGATGATCGAAGGCTCGCGGCCCGCCAGCGCCAGCAACTCGTCGAGCTGTGCCCGCGTGCCCCACACGCTGTTCATGAACGCCACCTCGTGGGGCCAGGCGCCGAAGCCCCACGGGATCCTGCCTCCGAACAGGCCGATGACGACCACCATGCCGCGCTTGCGCACCGCGCCCGCCGCCTGGGCCAGGGTGACGTCGGAACCGATGAAATCCAGCACGACGTCGGTCGGCGGGATTTCATCGCCGGGGTCGACGGCCTCGTGCGCCCCGATCTCGCGGCTCGTAGCCCGCTTGGCGCCCGAGATGTCCGCCGCCACGACGGTGGCGTCGCTGAGTAGTCGCAGGTACCGGATGGCGAACTGCCCCAGCCCGCCGGCACCGAGCACGGTGGCCCGGGTGCGGCGACCGCGCCGCCGCAGCAGTTCCAGCGTGTGCCCGACGGCCCGGTAGGCGGTCAGCCCGCCGCAGGCCAGCGGGGCCGCGGCGATCGGATCCAGATCGCCCAGGGACGCGAGGTAGCGGGCGTCGCGCACAGCCATCCGCTCGGCGTAGCCGCCGTCGGAGAAGATGCCGGCCTCGGCCGCGTCGGCGCAGATCATCTCCAGTTCGGCGTCGCAGTCGTCGCAGCGGCCGCAGCCCCACGGGGCGTAGACCATCACCGGCCCCAGCCGGGGGTGCATGCCGGTCACCTCGTGTCCGAGGATCCGCGGCAGGGCGATGGGGAACAGGCCCTCGGAGATGTGCAGGTCGGAACCGCACACCCCGCAGGCGATCACGTCGATCACCTCCCCGTCGCCGGGCGCCGGCTCGGGATGGTCCTCGACGAGGCGCACCGGCGCGCCGAACTCGGTGAGCACGACCGCCCGCATCAGCGGCTCCTCCGATTCCTGCCGGCGTCCGAGCCGAGGTAGGCGGCCTGTACGAGGGGATCGGCTTGGATCTCCTCCGGGGTGCCCACGGCGATGACCTTGCCCTGATCGAGGGTGTAGACCCGGTCGCAGATCCCGATGATGAAGTTCAGGTCGTGGTCGATGACCAGCACACCCGCGCCGACGGCGGCCGCCGTGGTGCGTACCCGGTGGATCATCTCCAACGACTCCGCGTCACTCATGCCGCTCGTGGGCTCGTCCAGGAGCAGGAAGTCGGGTCGGGCCGCCGCAGCCCGGACCAGTTCGAGTCGCCGGGCGTTGCCATAGTCCAGCTCGCGGGCGCGACGGTGACGGAGTTCCCAGAGTCCGACGCCGCGCAGCAGCGTCTCGGTGTCCGGGCCGGGCCGGCTGGGACGGTGGCGCTCGGCGATGAGCGCTGCGACCTCCACGTTCTCCTGCACAGTCAACGAGCCGAACAGCCGCAGGTTCTGGAACGTGCGAACCAGCCCCCCGCGTGCCACGACATGGGTCGGAGCCCCTGTGAGGTCTCGACCTGCGGCGATGCAGCGGCCCGAGCTCGGCCTGACGACGCCGCCGATCACGTTCAGCAGCGTGGTCTTGCCGGCGCCGTTGGGCCCGATGAGTCCGACGACCTCGGCACCCTCCACGCCGACATAGGCGCCTTCGAGCGCGCGGAAACCGCCGAAGTCCACCGTGACGTCCGACGTGGCGAGCGAGTTCGCCTGCGGTGGTGGGGACTCCGGGGTCGGGCGCGGGTCGTCCGATCGGAGCGCTCGCCGGCGCCGCCGGCTGTGCAGCAGCCAGGCGTCGAGTTCCCAGTCGTTCAGCAGACCCGACGAGCGGAAGATCATAAACCCCAACATCGCCCCGCCGAGGAAGATGCCCGTGAGCCCGTCGCGCAGCAGCCAGTCCAGCGCCGCAACGTTCACATCCGGACCCGCCACGTACCGCATCCCTTCGAGGCCGATCGTCATGACCACGACGCCCAGGAGTGCGCCGGTGACGCTGTTGCGCCCACCGACGATGAGCATCGCCAGCGTGATGAGCGTGTACTCGAAGAAGAAGAAGCGCGGCGTGATGACACCCAGCACGTAGACGCGGAGTGCGGAACCCACGGCCACGATGACGACCGACAGCAGCAGGGCGATCATCTGCTGGGCGGCGGGGTTGATGCCGACCGCCCGTGCTGCCAGGTCGTCCTCTCGCGCTGCTTGGGCGAGGCGGCCGATGCGAGTCTGGCGGAAGAGCCGGGCAACCAGGATCGACACGAAGAGCAGCACGTAGATCCAGGTGCGGCCCTCCAGCTTGTTCCCGAGGCTGAAGGAGATGCCGGAGCGGCCCCCGCCGGTGAGGTCCGTCCAGTTGCGGGCCACCTCGTGCACCACGAAGAGGAGCGCCAGGGTGATGACGGCGGCGGAGATGGCCCCCGTGCGGGCGCCCGAGCGAGTGAGCCCCAAGCCGATGACCACCGCGGCGACCAGCGTGACGCCGATCGCCACCAGGGTTGCGACCGCCGGCGACAGGCTCACTCCGGCCAGGCCAACAGGCGCGTCCGGGATGATCTGTGCCTTGCGCTCGGGCGAGATGGCGAGCACGGCGAACGTGTAGCCGGCGATGGCGCCGAAACCGATGTGCCCGAAGGACATGACGCCGGTGTTGCCCACGTACACCCCGATGCCGGTGACCACGATGGCGTTGATGAGCATCTGGGTGACGAGGTCATCGCGGGCGGCCCCACCGGTGGACGTGTAGACCAGCGCGCCCCCGATCAGCAGCCCGAAGAGGACGAGCGAGCCCAGGATCGGCCCCAGCACGTGCCGGACCGGGTCGCTGCGCATTCCGCAGCCCTTCCCGACGGTGCTCGGCACGGCTCTCACACCCGCTCGGCCCGGCGGATGGTGATCATCCCCTGCGGTCGGAAGACGAACAGCAGGGCGATGCACAGGAACACCATCCCGTCGGTGAGGCCCACCACGCCATCGGGCAGGCGCGAGATCAGCAGGACCTCCACGAGACCCAGCGCCAGACCACCCAGGACGGCCCCACCGAGGCTCCCCAGCCCGCCGATGAGGGCTGCCAGCACGCCCTTCAGCATGGGGGTGAGCCCGGCAGTGGGGTCTGCCTGCCCGGTGCGCATCAGCCAGAAGACGGCGGCCACTCCGGCCAGCGCTCCCGACAGCACGAACGCACCGCGGATCACCCGATTGCTGCGCACGCCCATCAGCCGGGCGGCCTCGAAGTCGTCGGCCGCGGCTCGCAGCGTCATGCCGAACATCGTGCGACGTACCAGCCAGACGGTGCCGGCGAGGGTCAGGAGCGTGACGCCGATGACCACCAGGTCATAGACCTCCAGGTTCACACCCCCCACGCTGACGGTCTCGAAGAGCCAGCTGGGGCGGGCGAACGTACGCCGGTTGGCGGAGACGCCCATGATGAACAGAGCCTGCACCACGAAGTGGACGCCGAAGGAGGTGAGCACCATCGTGAAGTCCGAGGAGTTGCGCACCCAGCGGAACGCGGTGAACTCGATGGCCAGAGCCGTCAGCATCGAGGACGCCAGGATCGCCGGGACCAGCGCCCACCAATGCAGCCCCAGCGTGAAGAGCGCGTAACTGACATAGGCGCTCACCGTGATGAGTTCGCCGTGGGCGAAGTTGACGAGGTGCATGACGCCGAAGATCACGGCGATGCCAAGCGCCAGCAGGGCGTAGATGCTGCCGCGCCCGATCCCGTCGACGAGTTGCTGCAGAAGTTCGGTCACGGCCGACTCTCATCGGAGAGCGGGGGATCGAGCCGCGCGGGAATCGAGCCGTGGCAGGCGGTGGGCGACTCGATCTCGGGCATGTAACCGATTGTCTACACGCGATCGCCTGACCGGTCGCCCCGAAATGCCGGCGCCCGGCGGTGGGGGTCCGCCGGGCGCCGGTCGGGAGTTTGGTGCGCCCTCAGCCGATCGTCGCTGCCAGCGAGGGTGCGCCGTTGATGACCTCGTGCACGTAGACGGGCTTGTTGGGCGAGCCGCTGCCGACGGGGTACGACAACACGCCCGTCACGCCCTCGACACCCTGCGCCTCGGCGATGGCCGCGCCGATCACCGCCGGGTCGTGGGATCCGGTGCGGAGGAAGGCGTCGATCACCATGGCGATGGCGTCGGCCGCGAGACCCCCGAAGGACGGGTTCTCGAGCGCAGCGCCGGTGGCGGCCTCGAATCCCTCGTCGAGGATCACGACGCGGCTGCCGGGTGCGGGGAAGGAGTGCGTGGTGTGGTAGAAGCCCTCCACCGCGTCGCCCTCGGCGTAGCCGCCGGTGGCCTCGAAGGCGTCGGTGATGAGGAACCGGGTGTCGACGCCGACGCCGTCCAGCTGGCCGCGCAGGATCGCCGCCTGGAAGGCCAGCATGGCGCTGTACACCACGTCGGGGGGCGCGTCCAGGTTGGCCATCTCGTTGGCCTGCGACGAGAAGTCCACATCCTCGATGGGCACGTAGTTGTAGTCGGCGATCACGGTGCCGCCGCCGGCCTCGAACACCTCGGTGAAGATCTCGGGGTTGTAGCCGAAGTAGGGGCCGGGGGAGGAGAAGGTGACGGCGGTGGTCCAGCCCTCGTCGAGTGCGAACTCCGCCGCGGCGCTGGCTTGGGCGGTGTCGTCGAAGGCGACCAGGAACGCCAACTGTGCCGGATCCGACAGGGTCGGCTCGGTCGAGGCCACGAACAGCACCGGCACCTGACCGGCGGTGACCTGCAGCAACGGAAAGCCGAAGTCCGGGAACGGCGGCCCGAGGATCGCCGACACGCCGGCGTCCAGCAGGTCCTGGGCGGCGCGCTGGGTGACGTCGGGGTCTCCCTCGATGTTCTGGATGGTCAACTCCAGCGGGGTACCGTTGACGCCGCCGGTGCAGTTGATGAGGTCGATGAAGTACTCGGCCGCCTGGCTGGCGGGGGCGTCGGCGAAGCCGCCGAGGTCGGAGAGGTCGGCGGCGAATCCGATCTTCAGCGGGTCACCGGTGGGAGCCGGGGCGCAGTCGTCGAGATCGGCCGCCAGG
>CAZTZI010000083.1:0-25920 GCA_964618115.1 uncultured Acidimicrobiales bacterium
GCCTCCTGCAGCGGCGCCTCGGCCTCCTGCAGCGGCGCCTCGGCCTCCTGCAGCGGCGCCTCCGCCTCCTCCCGGTGCCGTGTCGTCGGTGGCTCCGCCGGTGGCGCCTCCGGGACCTCCCGGCGCCGCGCCGACATCGAGGCCCGAACCCCCGCCCGCCGATCCCAATCGCGCGGCTCCGATCGGCGCTGACGGGAAGCCCGCCCCGCCCCCGCCGCGGTCGCTGAGTGGGAAGCCGATCCCGCCTCCGCCGATGGCCCGTCCCCGGGGACCCGAGGCGCCGAGCCGGCGTGGTGGCCCTGGTCCTGCGCGGCGCGGTGGCCCCCCCGGTGACCGGCGACCGCCAGTTGGCACCCGCCCCGCGCCGGGCAGCCGACCGCCGGGCGGCCGACCGCCGGGCGGCGGCACCCGCACTCCCGGAGGGACTGGACCTCGTGGGCCGGCGACGGGAGCCCCGCGCGCTCCGGGCGCAGGCGCGCCGCGTGCGCCGGGTGGCGGGCCGGGCGGTGGCCCACCGGGCGGCCGGGGACCTGGACGGGGCGGTCTGGGCCGCCAGCCGCCGAGACGTCGCAAGACCCGCCGCCGCCGCCGTTTCGCCGAGGAGCTGCAGCCCGTGGACGTCCCCAGCTTCACGCCGGAGGACGCACCCGTGCCGGCGGGGGAGGTGGTGGTCGAGCGCCTCTGCAGTCCTCAGGACCTCGGTCCGAAGCTGAACCGGACGGCCGCGGACGTCGTGCGATTCCTGCTGCAGAACGGCGAGATGGTGACTGCCGCCCAGTCGCTGCCGGACGACATGATCGAACTGTTCGCAGCCGATCTGGGCGTGGAGGTACGGCTGGTCGACCCGGGTCAGGAGAAGGAGTCCGAGTTGCAGGCGCTCCTGGCCATCGACCGCGACGACGGCGAGGATCTCCAAGAGCGCCCGCCGGTGGTGACGGTCATGGGTCACGTGGATCATGGCAAGACGAAGCTGCTCGACCAGATACGCAACACCGACGTCGTCGCCGGCGAAGCGGGAGGCATCACCCAGCACATCGGCGCCTACCAGGTGCACAAGAATGGCCACCGCATCACGTTCATCGACACACCCGGCCACGAGGCCTTCACGGCCATGCGGGCACGCGGCGCCGACGCCACCGACATCGTGGTCCTGGTCGTGGCGGCCGACGACGGCGTGATGCCGCAGACGCTCGAGGCGATCAGCCACGCCACCGCGGCCGAGGTGCCGATCGTGGTGGCGCTGAACAAGATCGACAGGCCGAACGCCAACCCCACCCGGGTGATGCAACAGCTGGCGGAGCACGATCTCGTCCCCGAGCAATGGGGCGGCAACACGGTCACCGTCGAGGTCTCCGCGCTCGAGAACGTGGGCATCGACGACCTGCTGGATCACATCCTGGTGGTTGCCGAGCTGGAGGAGTTGCAGGCTCACCCGGGCGGTCGCGCCGAGGGTGTCGTGCTCGAATCGCATCTGGACGTCGGGCGCGGGCCGGTGGCGACCCTCCTCGTCCAGGACGGCTGCCTGCAGGTCGGTGAACCGGTCGTGGCGGGCGCCGCCTGGGGCCGCGTGCGAGCCCTCATCAACGACCGCGGCGAGCAGGTGGACAGGGCCATGCCCGGCACGCCGATCCGGGTGCTCGGCCTCTCGGCACCGGCGTCGGCGGGCGCGACGTTCGCGGTTGCCCCCAGCGAGAAGGTTGCGGCACGCGTGGCGAGCACGCGTGAGCACTGGCAGCGGATCGCCAGCCTGGGCCGCGACCTGTCGGTCGTCGCCGGCGGCGGCAAGCTGGAGGACATCTTCCAGGAGATCCAGGCGGGCGAGACGGCGACACTGAAACTCATCGTCAAGGCCGACATGAACGGCTCCCTCGAAGCCGTGATCGATGCGCTGCGCAAGATCGAGCGCGACGACGTGAAGATGGTGTTCGTGCACAGGGCCGTGGGGGCCGTCTCCGAGAACGACATCCAGCTGGCGGCCACGGCCGGCGCGACCATCATCGGATTCAACGTGCGCCCCGACCGCAAGGCGCGGGCGCTCGCGGACGTCGAGAAGGTGGAGATCCGCACCTACGAGGTGATCTACCAGGTGATCGACGACGTCCAGGCGGCGCTGCTGGGTCTACTGGCTCCGACCGTCGAGGAGCACGTCACCGGCGAGGCCGAGGTGCGCGAGATATTCCGGATCCGGGGCGTCGGCGCGGTGGCGGGGTGCTACGTGCAGCACGGGGTCATCACCCGCGGCTCGAAGGTGCGTTTCCTGCGCGAGGGCACCGTCATCTGGAAGGGCGAGATCCGCTCGCTCCGGCGGTTCAAGGAGGACGTCGCCGAGGTGCGCGCCGGATTCGAGTGCGGCGTCGGCCTGTCCAACTTCCAGGATCTCAAGTCCGGAGACGTCATCGAGACCTTCGACGAACGCGAGGTTCTCCCCACCTGAGTCGGCGGGAGGTCACCCTGAGCGAGGCGACCGTGGCTGCGATGATTCTGGACGTCCACCTTCCGGGCTCTCGCTCCCTGAAGGAGAAGCGATCCGTGCTGCGCCCGATGCTGGAACGGTTGCAGCGCCGCTTCGGCGTGTCGGTTGCCGAGGTGTCCCACCAGGATCTCTGGCAGCGTGCAGGGCTCGGCGTGGCCGTGGTCAGCGGATCAGGGTCGGTTCTGACCCAGCTGCTCGATGACGTGGAGCGTTTCGTGTGGGCGCAGCCGGATATCGAGGTGATCGACGTGCGCCGTTACTGGCTGGAGACCGACTGAGATGGCCGCCCGGCGGCGGGGATTCGAGCGGGGGGATCGGCTCGGAGAGTTGCTCCGCGAGATCCTGGCTGACGAGCTGAGGAGGATCGACGACGACCGGCTGGCCTTCGTGACGATCACAGGCGTGGAAGTGGACCGCGATCTGGCGTTCGCCGACGTGTACTTCTCCACCGTCGACCTCGATCACGACCGCGAGGCGGCGGCGGTGGAGATTCTGGGCCGCTACCGGCGCCGACTCCAGTCCGAGGTGAGCCGCCAGGCGCACGTTCGTCGGGTGCCGAGCCTGCGCTTCCATCCCGACGAGGGCATGCACGCCGGAGCCCGCGTGGAGGAGATCCTTCGCACCCTCCGTGAGGGGTCCCGCGGCTCGGGGGACCAGCCGCTCCCGCTGACCGACGAGGACTCTCCCGCACCGTGACGACCCAGGACGGGCCCCCCGAGGGCTTCGCAGTGATCGACAAGGAGCCGGGATGCACATCGCACGACGTCGTGGCACGGGCGCGGCGCCTGCTCGGGGTGCGCAAGGTGGGCCATGCGGGCACGCTCGATCCCGATGCCACCGGCGTTCTGATCCTCGGCGTGGGGCGCGCCACCCGTTTGCTCCGCTACCTCACAGCGCTTGGCAAGGTCTACGAGGCGACGGTCCTCTTCGGCGCTGCCACCGACACCGCTGACGCGGCCGGGCGGTTGGTCGGCACCTGGGACATGTCCGAGCTGACCGAGGCGCGTGCGCGTGCGGTGGCGGCCGGCTTCGTCGGTGAGATCCAACAGATCCCCCCCATGGTGTCGGCTGTGAAGGTGGGAGGCCGGCGCCTGCACGAGCTGGCACGCGAGGGGCGCACGGTGCCGCGTGAACCCCGCACGGTGCATGTCCGGAGTCTCGAGGTGACACGATTCGCGCCGGGGGAGAGGCCGAGCGCCACGTTCGAGGTGGCCTGCTCGTCGGGTACCTATGTGCGTACTCTCGCCGCCGATTGGGGTGCAGCGCTCGGCGGTGGCGCGCATCTGACCTCGCTGCGGCGGACCGCGGTCGGCTCGTTCACGGTTTCGGTGGCCCGCCCGCTGGAGCAGCTGGAACTCCTGGCCCCGGCGGTCGGCATGCGGGACTACGCGCCCCTGACCGTCGGTGACGAGGCGGCGGGCGCGGTGGCGCACGGTCGTCGCCTTCCGGCGACGGGGCTGACCGACGAGGGCCCCTGGGCGGTGCTGGATGCGTCCGGATCACTGCTGGCGATGTACGAGCGCCGCGGGGATGCGCTCTGCCCTGCGGTGGTTCTCGCCGCCGCCGGTGGGCCCCGCGACGCGACGCCCACCGGCGGTGGAGCGGGGACACCGGAGCGATAGCCTGATGGTGCAACGCAGAAACGATTACGCGGAATCACACGCAACGAGCTAGAACCGGTCCGCATTGTCGCGGACCGCCGGGGATCATGGCCGAACATCTGCCTCCGAAGGCCGACACGATCACGAAGCATCGTCGGCACGAAACCGACGTGGGCTCCACCGAGGTTCAGGTGGCTCTCCTGACTGATCGCATCAGTCATCTCACGGAGCATCTGAAGGAGCACAAGAAGGACCACCACAGCCGTCGTGGTCTTCTGATGCTCGTGGGGCGCCGTCGGCGGCTGCTCGACTATCTCCGGGGCGAGGACATCGAGCGCTACCGCGCTCTGATCACCAAGCTCGGCCTGCGTCGCTGACAACCACAGACACTTCGCGCAGGCACATCTCCAGAGCACCCCGGCCTCTGCGCCGGTTCCCGGTGGCTCGAAGAGGGCCGCTGCTCCCGCGGGCGGCGGACGGCTTCCGTGATCAATCCGAAAGGAATCAACCATGGGTGAGGCAATCACCGTCTCGAGCCCGATCGGCGGGACCGATGACAAGCAGATGAGCCTCGAGACCGGCCGCTTGGCCGCACTGGCCGGTGGCGCGGTCCTCGGCCGGCTCGGTCGGACCGAAGTCCTTGTCACCGCCACGGCATCCGAGAGCCCTCGGGAGAACGCCAACTTCTTCCCCCTGACCGTCGATATCGAGGAGCGCATGTTCTCCGCCGGGAAGATCCCCGGCTCGTTCTTCCGGCGCGAGGGTCGGGCCAGCGAGCAGGCGACTCTGGCCTGCCGCCTCATCGACAGGCCGCTCCGTCCCGCATTCCCCGACGGATTCCGCAACGACGTCCACGTCGTCGGCATCGTGTTGGGAGCCGACCAGCAGAATCCGTACGACGTGCTGGCGCTCAATGCCGCATCGGCGGCGCTGGGCATCTCGGGAATACCTTTCGGTGGCCCCATCGGCGCCGTGCGAGTCGGGTACACCGCCGATGGTCGTTGGATCCCCCATCCCACCTACCCCGAAGCCGACGGGTGCACGTTCGAGATGGTCGTCGCCGGGCGGGTGCTGGCCGATGGCGACGTCGCGGTGATGATGGTCGAGGCCGCGGGCACGCCGGGCTCGGTGGGCCACTACGAGGCGGGTGCCCCGAAGGTGGATGAGGCGACACTGGCCGAGGGGCTCGAGGAGTCCAAGCGGTGGGTGACCGAGGCTGTGGCGCTCCAGCGACGGCTCATCGCCACGGCAGGCGTGAAGCCCACCATGGACCACGAACTGCTGCTCGACTACAGCGCGGATGTCGCTGAAGCGGTCGCCGAAGTCGGCCGCGGGTCGCTCTCGGAGGCCCTCGAGATAGCGGACAAGGCGGAACGCCTCAGCGCGGAGCGTCAGGCGGCCGAGTCGATCATCGGTGCAGTCGCCGAGCGCCTCCCGGACGTCGAGGGGGTCGAGCAGCAGGCCAAGTCGGCCGTCCGCTCGCTCTCCAAGACCATCGTGCGGGAACGGATCCTCGCCGAGGGACGCCGCATCGACGGCAGGGAGGCCACCGACATCCGTCCCCTCTCGGCCGACGTGGGCGTCATCGCCATGACCCACGGTTCGGGACTGTTCCAGAGGGGCGACACGCAGGTGCTCAACGTCACCACCCTGGGCACGCAGCGCATGGACCAGATCGTCGACGGCATCGACCCCACCGAGCGCAAGCGCTACCTGCATCACTACAACTTCCCGCCCTTCTGCACCGGCGAGGCCGGGTTCATGCGGGGGCCGCGCCGGCGTGAGGTCGGCCACGGCGCCCTCGCCGAGAAGGCGCTGTTGCCGGTCGTCCCGGGGATCGAGGAGTTCCCGTACACCATCCGGCTGGTGTCGGAGGTGCTCGCCTCCAACGGCTCCTCCTCGATGGCCTCGGTGTGCGCCTCCAGCCTCTCGCTGATGGACGCCGGCGTTCCGATCGCCGCACCGGTCGCCGGTATCGCCATGGGCCTCATCAACGAGGGCGACCGCTACGTCGCCCTCACCGACATTCTCGGCGCGGAGGACGCCTTCGGTGACATGGACTTCAAGGTCGCCGGCACCGAGGAGTACGTCACGGCGCTTCAGCTCGACACCAAGATCGACGGCATTCCCGCCTCGGTGCTGGCCGGAGCGCTGGACCAGGCCCGCGACGCAAGGATGCAGATCCTCGAAGTGATGCGCGGCGCCATCGATGGGCCCCGCCCCGACGTGGGCGAGACGGCTCCCAAGATCCTCTCCTTCGAGATCCCGACCGACAAGATCGGCGAGGTCATCGGCCCCAAGGGCAAGGTCATCAATGCCCTCCAGGACGAGACCGGCGCGGAGATCATGGTGGACGAGGACGACAGCGGGGCCAGGGTCTCCATCGCCGCCACCGACCGGGCCGCGGTGGCCGCCGCCGAGGAGCGGATCCGCGCCATCGTGTTCCCGCCGGAGGTGGAGCTGGGTGCCGTCTACACGGGCCGGGTCGTGAACATCACCGGGTTCGGCGCGTTCGTGAACATCCTGCCGGGCCGCGACGGCCTCGTGCACATCTCGAAGCTGGGTGGCGGGCGCCGCCTGGAGCGCGTCGAGGAGGTTCTGGCGCTGGAGGACGAGATCACGGTGCGGGTGGACCAGGTCGACGGCAACAACCGGATCAGCCTCATCCCCGTCGGTGACGATTCGGGTGGCGAGGATTCCGGCGCCGGTGATCGTGCGCCGCGCGACAGGCCGCCGCGCGATTCATCCGATCGGCGTTCTTCGTCCCGCCGCGACGGCGGTCGTGACGGTGGCCGTGACCGAGGGCGCGACGGTGGTCGTGACGGCGGCCGTGACCGAGGGCGCGACGGTGGTCGTGACGGTGGCCGCGATGGCGGCCGTGACCGCCAGGGTTCGCGGTCGGGGAGATCCGCACCGCCGAGCGCGTCGGGCATCGAGGAAGTGTCGTTCGCGGAAGAGTTCGACCGCCTGGCTGCTGCCGACTTCGGCGATCTCGGTCCCGGTGACCCGCCGAGCCGCCCACGCCGCCGGCGGAACTGAGCGGATCGGCGTGGGAATCGCCGGGCCGCGCCGGCGGAGTCCGAGCACCCCGGCGGGGGTGGTGCCGGTGGGCCGCCGTGACCGCCCCGGCCGCCGACTTCCCGGAGCCTGGTGAGTCCGTGATTCGGGTCGGCGTGCTCGGGGCCGCGGGGCGCATGGGGCGCACCGTGTGTGCCGCGGTGGCCGCCGAGGCCGACATGGAACTGGTCGCGGCGATCGATCCCGCCGCCGCCGGCGTTCCCGTCGCCGAACTCGTCGGTGCCGAGGCTGCGTCCGATCCCGCCGGCGTCACGGTGTCGGCATCGCTGGAGGTGCTGGTCGAGGCCGGTGCGGAGGTGGCGGTGGACTTCACGGTCCTGGAGTCCGCCCGCACGAACCTGGCGCGGCTGGCAGCGGACGGCATCCACGCCGTGGTCGGCACGACCGGGCTCACCCCCGACGACGTGGAGCGCTTCGCCGCGCTCTTCGATCGCAGCAACTGCATCATCGCACCCAACTTCGCCATCTCGGCGGTGCTGATGATGCACTTCGCCGAGAAGGCGGCCCCGCTGTTCGAGAGCGCCGAGGTGATCGAGTTGCACCACGACGCCAAGGTGGACGCCCCCTCGGGCACCGCCATGATGACCGCCCGGCGCATGGCGGGTGCCTCGGCGGAATGGAATCCCGATCCGACCCGCAGCGAGGTCCTACCCGGCGCCCGTGGCGGCAGCGGCCCCGGGGGGATCCGGGTGCACTCGGTGCGGCTGGCGGGCCTCGTGGCCCACCAGGAGGTCATCCTCGGCGCGCAGGGCCAGAGCCTCACGATCCGCTGTGACTCCTACGACCGGTCCTCGTTCATGCCGGGAATACTGCTGGCGGTCCGCGCCGTCGCCGACCGGCCCGGCCTGACCGTGGGCCTCGAAGGGCTGCTGGACCTCTAGCCGGCCCCGTCGGCCTATGGCGGCCGTATCTACAGGGTTAAACCTGTAGATACGGTCTGTGCTACAGGGTATAACCTGTAGAATCGCGCTCATGGAGAGCGTTCAACTTCACACTCGGCGGCAACTCGACGACCGTTACGAGTCGGCTCGCAGTCTCGGCGATCTCGGTCGCCCGAACAAGGGATGGATCCGGGCGGTCCGCGACGCCCTGGGGATGTCCGGTACCGAATTGGCCGCGCGGATGGGGGTCAGCCAGCAGGTGGTGTCCGAGATCGAACGCAACGAGCGGCACGCCACGGCGAGAATCGAGACCCTGTCCCGGGCAGCGGATGCCATGGATTGCGAACTCGTCTATGCCCTCGTGCCGCGTACGTCTCTGGAGGAGACCGTCCGCGCCCAGGCACGACGCAAAGCTGCGCAGCACCTCGCCCACGTCGCCCATCACGGCCGCCTCGAGTGCCAGGAGGTTCCCCCCGAGGAGCTTGCTGCCCAGGTGGAGGAACTCATGTCCCGGTTCACCGACCGTCGCGGCCTTTGGACCGACGACGATCAAACCACGTGAGAGATCCGCTGCACCCTGTCGACGACGGCCGCACCGAACTCACCGAGTGTGATCGCGTCTGCCTGATTCTCAGTTGCCGGCTCTTCCCGAGGCGTGGCGCGACGGCATCACCTGGGGCGTGCTGGACCTCTCCGGCGCGTACCGCAGCGCCTTCGACGCGGCGCTGCGGTATGTCGGCCGGGTCGCCGATCCGTTCTGCGTGATCCGCCTGGCGAACAACAGCATCGACGAGGTCCGCCGGCGAACCCAGAACGACACCCTGGGCCACCGCGGCCGCAAAGACGACCCGCTGTATCGCGCGCGGCGCTTGTTGATCGCCGCGCACGAACGTCTCAGCGAGCGCGGCGACGTCAAGCTACGGGGCCTGCTCACAGCCGGCGATCCCCGCGGCGAGGTCCGCCTGGCGCAACACGCCAACCAAACCCTCCGCGGCCTCTACGGCATCGACTGCCCGCAGCTCGCCGGCACCCACCTCGCCGAACTCGCCGACGACCTCACCGACACCGACTGCCCGCCCGAACTGCGCCGCCTCGGCCGCACCCTGGGCCGCTGGCACACCGCGATCGTGAACCGGCACCGAGCCCGCGTCACCAACGGCCCCACCGAAGCGACCGACAACCTCATCAAACGCGCCAAACGCGCCGCCTTCGGACTCCGCCGCTTCGCCCACCACCGCATCCGCGCCCTGCTCCACGCCGGCAAACCCAACTGGACACTCCTCGCCGGCGTCACTCCCCGCTCAAAACCGAAGCGCCGGTTTCGTCGGCTTGTTGGGGTGACATTCTGGCGTCACCGCCGCGGTCGACAAGGACGACGTAGTTCTTGAGGATGGTCTCGTGGAAGTACTTGGGGATGCGCGCCCAGTCTCGGGCTTCGACGATGAACGGAATGGTGGACATCTCGACGGCCTCCGTGAAGTCAACTAGACCGTCCATGTCGACTTCATCGCAGTTCGGGCCGCGGAGCACTAGATCCAGATCGCTCCCGTCGTGGCTCTCGCCGGTCACGCGGCTGCCGTAGGCCCAGACTTCCACGTTGGGCAGGTGCTCCCGGAGCAGCGCCTCGAGCTTGGCCCGGTGCCGCGGCTGGAGATGCAAGCCGTTACTCATCGTCGGGGGCCTCGATGGCGGCGGCCAGATCCTTGGCGTCGGCGATGAACGTGGGCAGCAGACTCAAGGTCTTCTCGGCGAAGTCCTCGCCGTAGTCGTGAGCGGTGTCGTTGCGATTGTCCCGATACTCCAGCCAGCGCTCGGAGGCGTCCGCGGTGAGCAGTCCGTGTTTGGCTGCATGGCGGAACAGGTCGCGGAAGGTCAGTGTGTCGGCTTGTCGGTTGCTGGCGAGCCAGGGACGGAGTCGTTTGCGCAACATCCTGCCGCTCTGCTCCAAGATCATCTCGAAGTACTTGACGCTGGCAGCGCGGAGAGGCTCGCGCAGAGAGTCCTCCAATCCCGGGTCTGACAGCTCTCCGACCCACCCTTCGAGGGAGTCGATGCAACGGCGCAGATGGTCGGTATTGAGCCGCATGGATCAGGATCCTCCGAACCCCAGAGTGCGGAGATTCTCCTCGATGGCGGTGTCGAGGCGGGCGGTTTCGGCCTGCTGTTCGCGCCATTGGGCGCTGAGGCGGGTCATCTTCTCGGCGAACGGTTCGCCGTCGTCGGGGGTGGGTTCGGCGCCGACGTAGCGGCCGGGGGTCAGCACATGGTTGTGGCGGCGCACCTCCTCGAGGTTCGCGGACTTGCAGTAGCCCGGAACGTCGCTGTAGGCGTCGGACCGGTCCTCACTGCGCCAGGCGTGGTAGGTGTCGGCGATGCGGGCGATGTCCTCGTCGGTCAGTTCGCGGTGCGTGCGGTCGACCATGTGGCCCAGGCGGCGGGCGTCGATGAACAGCACTTCGCCTCGGCGGTCGCGGAAGGCGCCGTCGCGGCGGTCGCGGGCGAGGAACCATAGACAGGCCGGTATCTGCGTGGAGTAGAAGAGCTGGCCGGGCAGGGCGACCATGCAGTCGACCAGGTCCGCCTCGACCAGGCGCTCACGGATCTCACCCTCGCTCGAGCGGGTGGAGGACATGGAGCCGTTGGCGAGCACGAACCCGGCCATCCCCGTCGGGGCGAGGTGGTGGACGATGTGCTGCACCCAGGCGAAGTTGGCGTTGCCCGGCGGCACCCCGTACTGCCAGCGCTGGTCGTCGGCGAGTCGTTCGCCGCCCCAGTCCGAGACGTTGAACGGGGGGTTGGCGAGGATGTAGTCGGCCCGCAGGTCGGGGTGTCGATCGTTGTGGAAGGTATCACCGTGGGCGATCTGGCCCTCGATGCCCCGGATTGCAAGGTTCATCCTTGCCAGCCGCCAAGTGGTGTAGTTGGATTCCTGGCCCCAGATCGAGATCGGGGCGGCGGCTCCGCCGGTGTTGCCGTTGCCCGAGGTGTGGGCACGTATGAACTCGAGGGATTGCACGAACATCCCCGATGATCCGCAGCACGGGTCGTAGACGCGCCCTTCGTAGGGCTCCAGCATCTCCACCAGCAGTCGCACCACGCAGCGCGGTGTGTAGAACTCGCCGCCGCGCTTGCCCTCGGCGCCGGCGAAGCCGGAGAGGAAGTACTCGTAGACCCGCCCGAGTATGTCCCGCGAGCGGGCCTCGGTGTCGCCGACGGTGATGTTGCCGATGACGTCGATCAGCCGGCCCAGCCGCTGCTTGTCGAGAGCCGGCAGCCCGTAGATCTTCGGCAGCACGTCGTCGAGTGCGGGGTTCGTCTCTTCGACGGCCTCCATGGCGTCGTCCACGGCTTGGCCGATGGTGGGTTGGCGGGCTTGCGCCTGCAGGCGTTCCCAGCGCGCCTCGCGCGGCACCCAGAGGATGTTCCTGGCGCGGTACTCGTCGGGGTGTTCGGGGTCGGCGCCCTCGTCGATCTCGGCGGTGAGTTGGGCGCGGGTCTCCTCGAAGGCATCCGAGACGTACTTGAGGAAGATGAGGCCGAGCACGACGTGCTTGTACTCGGCGGCGTCCATGTTGCCGCGCAGCGCGTCGGCCATCTCCCAGAGTTCGGCCTCGTAGCCGACGGTGGCGCTGTTCGTGGTGCTCATCGACGCGTCCGCCTCAGGCCGTTACCCGCTCCGCCATCCGCGCAGGCTAGCCCCGCAGCCTCCGCCGATGGCCCACCGCCCCGACCTCGCGCCCCGGATCGGAGATCTTCAGACGGGTTGCGCCGGGGACGCGGAGCGGCGCTGCGAGGTCGCGTATCGGTACAAGCCGTAACTCTTATGTCACGCTATCCTGAAGCAATGTCCGAACTCACCGGGGCTGAGCGATACCTCAGGGACCGACGAGCGGATCCGGCCTACGACCGCGCGTATACGGCGGCCCGACGAAACATCGATCAGATCGATGCCATCATTCGCGCGCTCGACCAGCGTCGATGCAACTTGAAGCTGAGCAAGGCGGAACTCGCCCGTCGGGCCGATCTTCGCCCGGAGGTGATTCGGCGGCTGTTTTCGGCGGAAAGCCCCAATCCGACCCTGTCGACGGTTGTTGCCCTTGCCGGGGCGTTGGAACTTGAACTGACAGCCGAGCCATTTGAGGACCGCCGCGCTAGCTGAGGACCTTGCGGTGCCTCTCGAACTCTTCGCGGTACATCTTGATTCGCCTGTAGTCGCGCGGGTTCGCCTGTTCTCGGCGTGGCTTGGACAGCCCGCCCAGGCAGACGATCGAGGAACCGCCCAGGTCCTCGGCTTCACGGATCAGGATGCAAAAGAGGCGGTGGTTCATTCCGCCGCCCCGGACGGCGGGCGGGCGAGGTGGCCACAGCTACGTTTCACCACCCTCCTCAGATTCTTCTGAGCCATCAGACCGGCTCAGAGACGAAGACAATCTCTCGAGCTTCGTTACCACTTCGCCGATGGCGACGAAGACCGTCGCGGGCAGGGCCTCCTCAGACCGGACCTCCAGAATGATCTCACCCCCGGCGATCGGCCACGACTGCCGAATCGTCGGAGATTGCGCACTGGATGGCTCACGGTCGATCCGATGCCCCGTCTGCGTGGACTGAGCCTCGCCTGCCCCCGCGATTGTCGGCCCCAGATCTGGCGGAGCACCATCCTCAGGGCGCGCATCGTCGCTCTGCACTAGAGGGGGGGTCCGGCGCTGGCCGAGGCAGAGATTTGCGGCGGTCGGTGGCGGCTGTGGTCATCAACTCGACGGGAGTGACGTCGGAGGCTCCGGCATACTGGCGGGCATGCGGCGGTTCTTGCGGCCCTGGTGGGTGGTGTCGCACGTTCTGGTGCTGGCGTTGCTGGTGGTGATGATCAACCTGGGTTTCTGGCAGCTGCGGCGGCTGGAGGAGCGGCGCGATCTGAACGCCCTGCAGGTCGAGCGCACGGCGGCCGCCGTGGTGGCGGTGGATCTTCTGGCCGCGGAGATCCCGGCCGCCGGTGGTCCCGAGGGCGTGGAGTACCGGGTGGTCGAGGCGATCGGGCGCTACCGCGTCGCCGACGAGGTGGCGGTGCGGAACCGCACCCTCGGCGGTCGCCCCGGCGTGTGGTTGCTGACCCCGCTGGTGCTCGGTGACGGTCCGGCTCTCGTCGTCAACCGGGGATGGGTGCCGCAGTCCTCCAGCGATCCGGCGGCGCGGCCGCCGACGCCGGCGCCCGACGGCGAGGTGGTCGTCCGGGGCGTCGTGCGAGTCAGCGAGCAGCGGAGTGGTCTCGGCGTCGCTGATCCGGAAGGCGGGCGTCTGGCGAGCCTGGCACGCCCCGACATCGAGCGGTACGCCGCCCAGCTGGACTACCCGGTGCACCCCTTCTACCTGCAGCTCCACAGCCAGGACCCGCCCCCGGGCGACTACCCGCTGATGGTGGCGCTGCCGGCGCCGACCGAGGGCCCCCATCTCGGCTACGCCGTGCAGTGGTTCATCTTCTCCGCCATCGCCGTGGTGGGTTACCCGCTGGTGCTGCGCTACGTGTCCCGCCGCCCCGATGACGCCGCCGTCGCCGGCGGCGCGACTCCCGAGCAGGAGTCCGCCGAGATCGCCTGATCCCGTGGGTCAGCGACGTGGTCGCGGCCGAGCGGAGCCGGCGCCGCGCACGCATGGATTCCGAGCTCCGCCGGAGTATCTGAGCACGCGGAGCCACCGGAGTGACGGGCTGCGAGGAGCCTTCGCCGGTTCGGCAGGGAGCAGGGATCGAGCCCGGTGCTGGCTGCAGGTTCGGCGGGGGCTCGGTGCGGGATCGGCGGGGGGTGAGGGTATTCGGGTACTCCCGAGTGCGGCAGATGGCCATGCATGCGGTCAAAGAATTATTGAATACGTTCAAACTAGTATCATACAGATGTTGCTATACGGTGTGAACCGTGCTACAATGATCCCATGACGTGCGCGACGGGGACACGGGTCGAGGAGACCGATGTCGCACTGGCCGAGCGCTACGCGGCCGAGCGGGTGGCTCGGGCTGCGGCGATGGCGGGCCACGTGAATCCTCGGATGCTGACGGTTGCCGAGTCGGCGGCGTCGGGGCGGTTGGGCAGCGTGGGGTCGTCGGCGTCGGTGGGTGACAGCGGCTACGTGGGCACCGGGGATTGCGGTTGCGGTCGGGCGGTGTGCGTGGGCGCTGGATGTGGGATCGGTGCGGGTGGGGGAGTTGCTGGATCTGATGGTGGATCTGGGCACGGCGCGTGCGCGGATCGAGGGCATGTTGATGGCGGTCGCCGGCGAGGTGGCGTGCCGCAACGGTTGGGAGTCCGCCGCCTGGCTGATGCGCGAGTACAACCGGGTGCCGGCAGCCCAGGCGCGCTCCGAGGCGTCGCTGGCGCACACGCTGGTCGCCGAGGAGCTCACCGAGACCTTGGAGGCGCTGTCGGAGGGCGATATCACGCTGTCGCATGCTCGTGTGGTGGCTCGCGCGGCGCTCAAGGAGCACACCAAGCCCGAGGATGAACTCCTCGAGTTGGCGCGGGCGTATCCGTCCGACGTGGTGGGTCGCCACATCCTCGCCTATGAGAGCGTCGAGACCCACGCCGCCGAAGCGGCCGAACGCCAAGCCAAAGAGGACGCCAAGTACGGCACCGGTCCCGCCGCTGACGAACTGCGCGAGCAGCGCGCCACCCGGCGCGGCCGCATGACGCTGGGCGAGGACGGCATGTGGCATCTGTCGGCCAGTTTCGACGCCATCACGGGCCGGAGAGTGCATCAGATCTTCGAGTCCGCCATGCGCGCCATGCGCAACCGCGCCGGATCCGCCGACCACACTCATGCCCAGCGGGGAGCGGACGTGGTGGCCGAGTTCTTCGGCACCCACAGCGACTGCACCCGCCAGCAGACCACCCTGCTGGTGCTGGCGGACTACGACCACCTGAGTGGCCATCTCCTCAACCCGCGCCTCGACGACGGTACCCCCGTCCCCGCCGAGGTCGCCGCCGAACTCGCCGTGCGGGGCCGGGTCATGCCGGTGATCTTCGACGCCAGATGGCAGAACATCGCCATTGGCACCAGCCGCAACCCCAATGAGGCGCAACGCCTCCTGCTGGCGGCCCGAGACGGTGGCTGCGTCGGCTGCCGGGCACACACCGAAAAGGCCCAGGCGCACCACATCCGCTTCTGGGAACACGGCGGCCCGACCGAGGTCCCCAACCTGGCCCTGCTCTGTCACACCTGCCACGACCTGGTTCACGAACGCGACTACGAGGTCCACATCCCCGCCGACGGGCATCCCAAACTCCGCCCCCCGGACTATCTCCGTCTCGTCAACCCACCACCGGCGACCAATCCCGTCCTTCGAGCCTGAGGCGGGCGCTGACATGATTCCGGAGAGCCCGGCCATCCCGTATACTGTTTGTATGACAACCGCTGTGCCGACACGATTCAGTTCCCGGCAGATCGAGACCATCGACCGTCTCGTCGCTGCGGGCATCGGTGACACGCGCTCGGCGGTGATCCGCCGGGCAGTCGAGCATCTCGCCGAGTCGGTCGAGCGAGCGCGCATCGGCAAGTCCATCGCCGACTCGTACCGGACGCAGCCGCAAACAGTCGATGACGACGCCCAGGCGATGGCCAACGCGATCGCCATGACCGAAGCCGAGCCGTGGTAGCCCAAGGCGAACTGTGGCTCATGGAGCCACCCAACCAGAAGCGTCGCCCGGCGCTGGTCGTCTCACGTGACGAGGCGATCCCAGTGCTCAACAACGTGGTCGTGGCGCCGGTGACGAGCACGATTCGCTCGATTCCGACCTGTGTCCCGGTAGGACCGGACGAGGGGATCGACCACGACAGCGTCGTGTCGTTCGACAATCTCGCCGCGGTGCCGAAATCGGTCCTCACGCTGCGGCTCGGGCAACTGGATGGGGTCGGGCGCCTCCGGATGTGCGATGCACTCCGGGCAATGGCCAACTGCTGAGCCCCATCTGCCGGCGCGGGAAACCACCGGATCCCGCCAAACATGGATTCCGGCCTCCGCCGGAGTGACGTGGGGTTTCGGCCCGGTTCGGCACCGAGGGCCGGCGCGCCTGGTGTCTCGCCGCCGGGACCGACGAGCGGCCCCTCGCCCCCAGAGCACCTCCTGCCGACTGGTCGGTGAGCGCCGAGATCGATCCGCCCGCCGATCGCCTGGACCGGGTGGCCTTCTGCGCCCGCGCCCTCGCCGAGCAGTTGCATCGACGTCTCGAAGGCGCCGGGGTGTCGTGCGTGCGGGTGGCCGTCGAGGCCGAGACCACCGATGGAGAGAGACTCGTACACCTCTGGCGCCACGAGGGGGGATTGTCGGCGACCGACATCGCCGACCGGGTCCGCTGGCAGTTCGACGGCCTCGCCACCTCCGGCGCCTTCCGGTCGAGCGGCGGGATCGTCCGGCTGACGCTCACCGGTGACGAGGTCACCCCGGCCCAGGGTCGCCAGCTGGGATTCTGGGGTAGCGAGGCCGAAGCTGATGAGCGGGCGGTCCGGGTCGCCGCCCGCCTCAGCGGCCGTCTCGGCCCCGAAGCGGTCCGGGTGTCGGTCCGGCGCGGTGGCCGCCACCCCGACGAGCAGATCGCCCTGGCGCCGGCGGCCGGGGTCGATCTTCGTGACCGCCGGTTCGCTCGGGGATCGCCGGCACTGCTGGTCCGCGGGCGGCTGGAGCACTCCGAGGGAGTGTTGAACGTCGTCGCCGAGCGGCTGGAGGCGCTCCCGGTCGTCCGGGCCCCCGCCTCCCGGGACTTCCGCTGAGCCGCCGGGTGCATCGCGCACCGGTCAGCGGTGGCAGATAGCCTCGGCGCCATGGAAGCCTCCGGCGGCGCGACGCCCCGCTTCGGCCGCGTCATCACCGCCATGGTGACGCCATTCACCGATGACGGCGCCCTGGACCTCGAGGGCGCCGCCGGGTTGGCTCGCTGGCTGGTGTCGTGCGGCAATGAGGGCCTCGTGGTGGCGGGCACGACCGGTGAGTCACCGACGCTCAGCCACGACGAGCAGATCGATCTCATCGCGGCTGTCATCGAGGCCGTCGACGTGCCGATCCTGGCCGGGGCGGGCAGCAACGACACCGCTGCCGCCGTCGAGTTGACCGAGCGGGCCACTGCGGCCGGTGCCGCCGGCATCCTGTCGGTCGCCCCCTACTACAACCGCCCGCCGCAGGCCGGCCTGTACGACCACTTCCGGGCCGTCGCCGCCTCCACGCACCTGCCCATGATCATCTACGACATCCCCATGCGGACCGGTCGCAAGGTCAACACCGCCACGTTGCTGTCCCTCGCGCACGACGTGGACAACATGGCCGGCATCAAGGACGCCGCCGGCGATCCCGCCGAGACCGGGCGCCTCATCGCCGCCGCCCCGGAAGGCTTCGAGGTCTACAGCGGCGACGACGGCCTGACGCTGCCGCTGCTGTCGGTCGGGGCCGTCGGCGTGATCGGCGTGGCGACGCACTGGACCGCTGCGGAACACCTGGCGATGTTCGACGCCTGGGAGAGCGGCGACACCGCCGGTGCACGGGCCGCCAACGCGGCCATGGGCCCGTCGTTCGACTACGAGACGGGTGACGCCGCACCCAACCCGATTCCCACCAAGGCGCTCCTGCGGGTGCTCGGCCGCCCCGCGGGCCCGTGCCGCCCGCCCATGGATGCCGAGCCTCCCGACCTGGCGGACGAGGCCCGGGCCGTGCTGGCGACCACGCAACTGGGCCGGGAACTCGGCTTTGGCTGAGAGGGTCCGCGTCACCTTCCTCGGCGGCCTCGGCGACATCGGTCGCAACTGCGCTGCAATCGAGACCGACGAGTCGCTGCTGCTGCTGGACTGCGGGCAGATGTTCGCCGGCGACGACCGTCCCGGCGTCGACTCGGTCCTGCCCGATCTGTCCTACGTGTTCGAGCGGGCCGGAAAGGTCGTGGGCTGCATCGCAACCCACGGCCACGAGGACCACGTGGGAGCACTGAGTCACCTGCTGGCCAGGGTGCGCTGCGACATCTACGGCACGCCTTTCACGCTGGGGCTGGCACGGCGGCGGATCACCGAGTCCGGCTACGGGGATCGGGCTCAGTTGATCCCCGTCGGCGACGGCGAGACGCGGCGCATCGGCCCGTTCGACTGCGAGTTCATCCCCGTCACCCACTCGGTGCCGGGCGGTGTCATCACCGCTATCGGAACGCCGCAGGGCGTGCTGCTGCACTCCTGTGACTTCAAGCTGGATTTCTTTCCCGTGGACGGCCGCCGCACGGACCTGGCCCGCATCGGGGCCATCGCCTCGGACCCTGGGGTCCGCCTGCTGCTCGCCGATTCGACCAACGCCGAACTGCCGGGAAGCTCGCGTTCGGAGAGCGACATCGGGCCTGTGCTCGCCGGCGTGTTCGCCGCGCAGGCGGGGCGTCGCATCGTGGCGGCGTGTTTCGCCAGCCACCTGCACCGGGTGCAGCAGATCGTCGGCGCGGCGATCGCCGACGGACGGCGCGTTGCCACACTCGGGCTCTCGATGAAGAAGAACGTCGCGCTCGGTCGGGAGTTGGGACTGCTGCGGGCGCCGGACAGCGCCTTCGTGGACATCGCCGAGACCGCCGGTATGGCGCCCGGCGAGCTGTGCGTGATCTCCACGGGCTCGCAGGCCGAGGAGCGATCGTCGCTGGCGTCGGCGGCATCCGGCGACAGCCGCTGGATCGACATCGGCCCGGACGACACCGTGGTGCTGAGTTCCAACCCCATCCCCGGCAACGAGACCCGCGTGAGTCGCATGATCAACGATCTCATCGAGCGCGGCGCCCGGGTGGTGCACTCCGGCGAGATCGAGATCCACACCTCCGGGCACGGGCGCCAGGACGAGTTGGCGGCGCTGCACCAGGCCGCCTCGCCGGAGTGGTTCGTGCCCGTGCACGGGGAGTTGCGCCATCTGCGGGCGCACACCGCCCTGGCGCGCCGGCTGGGGATGCCCGCCGAGCGGGTGCTGCTCGCACGCGACGGCGACCAGGTCGTGCTCGCCGACGACGGTCTGCGAATCGAGCCCGCCGCCTGTGCCGGCGACCACGTCCTCGTCCACGGACCGTTCACCGGATCCGACCGGGGCGTGCTGGGCGAGCGAGGCATTCTCGGCGCCCAGGGCGTGGTGGTGGCCGCCGTGGTCGTGGACTTCGACGCGGCCGACCTTCTCGGCGAGCCGCGGGTCACCAGCCGGGGCTGGCTCGACGAAGCCGACGCCGACCCCCTCGAGGAGGAGATGGAGGAGGCAATCGCCGGCGCCGTGCGTGATTTCCTGAGCGACGAGCCAGGCGCCGATGCCGCTGATGTGCGCCGGGTGGTGCGCCGCGCGGCGGGCACACTCGTGGCCAACCGGTCTCAGCGCCGTCCCATGATCGTTCCCGTGGTGGTGCCCTCGGGCTGAGGGCCGGCGATGCTAGGGGTCGAGCGCCTCCTCGAGCGCCGCCGCCATCGTCCAGCGTCCGGTCGGCGTGAACTGCTCCTGTCCCAGCCGGGCGATGGACGGCACGTGGTCGGCCAGCGCGAGCATCGGTACGACGCGTCCGGTCCAGCCCGTCGGCCGGCTCAGCATCCAGATGGCGCCGTCGGCTGCGGTCGCGGTGTCGACCCAGCTGGAGTGGTCGGCGTCGGGGGCGTTCATCACGTAGCCCTCCGAGGCCACCTGGACGTCGATGCGGTAGCAGTTGACGGCGATGTCGCTTTCCCTCAAGACGGCGGCTGAGGTGACTGTGAGGTGCTCGAGCGCCGCCTTGGACATGCCGTAGGTCAGCATCGTGGGGAAATAGCCGGTGGCCGTCACTGAGCCCACGTTCAGGATGCGCCCCCCGTCGGGTGCCGCCGCCAGGTGTGGCCGCGCCAGGCGGGTGGCGAGCAGCGGCGCCCGCACGTTGATGCGCATGAGCACGTCGAATCGCTTCATCGGGACATCCAGGTCGCCGCCGAAGGACACCGCTGCATTGTTGACCAGCATGTCCAGCCGCCCGAAGTGTTCCAGGGTCACGTCGAACAGGTGGGCGATGTCCTCGTCGCTGGTCAAATCGCACGGCACCGCCAGGCCGGTGCCCCCCGCCTCGGTGACCGCTCGGGCGGTCTCATCGACGGTGCCGGGCAGCCGCAGCGGGTTCGCGGCGCTGGCGCGGGCGGCGCAGGCCACCATGGCGCCCTGCCGTCCCAGTTCGGTGGCGATGGCCTTGCCCACGCCACGGCTGGCACCGGTCACGACGACGGACCTGCCCGAGAAATCCATGCGCGCACGCTAACCGGCTCGGTGCTCCGGCGCGGCCTGCCGGCCGGCCCAGAGGATGCACGCACCGGCGAGCGCTCCGTAGCAGAGATACCCCAACGACAGTGGCGTCACCGACCCTGCGATGAGGTTGTTGGTGATCGACGACAGCAGGGAGGCCGCGACGAGGGAGACGGCGCCGATGACCGCCGAGGCGGTCCCGGCGATCTCGCCCATCGGGGCCATGGCGAGGGAGTTGCAGATGGGAGTGATCACGACGTGGAGGGCGTTCAGCCCGGTCAGTACGACGAACCAGAGCCAGAACGACGGGGCGCCCCCTCCCACGAGCGAGATCGCCACCAGCGTCGCCCCCCCGACAGCGTGGGCGACGATCGCCGCCCGCAACACCGTCTCGGACCCCACTGCACTGATGGTCCGGGCGCTGCCGAGAGCGGTCACCGCCATGACCGCCGCGCTGGCGCCGAACAGCAGGGCGAACTGCCCGCTGCGGTCGTAAACATCGTCGAGCAGCAACTCGAAACTGGCGAGGAAGGCCGTGAACGCGCTCAACTCGAACGTGAGGGCCAGGCCGTAGCCCAGCGTCACGCGGGTGCCGACGATGGTGCGGAAGGCCTCAGTGAGGCGCTTGACGTCGAGCGGCAGCCGGTGGGCCGGGTCGAGGGTCTCGTCGAGGCGCACGAGCCACAGGGCCAGCGCCACCGCGGTCACGACGGAGAAGCCGAAGACCCACCGCCACGTCCCGCTCAGCAGCAGCAGCTCTCCCATCGCCGGCCCGAGGATCGGGGCGATCAGGAACACCGCGATGATCAGCGACATCACCCGGGCCATGCGGTCGCCCACGTACCGGTCACGGGTGATCGTCAGCGCCATGACCCGCGGGGAGGCGGCGCCGAAGCCCCAGACGAGGCGGCTCGCCAGCAGGAACCCCAGCGAGGGCGCCAGCGCGGCACCGGCCGCTCCCGCCACGTACAGGGCCAGCCCGGCATACAGCGTCGGCTTGCGGCCGAACCGGTCGGCGAGCGGTCCGAACACGAGTTGGGCGCATCCCAGACCCAGCAGGTAGAGGCTCACCGTCCAGGAGAGGGTTGTGGAGTCCGCCGGCAGTCCGAACGCGTCCCGGATCTCCCCGAGTGCGGGCAGCATCACGTCGATGCCCAGGGCGGTACTGGCGGTGAGGGCTGCCATGAGCGCGATGAACTCGCGCTCGCCCATGTGCTGAGCCTTCATGCGGGAGCGGCTGGCTATGGGTGAGACTCGGCTGCGGCCGGCGGCATGGAGGTCGTGCTGCCCTCAGGCTTGGCGGCGTCGGATCGAGCCGCGGTCAGCGGGAAGTGGCAGGCCACGAATCGCCCCGGCGTGACCGCGCGCAACTCGGGGACCGTCTCGGCGCAGAGTTCGGTGGCCCGGTCACAACGCGTGCGGAAGCGGCACCCCGACGGCGCGTCGAACGGCGAGGGCGGGTCACCGCGGAGCACGTCCTCGGTGCCCTCGCCGCCCGGGTCCAGTTGCGGTATCGACGCCAGCAGGGCCTCCGTATAGGGGTGAGCGGGGCGGTCGAAGATGACCTCGGTCGGTCCGATCTCGCAGATCCGGCCCAGGTACATCACGCAGACCCGGTCGCTGATGCTCTTCACCACCGCCAGATCGTGGGCGATGAACAACATGGTCAGGCCGTACAGATCCTTCAGATCCTCCAGGAGGTTCAGGATCTGAGCCTGGATGGACACGTCGAGAGCGGAGACCGGCTCGTCGCAGATCAGGACCCGGGGATCGAGCGCCAGCGCCCGGGCGATGCAGATCCGCTGGCACTGGCCGCCGGAGAATTCGTGCGGGCGGCGGTTGCCCACCTCGTCGAGGTCCATCCCGACGCTGTCCAGGACGGCGCGCACGCGGTCGGTCGCCGAGGCGCTCCCGTTGGCCCCGTTGCCGGTACCCGCTCCGGTGCCCGTACCCGCTTCGCCGCTGCGGCTTGGGCCGTGGTCCAGGCGCTCGGGCCAGATGTCGAGTCCCTCCCGCACGATGTCGGCGACCTGCCGGCGCGGGTTCAGCGAGGCGATCGGGTCCTGGAAGATCATCTGCACTCCCGTGCGGACCCGGCGCAGTTCCTCACCCCGGAGCGTCGTCAGGTCCACGGCGTCGAAGACGACGCGCCCGGAGGTGGGACGCGGGAGCTGCAGCAATGCTCGGGCGGTCGTGGACTTGCCGCAGCCGGACTCGCCGACCAGCCCCAGGGTCTCGCCTTCGGCCATGTCGAAGCTGACGCCGCTCACCGCGCTCACCCTGCGCCCGCGGCCCGCCGGGTACTCCACGTGGAGGTCGGTGACCTGGAGGAGAACTTCGTCAGCCGGTCGCAGGTGAGCGGTGCCCACGCCGGCCATCAGACCGCTCCTTCGCCGGCGATTGCGGCTCCGTTCTCGAGAGCCAGGCCGGCCGCGGTCCGGCCGGCGGCGCGATTGGCGGCGAGTGCGCTGTCACCCTCGGAGGTGCCCGCGGGGTAGAAGCAGGCGTGGCGGTGCTCGGTGGCGCCGCTGCCGCTGAGGGAGGGCACCTCGTCGAGGCAGCGCGGTTGCGCATGCGCGCAGCGCGGCGCGAAGGCGCAGCCGGGCGGCAGGGTGGCCAGATCGGGCGGGCGCCCCTGGATGATCCGCAGGCGCGTGTGGCTGGGTTGGGCGACCTTGGGGATCGACTCGAAGAGTGCCTTCGTGTAGGGGTGGCGCATCGCCGTGAAGAGTTGCAGCGTCGGCGCCTTCTCCACGATCCGCCCGGCGTACATGACGATGACGTCGTCGGTTCGCCCCGCAACCACGCTGAGGTCGTGCGTGATGAGGATCATCGCCATCCGGTGCCGTCGCCGCAGCCGGTCCAACAGGTCGAGGATCTGCTTCTGCACGGTCACGTCCAGAGCCGTCGTCGGCTCGTCGGCAATCAGCAGCTTCGGCTCGCAGGCGAGGGCGATGGCGATCATGACCCGCTGCCGCATCCCGCCGGAGAGCTGGTGGGGGTACTCCCGCAGTCGCCGGTCGGGGTCGGCGATGCCGACCTGCTCCAGCAGTTCCCGTGCCCGCCGCATGGCTGCCTCGCGTGAGAGCTTGCGGTGGTAGCGGAGCCCCTCGGCGATCTGCCGGCCGACCTGCATCACCGGATTCAGCGAGGTCATGGGGTTCTGGAAGACCATGGAGGCCTCCACGCCCCAGACGTGGCGGCTCTCGGAGCGGGGAAGGTTGCGAACGTCGCGGCCGTCGATCAGGACGCGACCCGTGCTCCGCGAGGAGCCGGGGGGCAGCAGGTTCATGATCGAGCGCGCGGTGGCGGACTTGCCGGAACCGGACTCGCCCACGACCCCCAGCGTGCGGCCGCTGTGCAGGCTGAAGGACACGCCGTCCACGGCCTTGAGTTCGCCGCGGTCGGTGGCGAAGGACGTGCGCAGGCCCTCGACGACGAGCGTGGGATTCTCCTGGCGAAGGTTCATCGGTGCCCCGTCGGAGCCTTCGGTCGACGGGATGTCAGAGCAGGGAGAGGACGGTCTTCGGCGGGCGACTGATCACCGCCCGCTCGCCGCGCACCACCACGGGGCGCTGCATGAGTCGCGGGTGCGCCACCAGGAGGTCGACGACCTGGGCTGGGCTGGCGGTGTCCTCGTCGGTCAGCCCGAGATCGCTGAAGTACTTGTCGCGCCGTACCAGGTCGGACGCATCGTTCTCCAGGATCGCCAGAAGGGCCTCGAGGCCGGTGCGGTCGAGGGGATTCTTGAGGTACTGGACGACGTCGAACTCGACGCCTCGCTCCCGCAGCAAGTCGAGAGTGGTGCGGGAACTGCCTCAACCGGGGTTGTGGTACACGAGGATGTCGGTCATGGGCGAACCCTAGCTGACGGCCCCCGCGGGATCGCCGAACCGGCGCCGGTCAGCCGCCCAGTCCCCAGGCGGGGCCGATCACACCCCAGACCGCTTCGGCGAGGTGATTCCCGCCGGCGATGGTGAGGTGGACGCCGTCCTCGCGGCGCAGCCGGACGCCGTCGATCTCGTCGGTGTAGCCGCCCTCGTCGTCGCTGAAGAGTGCCCAGGTGTCCATGTAGGTGACCTGGGGATGCTCGGCGGCCAGTTCCTCGTAGACGGTGTTCATGCGGGCCAGACCGCCCGACAGCCGCGACTCGCGGACCGGGGGCTGGCCCACCCATACCGTCTGGGTGTCCGGCTGGCTCAGCAGCGTCATGGTCCGGTCGACGCGCCGGCGGTACAACTCGAGCCACTCGTCGCCGAAACGGTCCAGGATCTCGCCCTCGTGCGCCACGTCCTGGAAGTCGTTGGCGCCGAACAGGACCACGATCACGTCGGGAACGCTCTCGGTCAACACGCCGGCGAGGTGCTGCGACCAGTCGAAGAAGTCCGGACGTGACAGTCCGGTCGCCGGGCGCGGGTCGAGATCGATCCGAACGAGGCTGGCAGGGGTGACCCGCGCCAGGCCCTCACCCAGGTCGCGGCTGATGGAGTCGCCGCCGACGTACATTGCCAGGGGGCGATCCTCGTCGGGGACGCGCGGCGCGTCGAAGAGGGGCGGCTCATCGTCGTCGACCTGGGCCGTGGTCTCCGCGGCGGGGTCGAGCTCCTCGGCGCCGGCCGGATCCGACGGCGCTCCGGCGAGGCCGGCCGGCACGTAACCCGGCGGGCATTCCGTGGGATCGGCGGGCTCGATGCCGCTCTCGCCGGTGGTATCGCCGGCGTCGCCTTCCGGCTCGTCCTCTTCCGGCTCGCCGGCGGTCGGCTCGCCGTCGTCGGGTTCGCCGGCGCGTTCGGTCGGGTCTCCGAGCCTCGCGGAGCCGTCGTCGACGGAGGTCCCGGTCGGGGACGGATCCTCGGCGGCGTCCGGCGGCGCATCGTCCGCACCGGGGGTCTCCGAGCCATCGGCGGCTCCGCCGGGATCGGTTCCCTCGCCGGGGCCCGCTTCGTCGCCGGCGCCCGGATCGGTTCCCTCACCGGGGCCGGGGTCGGTTCCTTCGCCGGGATCATCGGTGATCGCCGGCACCGTCGCACCGCCGGTCGAGCCGCTGTCGCCGGGCCGGTCCCCGGGCACCGAGCCCGCACTGCCGTCGCCGGTGGTGGTGCGTGACTCGGCGTCCTCCTCGGGGACGCAGTCGATCCCGTCGACCGGTGTGATGATCCCGTCCTCCGGTGGGCCCGTGTCCGGGTCGCGCTCGTCGGATCCGACCGGGGCGTCCGCTGGATCCTCATCGGCGTCGGTGGGGACGGTCGGCTGTTCCGTCTCGTCGACCTCGGGCTCCGGTGGAGGCTCGGGCACCGCGGGCGCGGCAGCCCGGGCGCGGGCGATCAGCGCCTCGACGTCGTAGACCTCCTCGGTTCCGTCCAGCGCGGCGGCGAGTTCGGAGGCAGGACGGTTGAACGAAAGGAGATGTGCGACGCGGTCGGCGACCTTGGCGGCGCCCAGGGCGACGTCACGCTGGGTGCTCAGGGGTTGGCGCTCGGCGAGCCCCACGAGGGCGCCGGAACTCAACAGCGCGCCCACGCCGAGGGCCACCAGCACAGCCAGGATGATCTGGCGGGGGCGCAACGGCTTGCGCCGGTCGCGCTGCGGTCCGCGGGCCGCCACCGGCCGGATCGGCGGCCAGGGCGGCGGCTCGCCCGACGAGGCGCCGTGTTGCGG
>CAZTZI010000084.1:0-4603 GCA_964618115.1 uncultured Acidimicrobiales bacterium
GGCGTGCGGTGGTTGGCGAAGATCAGCTTCCAGATGTCCTCCTGGGGGACGCCCTCGCGTTGCAGCCACAGCGGCGGCAGGCGCAGCCCCTCCTGGAAGATGTCGGTGGCGTCGCCCGCCAGCCCGCCGGGCGCCTTGGCCCCCGGCTCGGCCAAGTGCGCGCAGTTCGCCACGAAACCGATGATCTCGTCACCGTGGAACACCGCCTTCAGCAGCGTGTGCTCGGGGATGTGGCCGCTGCCCCGGTACGGGTCGTTCATGACGATCACGTCGCCCGGGCGGTACACGTCGGGGCCCAGTTCGTCGAGCATCCACTCGATGGTGAACTTGATGGTCCCGATCTGGGAGGGGCAGAACTCCGCCTGGGCGATCATCCGCCCCTTGGCGTCGAACAGCACGCAGGAGAAGTCCAGCGCCTCGTTGAACATCGGCGAGTAGGCGGTCCGCATCATGGCGACGCCCATCTCGCGGCAGGTCGTCGCCAGGTAGTTGTCGATGACCGTGAGCGTGACCTGGTCCACGGTGAGGTCGGCGGCGGCCGACGGACTCTCCGGGGGTGTGAGCAGCGCGGTCACGTGCCGACCTCCACGATCAGGACGTCCTCCGGCGTGCGGCGCAGTTGCATCCCCGGTTCCACGAGCGTCGTGGATCCCTCCTCGGAGACGATCAGGGGACCTTCCAGCACAGCGTCGATCGGCATCGCCCGGCGGTGCAGCACGCGGCAGTCCACCAGCCCCTCGCCGCCGAAGTGCACCTTCCGGGCGGTCTCGGGATGGCCCGTCTCCTGCTGCACGCGGGCCAGGTGCGGATGGGGGATGGCGCCGATGGCCGAGACCCGGAAGCTGACCATCTCGATGACGGCGTCGGCGATCACGTACTCATACATGGCCCGATGGCGGTCGTGGAACGCCTGATAGGCCAGCTCCAGCTGCGCCGCGGCGCCGGTGGCATCGAGCGCGTCGATCGGCGGCACCTCCACTTCCGTCTCGTAGTTCTGGCCCAGGTAGCGCATGTTGATGGCGTAGCGCAGCTCGCAGTCGCCCTCGAAGCCCTGGGCGCGCAGTTCCTCGGTGGCCGCCCGGGCGATGGTGGCGAAGCGCTCGGCCACCTCGGCGGGGCCGACGCGGTCCGAGCGGAACGACTGGGTCCAGAGCTTGTCGACTCGCAGGTCGCCCAGCAGCAGCCCGAGCGCCGAGAAGCTCCCCGGGAAGGGGGGAACCACCAGCGTGGGGATGTGCAGCTTGCGCGCCACCGCGGCGCCGTGCAGCGGACCGGCCCCGCCGAAGGCCAGCAAGGCGAAATGGCGCGGGTCGTGGCCACGGTCGATGCTCACCATGCGGATGGCGTTGGCCATGTTCTCGTCCGCGATCTCCACGACGGCGTGCGCCAACTCCAGCGACGACATGTCCAACCCCGCCGCCATCTCCGCCGTTGCGCGGCGGGCGAGGTCCTCGTCGAGGCGCATCGCCCCGCCGCAGAAGTACTCGGGATCGAGATGGCCCAGCACCAGGTTGGCGTCGGTGAGGGTGACCTCGGTGCCACCGGCCCCGTAGCAGATGGGCCCGGGATCGGCTCCGGCGCTGTGCGGGCCCACCTGCAGGAAACCACCCGCGTTGACCCAGGCGATCGACCCGCCCCCGGCGCCCACGGTGTGGATGTCCATGAGCGGGATCGCCGCGGGAATGCCCCACTCCACCTCGTAGGAGGTGGTGTAGCCCACGTCGCCGTCCAGGATGAGCGCCACGTCGGCGCTCGTGCCGCCGACGTCGATGGTGACCATGTTCTCGAGCCCGAGCAGGCCAGCCACATGGCGGCTGGCCACGGCGCCCCCCGCCGGTCCGGACATGGCCAGGTGGATGGGGTGGTCGGCGGCGGCCTCGGCCTTCATGAGCCCGCCGTTGGACTTCATCATCGCCCAGTTGACGTCGATGTCGGCGGCCGCCAAGCCGTCGGCGAGGCCGGCGACGTAGCCCTGCATCAGCGGCTTGACGTAGGCATCGGCAATGACGGTGCTGGATCGCTCGTACTCCCGCCAGATGGGCGCGACCTCGTGGCTCACCGACAGGGGCAGGTCCGGGAACCGCTCCCGGAGGGCGGCGGCCAGCGCCTGCTCGTGGTCGGTCCTGAGGTACGAGAACAGCAGGCACACGGCCAGCGCCTCGAGTTCGCCGTTGGCGGCGAGCCGCTCGCAGAGGTCGTCGACCGCCTCAGCCACCAGAGGTGTCAGGACCTCGCCGTCGGCGGTGATGCGCTCGGCGACGCCGAAGCAGTCCCGCCGGCTCACGAGCAGCGGGCGCGGCTTGTTCCAGGTCAGGTCGTAGAGGAACTGCCTGTTGACACGCTGGATGTAGGGGATGTCCTCGTGACCGGCCGTGCAGATGAACCCCACGCGGGCACCGGCCCGCTGGATCATCGTGTTGGTGGCCACGGTGGTGCCGTGCACCAGGAAGGCGATGTCGTCGGGATCGGTGCCGGATGCCCCGATGGCACCCAGGAAGGCCCGCAGCGGCGCCGCCGGTGTCGACGCCACCTTGAGGGAGCTGACGGTGCCGTCAGAGGCGTCGAAGGCGATCAGATCGGTGAACGTGCCACCGGTGTCTATCCCGATGCGGGTCGAGGTCATGGTGTCCCGCCGTCGGTGCCGCGGTTCATCGGTCGGATCATCTCCCGGTCCTTGGTCAGCCCAGCGGTTCGGTGACCGCCATCATGGCAGCGAACGGGTGCGAACCGGAAACCACTGTCGGACAGAAGTTCAGTACCTGGCCGCGAACACCCCAATCCACAGCCAGCATCTCCCCGGTGTCGTCCACGGTGATGAACAGCACGGTGTGGTCGGGACCGCCGAAGCAGACGTTCGTGGGCGACGCGCCGCCGCACGGAATTCGGCCCACCTCTGTGCCGCCGGCGTCGTAGACGTAGACGTGACCCGATCCGAAGTGGGTGACGAGCAGGTTCCCCTCGCTGTCGAACGCCATCCCGTCGGGACCCGAGACCGCGGCGTCGGGAACAGGCGGTTGCCGGCAGAAGAGCCCGCGGCCCGCCGCCGCGCCCGTCCCGACGACGTCGTAGACCCACACGCAACTGCGCAGGGTCTCGGCCACGTAGAGACGCCCGCCGCGCAGAGCGATGCCGTTCGGGAACGCCATGCCGCCATCGATCCGGTGCAGTTTCCCGGCGGCGGCGTCGTACCCGTACACGCCACCGATCGGGTTCTCCAGCGAACTCCCCCACGGATCGGTGAAGAAGCAGCCGCCGTCGGCATCGAAGCAGAGATCGTTGGGGCCGTTCAGCGGCTCGCCCTCGAACGAGTCGACCCAGCGGCTGCGCGTGCCGTCGGGGCCGACCCGCAGGATCGCCCGGTGGCCTTCATCGGTGACATACAGGGCGCCGTCGGGGCCGAACGCGAGTGCGGCCGGCAGTCCCACCACACCATCGGCGCTGGTGTTGAGCAGCCGCCGTGTCCGGCCGGGCGCGCTCAGGTTGGTGGCACAGATGTCACCGCCGCGGGTCGGCCAAGCCGCGTCCCGCGTGAACGAGCAGACGTTGAGGATCCAGCCGTCGGGACCGGCGGTCGGGCCCTCCGGCGCGCACAGTTGCGAGGCGAACGTCCTCGACGCCATGACGGCTGCCCCGGCGACCCGTCGCCGATGCGACTAGCCGTCGACCGCCTCGCGCAGGCGCCCGACGAGCCGGTCCACCTCCGCCAGCGTCTCGGGGTCGGGGTCGTAGTCCGACGGCCCCCGGCGGCGGGCGCTGGTGAAGATCCCCTGCTCGACGAGGAGATGCTTCTCGATGGCCACGAAGGCGTCGAGGCTGTCCATGAGCGACACCAGGCGGGCCAGCGGGTCGGCAATGGCCTCGATGCGCGCCTCGTCGCCCGCCTCCAGCGCCCGCCACAGGGCGACCAGCGCCCACGGGGTGTCGGCCGCCGGCATGGTGCCCACGATGCCGCGCCGGTGGCTGTCCACCAGGGCAATGCCCCCGGAGCCTTCGAAGACGCGCGCCCGGCCGCCCGTGGCGTCACGCAGTTCGCTGAGGCGCGGACCGATCGGCACCGCCTCGGGTTTGAACAGCACGCGCTCGCCGTAGGTCCCCAGCAGGTCGGCCTGCATCTCGATCGACATCGGCCGGCCCACGTAGCCGCTGGCGTCCTGGACGACCACCGGGACGTCGATGGCCGCCAGCAGTGCCTCGTAATAGGCGGACAGCCCGCTGTCCGACACCCCCACCGAGATGGGCGGGATGGCCATGACGGCGGTGGCACCGACGCTCTCGGCGTGCCGGGCGAGGTCGACTGCAACCTTCGTGCTCTCGGCCCCGACCGAAACGATGACCGGGCCGTGCGGGAGTCCCAGATCGCACGAGAGTTCGGCCAGGTGCCGGCGCTCTTCGGTGCTCAGTCGCAGCACCTCCGACACCATCGCCAGCACGATCCCGTCGACCTCGCAGGCGTAGACCCACTCGATCTCGGCGGCCAGGGCGGCGGCGTCGATGTCGTCGTTGTCGTCGAACGGCGTCTGAAAGACCGGGAAGACCCCGGCCAGCGACTCAGGCGGGTACTGCATGCGGCGATGCTAACCGCCCCGGTGAGCGCCCGGGTCAG
>CAZTZI010000085.1:0-4590 GCA_964618115.1 uncultured Acidimicrobiales bacterium
GGCGTGCTGCTGCACACCAACCTGGGCCGGGCGCCGCTGGGGGCCACCGGGCGCGACGGCGGCGAGCCGCTGCGCTACAGCAACCTGGAGTTCGACACCGAGCGGGGAGCCCGGGGGGATCGCCACGCCCACGCCGGGAACTTGCTGGCGCGGCTGTGCGGTGCCGAGGCCGCCCTCGTGGTCAACAACTGCGCCGCGGCGGTGACACTGGTGCTCGGCGCGCTCGCGGCGGGGCGCGGGGTAGCGGTCAGTCGAGGCGAGTTGGTGGAGATCGGCGGAGGGTTCCGCGTTCCGGAGATCGTGGCGCAGTCCGGGGCTCGCCTGGTGGAGGTCGGCACCACGAACCGCACCCGGCACGAGGACTACGAGCGCGCCGTCGAGGCGGGCGACGTGGCGCTGTGCCTGCGCGTGCACCAGTCCAACTACCGCATCGTGGGGTTCACCGAGGCGCCGAGCGTCGGAGATCTCGCCACCGTCGGCGTGCCGCTGGTCGCCGACATCGGCTCGGGACTCCTCGACGAGGCCTGCCAGTGGCTGGCAGGCGGACCCCCGGCGTGGTTGCGGGGCGAGCCGGCCGCCCGGCAGACGCTCGCTGCCGGCGCCGACCTCGTGACGTTCTCCGGGGACAAACTGCTGGGCGGACCGCAGGCGGGGATCATCGCAGGGAGCGCCGAATTGGTGCGTCGCTGCGCCCGCCATCCCCTGGCCCGGGCCTTCCGGGCGGGGGGGACGGTCCTGGCGGCGCTGCAGTCGGTGGCGCTCGCGTACCTGCACCGGCGTGGCGACGAGATCCCGTTCTGGCGCATGGCCGCTCGCCCGGTCGCCGAGTTGCGCGACCGCGCCGAGGCACTCGGCGTCGGCGCGGTGAGTTCGATGTCCGCCACGACCGGCGGCGGCACCCTCCCGGGTGTCGAGATCCCCTCAGCAGGAATCGTGCTGGAGGGTGACCGGGCGGCGGCCCTGCGGGGCGCCGAGGTGCCGGTCATCGGCCGGGTCACCGCCCAGCGCACGTATCTGGATCTGCGCACCGTCGACCCGGCCGACGACGTGGCCTTGGCCACCGCCGCCCGCCGGGCCTGCGCCGACTCCCGCGACGGTTAGGCCGCGGCGCCCGCCGACGAGCGTTCCGTGCACGTCGTCGCCACCGCCGGTCACGTCGACCACGGCAAGTCGACGCTGGTGAAGGCCCTCACCGGCACCGACCCCGACCGCTTCGAGGAGGAACGCCGCCGCGGCCTGACCATCGATCTGGGATTCGCCTCGGCCTCGCTGCCGAGCGGGAGACGCTGCGCCATCATCGACGTTCCCGGCCACATCAGGTTCATCAGGAACATGCTGGCCGGTGTCGGCGCCACCGACGCCTGCATCTTCGTGGTGGCCGCCACCGAGGGCTGGAAGCCGCAGTCCGAGGAGCATCTCCGGATCCTGGAGTTGCTGGGCATCGGCAGCGGTGTCGTGGTGCTCACCAAGGTGGACCTCGTCGACGAGGAAACCGTCGAGATCGCCCACCTCGACGTCTCCGACCACCTGGCGGGCACTTTCTTGGAGGGTGCCGAGATCGTGGCCACCGACAGCCTCTCCGGGACGGGCATGACCGAGTTCACCGCGGCACTGGATCGGCTGCTCGCCCGTACGCCGACGGCCACCGACAAGGCTCGTCCGCGCCTGTGGGTGGATCGCTCGTTCGTGGCGGCGGGCGCCGGCACGGTGGTCACCGGCACGCTCACGGGAGGGCAGCTGGCCGTCGGCGACGAGCTGGTCGTCCGGCCCGGGCGGCGCAGGGTCCGGGTGCGGGCAATCCAGAGCCTCTACGCCACCCAGCACAGCGTCGGCCCCGGTCACCGCACGGCGCTCAATCTGGCCGGCATCAACCACGGCGAGGTTGGGAGGGGGCACGTCGTGGTGCGCCCGGACCAGTGGCAGTTGACGGCGACGGTCGATGCCTCCCTCAGCGTGCTCGAATCACTCGATCACGAGGTCTCCCGCCGGGGGGCGTACGTGGCCTACATCGGCGCGGGCGAGTTCAGCGTGAGCATGCGCATCCTCGGCACCGAGTCGCTGAGACCGGGCCAGCAGGGTGTCGTCCGCCTGCACCTCCCGCGGAGGCTGCCCCTGAAGCCCGGTGACCGTTTCGTGCTGCGCGAGAGCGGGCGTGCCGAGACGGTCGGGGGTGGGGAGATCCTGGACGTCGACCCGCGCCTGCCGGCGGCGGTGGCCCGACCCGACCGCTCGGTGGACAGGGTCATCGCCGAACGCGGCTGGGTACAACCCGATGACCTCTGGCGTCTCACGGGCGAGCGCAGACAGCCGAACCTGTCCGGATGGGTGGTGGACCCCAAGGCGCTCCGAGCGGCCCAGGACGACCTCCGCGCCCGGATCGCCGACGCGGCTGACCTGGGGTTCGACCTGGCCGGCCTCAGCGAGCAGGAGCGCGCCGTGGCCGAGAACCTCGACGGCGTCGTCGTCGAGGCCGGACGGGCGCACCCTGCCCGTCGGATCGACACGCTGGCCGAGCACCCGTTCCTGGCCGCGCTGACTCAGCAGCCCTTCTCGCCCCCCGAACCAGCCGCGCCGGGTGTCCCCGCAGTGGCCCCGGAGGAACTGCGGGAGATGCTGCGGCGGGGCCTGGTGGTATCCCAGGACAGCGTGATCTTCCCCACCGCCGCCGTGGACCGCGCCGCCGAGGTGGTGGCCGGCCTGCTGGAGGCGTGCCCCGAGGGTTTCACCGTGGCCGAGTTCCGCGACGCCGTCGGGACGACCCGGAAGTACGCCCTACCGCTGCTGGCGGCTCTGGACGCCGGCGGCATGACCCGCCGCCGCGGCGACCTGCGCATCGCCGGCCGCCGCCTCCCGAGCCGAACAGATATAGCGGCGGCACCCGACGACGCCTGACTCACGCCGCCACACACACGCAGGTGTGCGGATTGTGTGTATTGGCTGCAATCAGCATGGCCTAGACTGTGCGAGTGATCGAACGAGAGATCACTCCGCATCTGCTGCGGCTCTTCACGCAGTACCCGTTCGTGACCGTCACCGGCCCGCGGCAAGCCGGCAAGACGACTCTTTGCCGCGCCGCGTTCGGTGACCTGGGGCACGCCGACCTCGATCATCCTCGGACCCGGGAATTCGCGACCAGCGACCCTGAAGGGTTCCTTGCGCAGTTCCCCGACGGTGCGGTCCTCGATGAGGTGCACCGCGTCCCGGAGCTGCTCTCGTACCTGAAGGTGCTCAGCGACAACAAGAGGCGAAACGGCTTGTTCGTGTTGACCGGCAGCGAGCAGTTCGGACTCCTCGACAGCGTGAGCCAGTCGCTGGCGGGCCGCACGGCGATCCTGCGCCTGCTGCCGTTCACGCTCGCCGAGCGCACCGCAACGGGCGCCGGCGGGCGTCTCGAGGACATTCTCTACTCGGGGTCCTACCCTCGCATCCACGACCAACGCCTCGACCCGACCGAGGCGCTCGCCAACTACTTCGAGACGTACGTCGAACGCGACGCCCGGCGGATCGGCCAGATCCGCAATCTCGACGGCTTCCAGAGGTTCGTCGGCCTCTGCGCCGGGCGGATCGGCCAACTCGTGAACCTCTCGGCCCTCGGTTCCGACGCCGGCGTCTCCCACACAACCGCCGACGAATGGCTCAGCGTGCTTGTGCGCAGCGACATCGTGTTCCGGCTGCCTCCCTTCCACGCCAACATCCGCAAGCGCCTCGTCAAGTCGCCGAAGCTGTACTTCCACGATGTCGGCCTGGCGAGTTACCTCAACGGCATCGACAGTCCCCGCCAACTCGTCACCAGTTCCCTGCGCGGCGCGCTGTTCGAGAATCTCGTCGTCTCAGAGGTGCTCAAACACCGCTTCAACCAGGGTCGCCGGTCCAACCTCTCGTTCTACCGGGACAGCTCGGGGCTCGAGTGCGACCTCCTCTACAGGCGCGGCGAGGAGATGGCGGCCATCGAGATCAAGTCAGGGGCGACGATCGCGTCGGACTGGTTCGGCCCGATTAACCGGGTCGCCGCAAGCCTCCAACAGATCACCGCGAAGGCCATCGTCTACGGTGGCGAAGAGCCGCAACACCGCACCGTCGGCGACGTGGTGCCGCTCAGTGCCTTGGCCGAGATGCTCCAGACCCTCGACCGCACTCCGTAACCCGTCTCCGCCGGCGCAGTCGAGCAGCGCCGGCCCCAACGGCCCGGCGACCAGCCAAACGGAGCCGGGCCGCCCGCCGCCTCCCGGGCAGGCTGCACCTGGGAGGAACTCCAGCAACAGGCTGAGGCGGGGAGCTTCTCCAGCGAGATCGCCCGGCGGGCCTGGTTCGTCGTGTCGTCCTTTGAGCCGTCGCCAGCCTGACCTGAAGTCTCAGGCCAGGGAGTTTGCGGGCACCCGAGCGGATCTTCTCAACCGCTCAACCAGTCCGGTGGGCATCGGGCGGCGCGAGCGCCGGGGGCAGAGATCTCACGATGTTCGTGGTCTCGACCGCGACGGTGATCAGGCGCCGCAGGTGGCGGACCAGGTTGAACGGCTCGTCGGCCCAGACGTGCCAGCCGTTGGGATCGTCGATGATGCCGGACGGTTTGTCGTGCTTGAACCTCAGGCT
>CAZTZI010000086.1:0-30946 GCA_964618115.1 uncultured Acidimicrobiales bacterium
CACCGGCACCTCGTCGCGGATCGGATCGGGCCGGCCCACCACGGCGGCCTCCAGAACGGCGGGATGGGCGGCCAGCACAGCCTCCACAGCCACCACCGAGACGTTCTCACCGGACACCTTCAGCACCTCGCTGCGGCGGCCGTCGAAGTAGTAGTGCCCCGCGGCGTCGCGGCGGGCCCGGTCGCCGGTCAGCAGCCAGCCGTCCCGGAAAGACGCCTCGGTGGTCGCCGGATCGTCCAGGTACCCCGAGAACAGGGTGACGCCGCGCTCGCCGCCCACCACGAGTTCGCCCACCTCGCCGTCGGGAACCGGCCCGCCGGCAGCGTCGTGGACGTCGACCAGGCAGCCCGGCGTCTGCTGCCCCATCGAGGAGGGCACGGGACCGGTGCGGGGGTTGGTCAGCGCGGCCGGCAGGGTCTCGGTCATGCCCCAGAGCTGGCGCGGCAGGCAGCCGAACAGTTCGGAGAGCTGCGCGTACTGGTCGTCGCTCACGTTCTGGGCGTACCAGCAGTGATCCAGATTGAGGTTCGGGCCGGCGGCGCCGCGGGCGAGGATCATGCGCATCGGCGCGGCGAAGAGGCTGGCCGCCGTGGCGTCCCCGGCGGCGGCCTGGGCGCAGAAGCGGCTGGCCGAGAACGCCGGCTGCAGCACGACGGCGGCCCCCGACCAGATGGCGGCGGCGAAGGAGTAGTACTGGGCGTTGCCGTGGAACAGCGGCAGCACCACCAGCAGCCGGTGCCCGGGGCCGAAACCGGCCCGGTCGGCCATGACCTTCCCACAGAAGGCGTAGTTGGCCTGCGTGATCTCGGCGCCCTTGGGCCGGCCGGTGGTACCGGAGGTGAACATGACCGCGGCGGCGTCGCGGATCCCGACTTCGGGACGGTCGAGCACCGCAGCGCTGCGTCCCACCTCGCCGATCAGGCTGTCGAGGTGCGGGGCATGTTCGTCGACCGCGATGAGCCCCATGTCGAGCCCTGGTTCCAATTCCGCGGCCTCGGCGGCGGCCCGGCGGTACTCCTCGGCCCGGTCGGCGGCGCAGAGCCCCACCGCCGGGTTCGTCCGGGAGATGTGCCCTGCCAGTTCGGGGGCCCGGCCGAACGGGTCGGAGGGCACCATGACGGCGCCCAGCCGCACCGCTGCCAGCCAGACGGCGACGAAGGCCGGCCCGTTGGCCAGCGCCATGTGCGCGGCCCTCCCGCGCCGCACGCCGGCGGCGTGAAGCCGAGCCGCCACACCGTCGACCTGGCGATCGAAGGCCCCGTAGCTCCACTCGCCGACGGTGCCGTCAGGCGCCGCGTAGCGCAGGAACAGCGCGCCCGGATCCCGCGCGACGCTCCGAGCCCAGACCTCGGCGAAAGTCACCGCATCGGGCCAGGTACCCGGCCGCGCCGCTCCGGCGGTCCGCCCGGCCGCCTCACCGGGTGTCGTCGACATGCCTGCGGAGGCTAACGGACGTCGAACTCGCGAGATCCGACCGAACGCAACCGCACTGCCGGCTCGGTCCCGGCACCGGACCACTCACCGACGACCGCCCCGGTCACCGCCGCAGGCGCCGGGGTTGGACGTCAGCCGTCGCGGCAGGCCTCCAGCCGGTCGAGCTCGCGGTACACCCTCTGCCAGAGAGCGTTGGGGCCGGCGCCCTGCCAGTTCGCCCCCTGCTTGTCGGGGCGCGCCTTGATCATGGCCACGGTGTAGACGTCGTCGCCGCCCAGTGTGAGCAGCACCCTGGAGAACATCTCGTGCAGGTCCGTCCGGTTTGTGCCCGTCGGGGAGTGTCGCACCACCTTGGCTGCCACGTCGCTCAGCAGGGACGGGAATCCGGTGGTGCAGGTCGGCGTCGGCGGGACGGTGGTCGTTGTGGTCGTTGTGGGCGTAGTTGTGGTGGTCGTGGTGGTCGTCGTGGTCGTGGTCGGCTCGAGCTCCGGGTTCAACTCTGTGATCGTGACCTTGGTGCCACCTTCTTCGGGATCACCGAGGCTGCCGCCTTCTTCGGGATCACCGAGGCTGCCACCTTCTTCGGGATCACCCGGGGGGTCATCAGAGAGGGCGCTCATAATGGTGTCGCTGGCGGTCCTGTGGAACGTGATCGGGTCGCTGGTGTACTGCCCGCTACCCACGGTGAAGGTGAGCCGAGCGGCTGACCTGAGGGATTCGATGTGTACGGTGTGGGTCTGCCCCCTGCCCAGGCTCACCCTGAAGTTGTTGTCGAATTTCCGCTCGCCCTCGTTCACGTACTCCCACCGGCCGAACCCCGAAAAGCGCACCCTGCCGGCAAGTATGTGGGCGGTGTCCCAAAGGCTCTCGAAGGTCAGCTTGGCGCACCCGACGGAGGGCACCTCCCAGAAGAAGAACTGCTGACTGCCCTCGTGCGGATACGCGTCGGGGTAGATGAGCCAATGCGGATGATAGGCGGACCTGGTGGCGGCGTACCGCCTGCCGATCTCGCCCGTGCGTTCCAGGTGCCACAGCAGGGCCCGATGCATACCCTCGTCGCCGCCGTCGCTACGCACACGGAGAATCTCCCCCGCCCGCCGCCACCGGTGGGGGGCGTTCGTCGGGCACTTTTCCGCGTGCAGGATCAGGCCCGGGACCGAAGCCACCCGCTCGCCGTAGTCGGTCTGTCCCGCGCAGAGCGCGACCGCGGCAGAGTTGACCGAGCAGGCGCTGTTGTGCGGGTCCTTCCATTGGAAGAGTGTGAAGGTCTGAGAGTTGCTCCCCTCCGTCACAGTCACCCGGATCGGCGCACGGTAGTAGACGCCGGTGGTGTCGCCGGCGGACCTGTTGCCGGACTTGTTGGGGAACGTGCCCAGCTGGGAGCCGTACATCGAGTTGCTGTCCTTGAGGGCCACATAGAAGTCGATCTCCAGATGGGAGGGGTCGTTCGCCCGATATTCGGCGGGGATTTGACCGTTGCCGTCGAGACCGCCGGGTATGTCTCTGTAGGCGTCGAGATTCGGGGGCAGATTCCTGGGGACGGTCACGGTGGCGACACTGCCCGCCACCGACACCGACCCCGAATAGTTCCATCGGTGTGTCTCCTGCGAGCGAGTGCCGCGGAAGTACGTCCTCGACCCCGTCATCCGGGCCAGGTCGGCGAAGCCGGGGTTCGGCGCGGTCCCCTTGTTCGAGATGTCGGACTCCAGGATCTGTGCGGGCAGGTAGGCGCCGCCCGCAGCGAACGTGAAGGTCAGCGTCCTGTCGCCGCTGGTCGGTTTGAGAACCCGGAAGTGGATCACGCAGGAGTTCCGAGAGTCGATCGCCGTCGTGTTCGCGACACCCCGGAAGTAGTGGTCCGGCTGACCGGTGCACGCGGCCGTGACGAGGGACAGGTCGGGCACGGTGGCCTGCGAAGCCTGCGTCGTCAGGACCGTCGACAGCACCGCCAAGACCAGCCCGACCCAAATCTTCCTACGCAGCCGGGGCATCGACCCCCCCCCCGCGCGTATGTCTCATCGCACACCGGTCCTCTCGCTCGTCCCCCCGGGCAACCGGCTGTTTGGTCGGTTCGCCCGACTGCGGAAAGTGTAGCCGCCCCGACGCTGAACCGCAATGGCACGACGAGCCCGCGCCGGGGACCTCACCGGGCGGTGGGTGGGCCGTAGCCTCCTCCGCCGGGGAGGTCGAGGCGGACCACGTCGGTGGGTCCGAGGCTCAGGCGGGCCTGGGTGGTGACCGGCTCGCCGTTCACGCAGAAGCTGCCCGCTGCGCCCGGCTCTCCGCCGTCCAGACCCTGGGGAGCTGCGGTGAGCCGGCTGGTGACGGCGTTGAGTTGCCATTCCCGCTCGGTGTCCACCAGGAACTCGATGGTCTGGCCGTCGCCGCCCGGCTGCCGACCGGCACCACCGGAGCCGACCCGCAACTCCTTGCGCAGGAAGCGGATCGGAGCCGACGCCTCCACGACCTCCACCGGCACGGCGGCCACGCCCGTGGGGTACGAGCAGGCCGACAACCCGGGCTTGGTGGCGCGCCCGCCCACGCCGCCGGCGTAGGTGAACATGGCCGTGATGAAGGGGCTGCCGTCGGGATGGGAACCGCTGACCTGCATGGTCCACACGGCGCCGGAACCCTCGGCCATGGCTTGGGACGGCTTGAGGGGTGCCAGCGCCTTCAGCAGGGCGTTGGGCAGGAACATGCCGACCACGTGACGTGCCGTGCAGGGCTGCGGCGACACGGCGTTCACGATCGACCCTTCCGGCGCCGCCAGACGGATAGGCGCCAGGCTGCCGTGGTTGTTGGGGATCTCGGGATTCAGCATCGAGCGGACGGTGAAGGTGGTGTAGGCGTGCGTGTAGTTGCGCACGACGTTGATCCCCCAGCGGCTGGCCGCAGACGAGCCCTCGTAGGACACCAGGATCTCACCGAGCTCCGGGTCGACCGTGACCTCGCACTGGATGGTCACCATCGAGCCGTCGGCCAGGTCCAGCAGGGCTTCCGCCTCGTGCGTGCCCGCCGGCAGGGCACGGATGCTCTCCCGGGTGGCCTCCTCGGAGCGCTCGATGATCTCGTCGGCCAGGTCGTCGATGTCATCGAGCCCCCAGGCATCGCAGAGAGCCTGCAGGCGCTCCGCTCCCACCGCGGCCGAGGCCATCTGGGCGTGCAGGTCGCCGGCCACGTGATCCGGCGTGCGCACGTTCGAGAGGATGAAGTTCCAGACGTCGCTGTTGCGCTCGCCTGCCACCATGAGCTTGCAGATGGGGATCCAGAGGCCCTCCTCGAACACGTCGCGCCCGCCGGCGCCGATGCCGTAGCCGCCCACGTCGGAGTGGTGGATCGTGGAGCAGAAGAAGGCGATGAGCCGCCCGCCGCGGAACACCGGCGTCATGACCGTCACGTCGAGCAGCTGGCCGCAGGTCTTGTAGGGGTCGTTGGTGATGAGCACGTCACCCGGCGAGAGTGTCTCGGCCGGATGCTCGGCCAGGACGGCCATGACACCCATGGCCAGGGAGTTGATGTGCCCCGGCGTGCCGGTCACGGCCTGGGCGACCATGCGCCCACTCGGATCGAACAATCCGTTGGCCAGATCCCCGGCCTCCCGCACGATGGGGCTGAAGGCGGAGCGCTGCAGGGCGGTGGCCTGCTCGTTGACCGTCGAGATGATGCTCTGCCACAGAACCTGCAGGTCGACGCCGTCGAAGCGCCGTTCCGGTGAGTCCGAGGGCGACATCGTGTCTCGGGGACCGCCGGTCACAGAACTCATGCCGCCTCCTCCCGTTGGGCCAGCATGCTGCCGTCGGCATTGACCTCGACGGTCCAGCCGGGGCGGATCACGACAGTCGTCTCCGCCTCGGAGACGATGACCGGACCTTCGAGGCGCGTCCCCGCCGGGAGTCGGGCCCGCTCGTAGACCGCCACGTCATCGGGTTCGCGGTCCCGGCCGAAGCGCACCGCGCGGCGCTCGATCGGGGTGGCCTCGCCGCCCGCGGGAGCCGCCAGATCGGGCTCCACGCCCGTCACCGGCGCCCAGGCCGACAGCCGCCAGGTCACCACCTCGGCGGGCACGTCATCGATGGTGAGCCCGTAGACCCGCTTGTACTCGGCCTCGAAGGCGGCGAGCGTCTGGGCGTCGTCGGTGGGCCAGTCCGAACCCTCGCCCAGCCAGACGGTGATCTCGTTGCCCTGGCCGCGATAGCGGACGTCGATGCCGTAGCGGAAGCGCACCTGGTCGGCGGGGACTCCCGCGCCGGCCAGCACGCGCCGCCCCTCCGTGCGCATGGACTCCAGGAGTTCGGCGGTGTCGTCGCTGCGCAAGTCGGTCAGCGGCCGCAGCAGGCTGCGTGCCAGGTCGATACGCACGGGCGTGACCAGAGTCCCGAACGCCGAGAGCACGCTGGCGTGCACCGGGAACAGCACCCGTGAGGACTCCACCAGTTCGGCCACGCGGCAGGCGTGCACCGGGCCGGCCCCGCCGAAGGCGAGCAGCGTCACGCCGCGCAGATCCACCCCCCGCTCCACGGCGTGCATGCGCGCCGAGGCGGCCATGTTCTGGTCGACGACTTCGACGATGCCCGAGGCGAGGCTCTCCAGAGTGAGGTCGAGGCGCTCGGCCAGCGGTTCGGCGGCCGCCCGGGCGGAAGTGACCTCCAGCGGCATCTCGCCGCCCAGGAACGCCTCGGCGCTGAGGTAGCCCACGAGCAGGTCGGCATCGGTCACCGCCGGCTCGCTGCCGCCGCGCCCGTAGGAGGCCGGCCCGGGGTCGGCGCCCGCCGAGACGGGCCCCACACGCAGCAGGCCCAGGTTGTCGACGCGTGCCAGGCTCCCGCCGCCGGCACCGATCTCGACGAGATCCACCGACGGCACCAGCACCGGGTAACCCGACCCCTTCTTGAAGCGATAGACCCTGGCGATCTCGAAGGAGGACGTGAGCGCGGGTTCGAAGTCCTCGATGAGGCAGGCCTTGGCGGTGGTGCCGCCCATGTCGAAGCACAGCAGGCGATCCTCGCCGAGACGCCGCGAGTACCACGTTCCGGCCAGCGCCCCCGCGGCGGGTCCCGACTCCACGAGGCGGATCGGCACGCGAGCGGCCTCGTCGGCGGCGACCACGCCGCCGTTGGACAGCATCATCAGAACCGTCCCCCCGAAACCCTCGGCGGCGAGCCACTGCTCCAGGTCATCCAGGTAGGTGCCGAGCACGGGCATGGCGGCGGCGTTGCAGGCGGTGGTCATCATGCGGGGGTATTCCCGGATCTGCGGGGCGACGGTGGCCGACAGGCACACCGGGACGCCCAACTCCTCGGCCAGGTAGTCGCCGGTGATCCGCTCGTTGGCGTCACTCATGTAGGAGTTCACGAAACACACGCCGACGGCCTCCACCTCGGCGGCCGCCAGCTCGGCGGCGAGGCGCTCCAGGTCGGCGGCGGCGGGAACCGTCAGCACCTCTCCCCCGGCGTTCACCCGCTCGTCCAACTCGAGGATCCTCTCCCGGGGGATCGGCGGCTCGGGGAACTCGATCTGCAGGTCGTACATGTCGTAGCGGTGCTCGTCCCGGATCAGCAGCGTGTCGGCGAAGCCACCGGTGACGACGAGGGCCGCCCGCCCGGCGCGGCGCTGCACGAGGGCGTTGGTGACCAGCGTGGTGGCATGGACGATGGGCGCGGTGACTTCGGTGGCCGTCACGCCGGCACGACCCAGCACGCCGGCGATCGCCGCCTGCACGGCCTCCAGCGGGTTGGCCGGCGTCGTCAGTTCCTTCCCGACGACCACACGGCCGCTGTCGGCATCGAGCAGGACGGCGTCGGTGAAGGTGCCGCCGATGTCGACGGCGAGGCGCCAGTCAGCCATCGGTCCGGGCAGGCTCCCGCACGGCCTGCGTGGCAGCCGCGCCCCCCTCCTTCAGGTCGTCACGCGGCGGCGCGAACACGTCGAGGATCCAGCACTCGTTGTACTCGTCGTCGCCCACGAAGACGCTGTCGCCGTGCCAGACGCCCCTGTAGGCCAGGTAGGAGTCGCCCGGACCCAGCACGGTCCGCTCCCCGTCATCCGGCGGTCCGGACTCGTCGCCGATGCGGAAGTCCAGGGCGCCGCGCACCACGATGCCGAGTTGCTCGTGGTCGGGATGGTGGTGCAGGTACGACCCGGGCGTGCCCCCGGTGATGCGCCAGAAGCACAACTGCAGGTCGTCGCCGGTCACGACCCGGCGCCGGAAACCCGGCCGGGCGGTCTCGACGAACGCATCCTCGTCGAGGAAGAAGACCGTCTGGCGGCTCAGATCCATCTTGTCGGTCCCTCCCGGTGGTGGCGCGCTCGCTTCAGCGCAGGCCGAGGGTGGCGAAGTGTTCCCGCTCGGCCGCCAGATTCAGCGGTTCCACGATGGCTTGATTCTCGGCGTCACCCCAGTGCTCCGGCGGCACGAGCCACATCACTTCGAACTCGAGGCCGTCGGGATCGCGGGCATAGAGGCTCTTGTTGCAGCCGTGGTCGCTCGCGCCGATGAGGGCGCCCTCGGCTTGCAGGCGCTTGCGGGCGTCCTCGAGCGCCTCCAGGGTGGGGACCTCCCAGGCGATGTGATAGAGGCCGACGGTGCGCCGGCCGGCCTCGGACGATCCTGCCTGCCGGCCGACGCTGAAGAAGGCGATGTCGTGGTGGTTCTCCGACTCGGGCGCCCGCATGAAGGCGAAGGCGCCGCCGGGGCCGTCGATGACCTGCTCGAAACCCAGCACGTCGGCGTAGAACCTGGCGTGACGCCGGGCGTCGCGCACGTAGAGCACGGCGTGATTCATGCCGGTGATGTGCATGCTGCCTCCCATCGGTCCGCTCCGCCCGACGGCTCAGGATAACGCGAGCGCCGCGCGGGCCTGCCGGGTATTCCGTCATCGAGGCAGCCCGCCGCGGGGGACATCGGATTCCGGCCTGCGCGGGAATGACGATGAAGGCCGACGGGAAGGGGCCTGGCGGGGTGCGGACTCAGGATTCCTCAGTGCGTTCGTTGAAGCCGAGGAGCACCATCGCCGGCGGGATCGACGCCACCACCGACACCGAGGCCTGGCGCAGGTACATCCGCAGGATCATCGAGGCCGGCCCGCCCAGCGTCCAGGACACGATCGCCTTGATGGGGTTGGCGTGCGAGCAGACGAGCACCGTCTGGTTCGGCGAGGTGGCGAGGATGTCGGCGGCGGCACGCACCGAGCGTTCGTACAGGCCGGTCAGCGACTCCCCACCCTCGGGCGCGTAACCGGGGTCGGCCGTCCAGGCATCGATCAACTCGCCGGAGGCCAGTGGTACCGGCGTGCCCTCGAGGACGCCGTAGTCCATCTCGGCAAGCCGGTCGTCGGTGATCACGTCCTCGTCGAACCCGGCGAGCGCCAGCGTCTCCCGGGCACGCCGGCGAGGGCTGCAGACCACCTTGTCGATCCGCCAGTGGCGGCGAACGTAGGCACCGGACTCGACGGCCTGCCGGCGGCCCACGTCGTCCAGCGGCAGATCGCTGGCTCCCTGCAGGAGTCGGCGCCGGTTCAACTCGGTGCGCCCGTGGCGCAGGAGCACGAGGTAGGTCTCCGGCCCCCGCCCCGAGGCGCTCGGAGGCCCCTCGGCGACGGCCGGCTCAGGCGTTCTCGGCGACGATGCGCCGGGCATTCTCGACGTCCTTCTTCAGTTGAGCCGCCAAGGCGTCGATACCGCTGAAGCGCCTCTCGCTGCGCAGGAACTCCAGGAACTCAACCTGCACCTCGTGGCCGTAGAGGTCGCCGTCGAAGTCCAGCAGGTGCGCCTCGAGGATCGAGTGCTCCGCATGCTCGAAGAAGGTGGGACGCCGGCCGATGTTGATGGCACAGCCGTAGCGGGCGCCGTCGGTGTCGGTGAACCAACCGGCGTACACGCCATCGGCGGGCCACGCCCGGTCGGTGGCCACGGGAATGTTCGCCGTCGGGAACCCGACGGTGATGCCCCGGTGGTCACCCTCGATAACCGCGCCACGGATGGCGTAGGGGCGCCCGAGCATCTGCGCCACCTCGGCAACCCGGCTCCCGGCGAGAGCTCGCCGGATCGCAGTGGAGGACACGGCCTCCGGGGCGTTCGGGAAGTGGTACAGGTCGACCGTCTCCACGTCGAAGCCGCTGCGTGCTCCCGCCACGCGCAGCGTGCCGGTCGAACCCTCCCGGCCACTCCCGAAGTGGAAATCGGCGCCGGCCACGACCGCCTTGACGTTCAGCCCGGCCACGAGGACCTCGCGTATGAAGTCGTCCGCCGAGGTGGCGGCAAGCCGGTCCCCGAACGGCAGCACGACGGCCCGCTCGAGGCCCAAGGACGCGAACAGATCGAGTTTCTGGCGCAGGTCGGTGAGCAGGAGGGGGGCGTTCTGCGGCCTCAACGTGAATGCCGGATGCGAGTCGAAGGTGACCACCGTCGCGCACAGTCCCTCGGCGCGGGCCCGCTCGACGACCCTGGAGAGGATCTGCTTATGACCGATGTGGACCCCGTCGAACACACCCACGGCGGCCACCGACGGCGGCGAATCGGTCGGCGGCGAATCCAGGACCAGCATGCAAATGGGAGGCTACCGGCGCGGCCGGTCCGCTCGATGCCCCGGCGACCGGGGTGGCGCTGATGCGTTCCGGCAACGGCGCCCGACTCGTGCCACGTCTCGCCGCCCAAGCTCAGGAGAGGCCACCGGCGACGAGTTGCACGATCCGCCACGCCACATAGACGACCGTCGCCACGACCACCGCCCAGAAGTGCCAGGGGGCCCGCACCTCGGGCTCGGCCCCTTCACCGGCCTGCTCGGCGACATCGCCCAGGTCGACCTCCTCGCCGCAGGCCGGGCAGGTGCCGTCGGGGTTCAGCGCCGGCGGGGCGAAGTACCGCTGGCAGGGTCCGCACCAAGGCACGGCCGACGCTCGGAGGGGTCTACTTGCGGCGGACGGCCAGGATGGCCACGTCGTCGCTGAGCGGCGTGTCGCTGAAGTCCCGCGCCGCGTCCAGGAGGTGCTTGCAGAGCTCGCCGGGTTCCAGCAGCGGCTCCCGGCGCAGCAGCATCGCCACACCCTCCTCACCGAACTGGTCGCCGCCGCGGCGAGCCTCGATGAGCCCGTCGGTGTAGAGAACCGCCAGATCGCCTCGCATCAGGGGGATCTCCCGGCTGAAGTAGCCGCTGCGTCGCTCCAGCATCAGCAGCGGGCCGGTGGCACTGAGAGGCAGCACCTCCCGCTGATGCCAGAGCCACGCCGTGGGATGCCCAGCGGACGCGTAGCGCAGGGTCCCCGCACCGGTGTCGAACACCAGGACGACCAGCGAGATGAACTCCTCGGTGCGCTCGGCGTTGAACATCTGCAGGTTGAGCTCCTCGACGGCCTGGGCCGGGTCGCGGAACTGCCGCAGGAAGACGCGCATGAGGTACTTCGCCTGGAACGCCGTGATGGAGGACTCGATGCCCTTGCCGGCGACGTCACCGATCACCGCCGCCAGGCGCCCCGGCGCCACCTCGAACACGTCGAAGAAGTCGCCCGCCATCAACCCCGATCCAGCCAGATGCACCTGGCCGATGTTGAAACCCTCGAAGCTCGCCAGGTCCTCGGGGGCAAGGCGACCCGCCCAGGCCCGCGGTGCCAACTCCTCCTGGTCCAGCGCCTCCTGGGCTCGGCGTTCGATCTCGAAGCGCTCCTGGGCCATGCGGAACTCGCTGCCCGACTTCCGCCCCCACATCAGCGACAGCGTGGCCGGCACACCGACGACCAGCATGACGACGGTCCAGAACTCGGTGTCGGTCGTGACCAGGAACAGCGCGATGATCGCCACGAGCACGTACAGCCCGGCGGTGTGGAGATCGCGCAGGAAGCTGGACCGCGCCAGCATGACCGCGGCGTGGACCTCCTCCTGGCGGGAATCGGCGGCGCCCGGCTCGCCGTCGGCGTCGCCGTCCTCGTCCCCGGTGGTGTCTCCGGGAGCCCGGTGGGTCTCCATGACCTCGCGGACCTGCTGGTAGAAGCGCCAGCGGTAGCGGGCGATGCGTCCCCAGCTGAGACCGGCCACGAAGCAGAGGCCGGCGGTGAGGCCGAGGATGATCTCCTGCACGGCACCCGAATCTACTCGCAGGTCGCCCGCGGGCCGTCTCCTCGAGATCGGCGGCGGCACCCCGGCCCGTCGCCGGCCGGCCGCGGCCTCACCGCGCCGGGTGCGGCCGGCTCAGCGGAAACGCACGTGGAACTTGAGGGGAGTCGCCCCCAGATCGAAGATCTCCGAGAGGCGGCGCTGCAGGTACCGCAGGTAGGTCGGCGGGAGTCGCCTGTTGACGAACAGGGTGAACGTGGGTGGATCGGTCGCCCCCTGCGTCGCGTAGAGCACGCGCGCGCCGCCCGGGGCGGGGTGAGCGGCCTGAGCCTCGCGGATCGCCCTGTTGACCGCCCGGGTGGGGATGCGCCGCTGGTACTGCTCGATGGCTTCCTCGAGCGAGGTCATGATGCGAGCAACGCCGCGTCCCGTGAGTGCCGAGATTCCCAGCGCCGCCGCGCCGCTGAGGAACCCCAGCCGGTCGCCCACGTCGGTACGGATGGTGATCCGCTGTTCGGTGTCGAGCAGGTCCCACTTGTTCAGCAGCAGCAGGATCGGGCAACCGGCGCCGTCGACGCGCTCGGCGAGGCGCTGATCCTGGTGGGTGATCCCCTCGGTGGCGTCGACGATGAGCAGAACGACGTCCGCACGGTCCACCGACCGCAGGGCGCGAACCATGGCGTAGTACTCGGTGCCCCCGTCGATCCGGTTCCGGCGACGCAGCCCCGCCGTGTCGACGAGCCGCAGCCGGCCGGCGGGGGTCTCGACGAGCGTGTCGACGGAGTCGCGGGTCGTGCCCGGGAGGTCGTGGGTCACCGACCGTTCCTCGCCGACGAGACGGTTGAACAGCGTCGACTTGCCGACATTGGGGCGCCCCACGATGGCCACCGACACTGTGTCGACGTCCCCGGCCTGGGCACCCGGTGTCTCTCCGGCGGCGTCGCAGCCGGCCTCGGGGAGACTTGCCACGACGGCGTCCAGGAGATCGGCGCAGCCGCGGCCGTGCAGGGCGCTGACAGGGTGGGGATCGCCCAGGCCGAGATTGACGAACTCCCAGATGAGCGGTTCCCGGCCCTCGTCGTCAACCTTGTTGACCGCCAAGAGCACCGGACCGCTGCGCCGCCAGAGCAGTTCCGCCGTGGCGAGGTCGGGGTCGGTGACACCGGTGGTCACGTCGGTCACCAGTACGGCCACATCCGCGTCCAGCATGGCTCTGCGGCTCTGCGCCGAGACCTTGCGATCCAGGGCGGCGAGTTCACCGTCGTGGCCGTCGAGTTGCCAGCCCCCGGTATCCACCACGACGAAGGACTGCCCCAACCACGACGCGGTCCATTCCTTCCGGTCCCGGGTCACGCCGGGCTGCTCCTCGGTGATCGCCTCCCGGCTCCCGATGATGCGATTGACGAGGGTGGACTTGCCGACGTTCGGACGGCCGACGACGGCGACCGTCGGCAGGGTGAGTCGTCCGGACCGCTCCTCCCCGGCGGCACTGCCGGGCCCGCTCACGTGATCACCCGGCGTCGAGCGCACGCCGGAGGGCGATACCGTCGGTCCTGGTCACCTCGACGGGGCGCGGCAACTCGGCCACCGTCAGGCCGTCCAGGAACCGCCCGCCCGACAGGCAGACGTCGGGGAGCAGGTAGCGGCCGTCGGGCGGCTGGTCGGCCAGCACCTGGGCCACGTCGGCCCCCACCATCAGGCCGGTCACGCCGATGTTGCCGCCGAAGAACCGGTTCTCAACGGTGAGGAGGCGCACGTCGTCATAGCCGGCATCGGCCAGCATCGGGCCCAGCACGGACGCCCCCAACTCACCGGTCAGCACCGCCGGGGCGCGGCGGCGCCGCAGCGTCACGGGCGCGGCCCCCGCCACCGTCGCCGCACCCTTGGCGCCCGCCACCGGCTCCCCGGCCGTGGTGCAGCCGAGATGCGGCGCCCGGTAGCCGGCCGCGGGCGCCCCGTCGACCCAGGAGAAGAAACCCGCCTGGGGGCCCGTGGGCTCGGTGGAGCGCCCCATGAACTCCTCGACGAAGTTCCGGGCGATGCCGACGCCGTCCTCGTGCATGTCGAAGCCCTCGTAATCGGCTGCCGGCGGCAGCTCCCGGCCGGCCAGCAGGTAGTACTCGTCGGCCGCGAACACCATGCGGCGCCCCAGCGCCGACCGGAACGTGTCCTGGGCGGCCTCGGTGGCATCGAGGACCGTTCCGGCCTCGGCGATGCTGTGCGGGCGCAGGCGGCCGGCGGCGGCATGCCGGCTGACGCCGAGGGGCACCACGCAGAGACCGCGCAGATCGCTGTACGACTCCAGCACCCCGCAGAACGTGTCCTCCAGCCATGCGCCGTCGTTGACGCCCGGGCAGACGACGACCTGGCCGTAGACCGCCACGCCGGCCGCCAGCAGGAGCCGGAGCCAGCGCAGGCTCGTGGCTCCCCGCCGGTTGCGCAGCATCTCGGCCCGCAGATCGGGATCGGTGGCGTGGATGCTGACGAACAGCGGCGAGAGGCCCTCGGTGACGACTCGCTCGAAGTCGGCTTCGGTGAACCGGGTGAGCGTCGTGAAATTCCCGTAGAGGAACGACAGCCGGTAATCGTCGTCCTTGAGGTAGAGGCTGGAGCGCATCCCCGGCGGCAACTGGTAGATGAAGCAGAACTCGCAGTGGTTGTCGCAGGTGCGCACCTGGTCGAACACGGCGGACTGAACCTCGAGGCCCAGCGGGACGCCCGCGGCCTTGTCGATCTCGATGCTGAATTGCAGTCCGCCACGATCAACTTCGATCTCCACTTGAGGTTCATCGACGAGATGGCGGTACTCCAGCACGTCACGCGGCGCGACGCCGTTCAGTGCAAGCAACTCGTCGCCGACCTCCAGCCCCGCAACGGCGGCAGGGCCTGACGGCTCGAGGGCCACGACGCGGGGGCGGACCATCGCAAAATCCTACCGCCGAGCTCCCGGCGCCCTCGACCGGCGACAGGGCGGGGCGCACGCTCGCAGGGCCGAGCGGCCGGCGCCCCACCGCCGTCATTCCGGCGCAGGCCGGAATCCATCGCTCCGCACCACGCGAGCCATCCGGAACGTCGTGCCCGCAGCGCCGAGTAACCTTGGGTCGATGGCTGTGGAGAAAGTGCTGCTGGCGTCGCCGCGGGGTTTCTGCGCCGGTGTGGAGATGGCGATCAAGGCGCTCGCCGTCATGGTCAGCGCCTTCGAGCCGCCCGTCTACTGCTACCACGAGATCGTGCACAACAAGCTGGTCGTGAAGCAGTTCGAGGCGCTCGGCGTGATCTTCATCGACAACATCGCCGAGGTGCCCCCGGGCGCCCCGCTGATGCTGAGCGCCCACGGCTCGGCCCCCGAGGTGCGGTCCGCCGCCTACGAGCGCGGCGGCTACGTGGTGGACTCGGTCTGCCCCCTGGTGACGAAGGTGCACCACGAGGTGAAGGTGCGCGCCGGCAAGGGCTACCGGATCGTCTACGTCGGCCACGAGGGACACGAGGAGGCCGTGGGAACCATGGCCGTGGCCCCCGAGGCCATCCATCGGGTGGAATCCACCGGCGACGTGGCGGCGCTGCCTGAATTCGACGACCCGGTCGCCCTCTTGGCGCAAACCACGCTCAGCCATCGGGACTGGGCCGAAGTGGCCGATGCCGCCCGGGAGCGTTTCCCCGACATGTGGACGCCGGGACGCAGCGATCTCTGCTTCGCCACGACGAACCGCCAGGCCGCCCTCTCCGCCATCGCCGAGCAATGTGACGCCTTCGTCATCGTGGGTTCGGCCAACTCGTCCAACACGCTCGCCCTGGAGCGGCTCGCCAACGACATGGGCTGTCCCCGCGTGCTGCGCGTCAACCGGGCCGCCGAGCTGCCCACCGACCTCAGCGGCACCGTGGGCCTCACCGCCGGCGCCTCGGCTCCCGAAGAGCTGGTCACCGAGGTGCTGGAGCGCCTCGCCCCGCGCAACGGAACAGAGGAGATCAGCGTCACCAGCGAGGACGAGTACTTTCCGCCGCCGCGGCAGCTGCGCGAACTGCTCGGCGCCATCACCGGATTCGCCGCCGTCACCGTCGGCGGCGACCCGCCGGTGGGCATCGGAGCCGACCGCCTCGTCGAGGCCAGCTCCGTCCTTCACTGACCCCGCGCCGCCGTCGCCACGGTGCGCCGGGCGAGGGATCAGTCTCCGGTGGTGTCGTGGGGTGGGTTGGGTGATCCTGCCCAGGCTTGGGCTTCGTCGAAGAGGGCCTGGAGCGTCTCCCGCAGTTCGGCGCTGGCCTCGGCGCGCTGGGCGCTCGTGACCGTTCGCCGACCTTCGGCGGGGCTCGGCGGCGGGATCAGCTCGCCGAACACGAAGCGCACGCGGCGGAAGCGCGGCACGAGCACCCCCTTCGGCATGGCCCTCTCGGAGCCGCCGATTCCCACCGGCAGGATCGGTGCCCCTGTCATGATCGACAGCCACACCGGACCGTCGAACAGCGGCTGGACCCGCGGTCCGGTCTTCCGCTCGCCCTCCGGGAAGACGACAAGGGCCTCGCCGCGCCGCAGCACCTCCCGGGCACACCGCAGCGCCCGGCGGTCCACACGGTCCCGCTCGGTGGGGAAGCCACCCACCAACGTCAGGAATCTCGTCCAGAAGGGGCTCTTGAACAGCGAACTCTTGGCCATGTAGTTGAGCCGGCGGGGTAACGCGGCTCCGATCAGCGGCGTGTCCAGGTTCGACCGGTGACCGGCCGGCGCCACGATCACCGGACCGTCGGGAACCCCCCTGAGATTACGTCGCCGCATCCGGAGGTAGGTACTCGCAATGACCAGCAGTACGGCCTGGCACATGTGGTAGAGCACGATGCCCCACCAGGGCGACGGCACGCCGAATGTCACTCCCCCGTGGCGCGGATCGTCCGACGGGACGGGTTCGAAGGGTTTCTCCGGCTCACCGCTCACTGCAGACCCCTTTCTCGATCATGCCCATGATCTCGGCGACCACGTCGGTGACGGTTCGCTGCGTGGTATCGATCACACGGACCCCCGCAGGCAGCCCTTCGGGCGGCGGCAGCGGCGCGTGCGATCGTGTGCTGTCACGGTGATCCCGCTCCGACAGCGCGGCACGCACAGCCGCCTCGCTCCCCCCGGACTCTCCCGACCGCCGTCTCGCCCGGACCGTCGCGTCGGCGTGCAGGTACACCCGCACATCGGCATCGGGCAGCACGACGGTGGTGATGTCACGTCCCTCCATCACGCAGCCGTCGCGTTCGGCGGCCCATGCCTGCTGGCGGGCGACCATCACCTGGCGCACCCGAGGGTTGGCGGCGACCGTGCTGACGATGCCGGTGACCGCTGTGCCGCGGATCTCGGTGGTGACGTCGGCGCCCTCGAGGCGCACCGCGCTCTCGGTCGCCTCGATCGTCCCGACCACCGATCGCGCCACGCCCGCAACCTTGGCCTCGTGGGCCGGATCGAGCCCCCGGGCCAGCACCGCGGCCGCAACCGCCCGGTACATGGCGCCGGTGTCGAGGCATTCCACGCCCAGAATGCCGGCGACGGCTCTGGCCACGGACGTCTTGCCGGCCCCGCCGGGTCCGTCGATGGCGACGCGCACCGACCGCTTCACGCCCCCTGGTACCTCCGCACGTCCGCGGCGAATCCGGGATAGCTCGTGGCGACCGAGCCCCAACCCTCGACGACGGTCTCGTCTCCCTTCGCTGCGGCGAGCCCGCCGATGCAGAACGCCATGGCGATGCGGTGGTCGCCGGCGGCGTTGATCGAGCCGCCGCGCAACCGCGCCCCGCCGTGCACGACGAGGGCTTCACCGTCCACCTCGGCGGTGGCACCGAGCGCGGCGAGGCCCGCCAGCACGCCGCGCAGCCGGTCGCTCTCCTTGTGACGCAACTCGCCGACCCCCTCGAAACGGCTCGGTCCCTCCGCAACCGCCGCGGCCACCGCCAGGATCGGGACCTCGTCGACGAGATCAGGCACCTCGTCAGCCGCCACGGTCACCCCCTGGAGCGGCCCGGACCGGCAGGTCAGCCGCACCCGGTGGTCACCGGCCGGCACGATCGAGACATGGGCACCCATGCGCCGCAGCACCCGCAGGAAACCGTCCCGGCCCTGACCGCTGTATACGTCGCCCACCGTCACCTCGCTGCCGGGCACGACGGCGGCGCCGACCAGCCAGAAGGCGGCCGCCGAGGGATCGCCGGGCACGTCGAAGGCGAACGGCGCCGGCCGGGACGCCCGCACCGCCACCTCGCCCCCGGCCACGCGCACGTCGGCACCGAAGGCCGCCAGCATCTCCTCGGTGTGGGCGCGCGTGGGGATCGGCTCGTGCACCACAGTCTCGCCGTCGGCGAACAGCCCGGCCAGCAGCACGGCACTCTTGACCTGGGCGCTGGCCACCGGCGGCTCCCAGCGGATGCCTCGCAGCGAACCGCCGGTGATGTGCAGCGGCGCACAGCGGCCACCGTCGGCGCCCCGCACATCGGCCCCCATGAGCCGCAACGGCACGGCCACGCGATCCATGGGACGACGGTTCACCGAGGCGTCCCCACCGAGGACGGTGCTGAACGGGCAGCCGGCGGCGATGCCGGCCAGCAGGCGGATCGACGTCCCGGAATTGCCCACGTCGATGGGGCCGGCCGGCTCCGCCAGCGTCCCGCCGCGTACCCGCACGACGCCGTCGCCGGGCTCCACGACCGCTCCCAGCAAGCCGACGGCCGCAGCCGTGGCGGCCACGTCGGCGCCGCCGGAGAGGCCGGAGATCTGCGAGGTGCCGTCGGCCAGAGCCGCCAGCATCAGCGCCCGGTGCGAGATGGACTTGTCCCCCGGAACCCGCAACTCGCCGCGCAGCGGGCCCCCGGCGACGACGGTGAGAACGTCACCGCCGCTGCTGAGGGTTACCGAGTGCACCGCTCAAATGCCCAGATGGCGCACCGAGGAGTGGTAGCCGTCGGCCACCAGGGCAGAACGCAGGCGCTCGGCCAGCTCCGCGGCGACGACCATGATGAGCACCCCCCTGTCGCCCTCGGTGGAGTGGGCGATCTCCAGGTCGTAGATGTTGACGTCGATCTCGGTGGCCAGCGTGGCGATACGGGCGACCTCCCCGGGACGATCCTTCACGGGCACCCGCACGACGGCAAGCTCGACGTCGGAGGGGATCCCGGAGGGGAGGTTCACCCGGGCGATCCTTGCCTGCTCGAGGTGGACCTGAAGGGCCTCCCGGTCGCCGCGGCGCACGACGTCGCGCACGTCCCCGAGCGCCTCGATCAGGCGGTCCAGTGAGGCGCAGATGGCGAGGCGGTTGGCGTCGCAGATGTCGAGCCAGATGTCCGAACTCCCCGCCGCCACCCGGGTCATGTCACGGAACCCCCCGGCGGCGAGGCGCTGCAGGACCGTTCGCTCGGCGGTCCGCTCGTCGGCGAGTCGCATCAGCGTGGCGGCCGTCAGGTGCGGCACGTGCGACACCACCGAGACCAACGTGTCGTGCAGGTCGGGCGGCATGGTCACGGCCTCGGCCCCCATCTCGGCCACCACGGCCCGCACCGCCGCATAGGTCTCGTCGAGCGTGGCCTCCCCCGGGGTGAGGACCCACACGGCCCCGCCGAACATGTCGGCGCGTGCGCCGGCGATCCCCACCTGCTCGCTACCCGCCATGGGGTGACCCCCGACGAAGTGAGGATGCTCCACGGCGGCGCAGATCGGCCCCTTCACACTGCCGACGTCGCTGACGACGCCGTTCCCCCCGGCAAGGGCCTCCTGCGCCAGCGTCGAGATCGCCGCCGCCGGCGTCGCCACGAAGGTCACGTCCGCGCGCAGGTTGTTGCCGAGTTCGTGCACGGCCCCGAGGCGCAGCGCCTGGCGCGCTCGCAGCTCGTCGATGTCCCAGCCGGTCACCCACCATCCCGCGGCGCGCAGGCTGAGGCCGATCGAACCCCCGATCAGCCCCAACCCCTGGATCTGCACGCTGGGTACGTCGGCGGAGGGCGCTCCCAACCCCATGCGCGCTCAGACGTCCAGATCGGGGCGCAGGACGTTCGCCGACCCCAGGTAGACGTGCTCGACCTCGTGGCGGTCCCGGTCGCTGTAGAAGTGGGCCAGCATCCGGATGACGCCAGGAAGGGCGCCCTCGACATCGAGTTCGCGGGCGCACAGCAGCGGGACGTCGGCCAGACCGAGTCGCTCGCGCGCCGCCTGCGCAGGGAACGCCGACCGGATGTCCCCCGTGGAGGTGAAGAGAATGCTGACAAGGTCCTCGTTGGCAACGCCGTTGCGGGCGAAGGCCTCGCGCAGGAGCGCTTCAACCTGTGAGGCCACCTCTTCGGGGATGTCCTCCGTGATGGCGACCGCTCCTCGCAGCGCTCGTAGAAGCCGAGGCACGGGCATGAATTCTACAGAACTCCGAAGCACCGGTCGGCGGGGCGACCGAGAAGTCCGGCTCAGCCTTCGCGTGGTCCGGCGTCGTACAACTCGCCGCCGCCCAGCGCCGCCTCGAGCGACCGCAGTTCGGCCTTGGTGAGTTCCCGCCACACTCCGGGGTGCAGACGCACGTCGCGCAGCGGGCCGATGCGGGTGCGGGCGAGACGGGTCACGGTGAGGCCGACGGCGGCACACATGCGGCGGACCTGCCGGTTGCGCCCCTCGGTCAGGACGATGCGCAGCATCCCGCGCTGCGGGCTCGAGACACGGGCCGGGGCGGTCGGGCCGTCGGACAGTTCGACGCCGCGGCGCAGGGCGCTCAGCGCGGCACGGTCGATCCGGCCGTCGACGGCCGCCAGATACTCCTTCTCGCAACCGCTGGAGGGATGCATGACGCGCCGAGCCAGGTCACCGTCGTTGGTGAGCAACAGCAGCCCCTCGCTCTCCATGTCCAGGCGGCCCACCGGGTAGACCCGTGGCTCTGCGGGGAGGCCGTCGAGCACGGTCGGACGGCCCTGCGGGTCGGAGGCCGTGCTGACGACGCCGCGGGGCTTGTTCAACAGGTAGTAGACCAGATCGCTGCGCAGGCTGATCGCCGTGCCGTCCACCTCGACGACGTCGATGTCGGGATCGATCCTCTGGCCGATGCGAGCGGCACGCCCGTTCACCCGGACACGCCCCTGCCGCACCATCTCCTCGACGTGGCGGCGGCCGGCGACACCCGCTGCCGCCAGAACCTTCTGCAGGCGCTCGCCGCTCCCCGGTGCCCCGGGGTCGGTCACGGCGCCGGATCGGGCGGGATCGGTTCGTCCCGCGACGGTCCGTCGGGCACCGGGTCGCGGTCGGGCCGCCGGCCGTCGCGCAGGGAGGCCTCCAGGGACTCGGTGACCTCGGCATCGGGGACGAAGTCGCCGAGCGGCGGCAGATCGCCGAGTGAGTCGAGCCCCAGGCGCTCCAGGAAGAGCCGGGTGGTCGCGAACAGCACCGCGTTGCCCGGACCGGGATCGCGGGCGACCGCGTCCACGAGTCCGCGGCGCTGCAGCGTGCGTACCACGCCGTCCACGTTCACACCGCGGATGGCGGCGATCTGCGCCCGCGACACAGGCTGCTTGTAGGCGATGATCCCCAGCGTCTCCAGCGCCGCGCCCGACAGGCGAGCCGGCTCGCGGGCCAGGACGAACCGCTCCACGTAAGGGGCGCAGTCGGGGTGGCTGGCGAACCGGTAGCCGCCGGCGACCCGCTCCACCAGGAAGCCGCGCCCTTCGCACGAGGCGGTCAGCTCGGCCAGCGCGGTCTCGATGTCGGCCGTGGAGATCTCCAGCAGTTGCGCCAGGAGTTGCGGCGGCACCGGCTCGGTGGTCACCATCAGGATGGCTTCCAGGGCCCGGCGGCGCTCGGCGTCCATCAGTCGACTGGCTCGGGAACCGCCATGGTGGGTGCGGCCAGCGGCGTGCGCCACTCCACGACGATCCGCCCCAGGGGACCGGCCTGGTGGAGATCCACCCTGTCCTGCTTGAAGAGCTCCAGCAGGGCCAGGAAATGCAGCACCACCTCCCGCCGGCCGGGCAGCGAGCGGGTGAGCTCCCCGAACGTCGTACGACCATGCACGGGCAGCCGGAGCACCAGTTCGGCCATGACATCGCCCACGCGCGCCGTGTCGGTCTCCAGATGCGAGAGGTCGACGCGGGGCTGCTCGGCCGCCCGCAATGCCCGGGTGCAGGCGGTCGCCACGTCCGTCGGCTGCACGTCCTCGAGCAGGTCCGGAAGCAGGTTCAGGTAGCGCGCCTCGGGGCCGGCGGTGCGCGGGAACGACAGGGCGGCCGCGGCGGCGAGGCGCTCCAGCGCGGCGCCCGCCCCGCGGAACGTCTCGGACGCCAGCAGGCGCGCCAGCAGCCGATCACGTCCTTCCAGAAGGTCGGCCTCCTCGTCGATGCCGTCGTCGGGCGGCTCGGGCAGCAACCGGCGACTCTTCAGGTCCACGAGCGTGGCTGCACCCAGGAGGAACTCCGTGGCGGACTCCAGATCCAGGAACTCCATGCTCGCCACCTCGTCGAGGTAGTCGCGCACGACTGCGGCGAGGGAGATCTCGCAGATGTCGATCTCGTGACGCAGAATGAGGTGCATCAACAGTTCGAGCGGCCCCTCGAACTGCGGGGTCCGAACCTTCACGCCCATGCCGCGAGCATAGAGCTCGGGCCTGCTCGGACCGGGGAACCCGCTGCCGCGGCCGGCCACTGGAATCCGGCGGCGGGGTTAGCCTTCCGGCGTGCAGCGCATCCTGTCGGGTATCCAACCCAGCGGTGACGTTCATCTGGGCAATCTGCTCGGGGCACTCCGGAACTGGGTGGCCGACCAGCACACCCACGAGTCGTTCCACCCCATCGTGGACCTGCACGCCGTGACAGTGCCGCAGGATCCGGAGGAGTTGCAGTCGGCCACTCTGCGCCTGGCGCAGATGCTCATGGCGGCCGGCCTCGACCCCGACACCTGCGTGCTGTTCGTGCAGAGCCACGTGCCCGAGCACACGCAGCTGGCGTGGGTGCTGGAATGCACGGCCGGCTTCGGAGAGTTGCGGCGCATGCACCAGTTCAAGGACAAGTCGGCCGATATGGACTTCGTCTCGGCGGGCCTGTTCACCTACCCGGTGCTGCAGGCCGCCGACATCGTGCTCTACGACGCCGACGCGGTGCCCGTGGGCGACGACCAGCGCCAGCACATCGAGTTGACCCGGGACATCACCCAGCGGTTCAACGCCCGCTACGGCGAGGTTCTGGTCGTGCCGGAGCATCGCATTCCCCCCGCCGGGGCCAGGGTGATGGACCTGCAGGAACCGACCCGCAAGATGTCCAAGTCGGCCGGCGACGCCCCCGGCACGATCTGGCTGCTGGACGAGCCCGACGCGGTGCGCCGCAAGATCCGCCGGGCGGTCACCGACAGCCACTCGGAGGTGCGCTTCGACCGCGACGCCAAACCCGGCGTCTCGAACCTGCTGGAGATCCTCGGCGCCGCCACCGGCAGCACGCCCGGGGACCTTGCGGCCGACTACGACCGCTACGGCGCGCTGAAGAACGACTGCGCCGAGGCGGTGGTGGAGATGCTCGCCCCCATCCGGCGCCGCTTCGCCGAGCTGAGCGCCGACCCGGCCGAGACCCAGCGGGCGCTGCGAGCGGGAGCCGAGACCGCCGGTGAGGTCGCCGCGGCCACGATGGGACGCGTCCGCGAGGCGATGGGGTTCCTCCCCCGCCGCTGACCGGCGATAGTGCGCCGGGGGACGCTGCGCCGCCGAGGCCCTGGGCGTCCAAGTCGAGCCCGCCGGAGAACACGCCCGGCCGTCCGGCGAGAACCACGGCGCCCGCGCCGGCCTCGGCGGCGTCCAGTGCCTTCCACAGCCCGTCGATGAGGTCCGCGGTCACCGCGTTGGCCTTGCCGTCGTCGACGGTGATCAGAGCCACCGAACCGCGGAACTCAACTCGGACGGCCGAAGATGGCACGGCGAACCTCTCGATGCGATCTCAGCGATGCGATCTCAGCGATGTCCGGCACGCCGGCGCCGAGTTTGGAGCCCGGCCAGGCTACCGCGTCGAGGGCGTGCACTCAACGCCGCCGGGGAATCGCGGGACGCGGGGGCCGACCCCGGCCGACCGGCGGAGGACACAGGCTCGAACACCACCGGGATCCCGGGCCGCCCGTATCCCGGGCCGCCCGCGGGAGCCTCAGGCCGGCGCCGGCCCCGGGCGGGCGGCCCGGGGATGCGCTGCGGCGTAGACGCGGAACAGGCGCTCGCGTGACACCGAGGTGTAGATCTGCGTGGTCGTGACGCGTGCGTGGCCCAGCAGTTCCTGCACCACGCGGATGTCGGCGCCGTTGTCGAGCAGGTGCGTGGCGAAACTGTGGCGCAGCGCGTGCGGTGTGAGTGCGGAGGTGATTCCCGCCGTCTGGCCGTGCCGGCGCACCAGCTGGTACACCCCCTGGCGGCTCAGCCGCGTGCCGCGCCGGTTCAGGAACACCGCCTCGCTGTCGGAGCGGGACGCCCAGCGTTCGGGCGCCATCTCGCCCCGGCCCGGCGCCGCCAGCCACTCCCCCAACGCCTCGCGCGCCAAGCGCCCCAGTGGCAGCATCCGCTCCTTGGCGCCCTTGCCCAGCACGCGCATCGAGGCCGCGGGCAGGTCGATGTCGCCGAGCGACAGCCCCACGAGCTCGGACACCCGCACGCCGGTGCCGTAGAGCGTCTCCAGGACGGCACGGTCGCGCCGCGCCAGCGCTCCCCCGCCCGGCGGCGCCGCCACGAGCGCGGCCGCCTCGTCCTCGCTGAGTGCCTTCGGCAGCCCTCGCGGCACCCGGGGAAGTTCGACGGAGACCGTGGGGTCGTCGGGGCGCAACTCCTCGAGCACCAACCAGCGGTGATAGTTGCGCACCGTCGTGAGACCTCGTTTGACCGTGGCGGGCGCCAGGCCCACGTCGAGACGCGCCCGCACCCAGGCGAGGACGTCATCGGCGGTCACGCTCGCCGGCGCCCAGCCGCAATCGGCACCGTAGGCCTGGTAATCCAGCAGATCGCGGCGGTAGGCGTCGATGGTGTTCGGGGAGCGGCCCTTGGTGAGGGTGAGCCAGTCGAGATACTCCTCGGCGTCGGCCGGCAGAGCCGGAGGACTCACACTGCCTCCACGGCAACCGCAGCCTCGCTGCTGAGCAGCAGGCGCGGGTTGCGGCCCTCGACGCGGTCCAGGGCCGCGTCCATGAGGCCGGCGAACAGCGGCGCCGGCCGGTTGGGGCGGCTCTGGAACTCGGGGTGCGCCTGCGTGCCGACCCAGAACGGATGACCCTCCAGTTCCACGAACTCCACCAGCAGCCCGTCGGGCGACAGGCCCGAGCAGATGAGCCCGGCGGCCTCGACGCGCTCGCGGTAGTCGGGGTTGAACTCGTAGCGGTGGCGGTGGCGCTCGGAGACCACCTCGCTGCGGTACAGCGCGGCGACCCGGCTGCCGGGGCGCAGCTTGGCCACGTAGGATCCCAGCCGCATGGTCCCGCCCTTCTGCGTGATCCCCCGCTGCTCCTCCATGAGGCAGATCACCGGGTGCGGCGTGCGCGGGTCGAACTCCGTGGAGTGCGCCCCCGCCAGGCCCAGCTCGTTGCGGGCCAACTCGACGGTCATCACCTGCATGCCCAGGCACAGGCCCAGGCAGGGGATCCCCCGCTCACGGGTGTAGGCGGCGGCGGCGATCTTCCCCTCGATGCCGCGCGCGCCGAAGCCGCCGGGGATGACGACGCCCTCCAGGTTCGCCAGGCGGGGCGACGCCAGCAGGCCTTCGGCCTCCTCGGCGGGGATCCAGTCGATCTCCACGCGGGCGCCCCGCGAGCAGGCGGCGTGGCGCAGCGCCTCGGCCACCGAGAGGTAGGCGTCGATGAGGCGCACGTACTTGCCCACCACGCCGATGCGCACGACGTTGGAGGTGTCCTGCATCCGCTCGCTGAGGATCTGCCAGCCGGCCAGGTCGGGCTCGCCGTCGAGTCCCAGCAACTCCCCCACGACGTCGTCGAGGTTCTCGTCGTGCAGCACAAGGGGAAGGTCGTAGATGTTGTCGGCGTCGGCGGCGTTCACCACGGCGGAGACCGGGACGTCGCACAGGCTGGAGATCTTCCGCTTCAGGTCGTCGGAGATCGGCGTGTCGCTGCGGCACACGATCACGTCGGGTTGGATGCCCCGGCTGCGCAGCTCGGTGACCGAGTGCTGGGTGGGCTTGGTCTTGTGCTCGCCGGTGGGGCCGATGAGCGGCACCAGCGTGACGTGCACGTAACACACGTTGCGGCGGCCCACGTCGAGGCGGACCTGGCGGATCGCCTCCAGGAACGGCAGGATCTCGATGTCGCCGACGGTGCCGCCGATCTCGGTGATGGCCACGTCCACGTCGGGACGGGCCACGCCCCCGATGCGCCGCTTGATCTCGTCGGTGATGTGCGGGATGACCTGCACGGTGCCGCCGAGATAGTCGCCGCGCCGTTCGGCCTCGATGACCGCCGAGTAGATCGACCCCGTCGTGGCGTTGGAGTCCCGGGTGAGGTCCTCGTCGGTGAACCGCTCGTAGTGGCCCAGGTCCAGGTCGGTCTCGCCGCCGTCGGCGGTGACGAACACCTCGCCGTGCTCGAAGGGGTTCATGGTGCCCGGATCCACGTTGAGGTAGGGATCCAGCTTCTGCATGGTCACCCGCAGGCCGCGGGCCTTCAGCAGCGCACCGAGCGAGGACGCCGTCAGGCCCTTGCCCAGCGAACTCGCCACACCGCCCGTCACGAAGATGTGCTTCGTCACGGAACCTCAGTCTAGACGGCGACCGGCTGCGCCTCCCGCATACGGCAGCATCGCTGGAAGAATGAGACTATCCCGCCGAGTTGTTGTGCGGAAGGTTGCCAGAGTGTTAGATCGAGGCGAGCCAGATCGTTACATGTGACAACCTGAGAGGTTGTCACCTAGATGTCGAGACCGGCTGGGGCCGGGAGGCCGAGACGTACATCGTGGCCTGCGATCACCTCGGCCAGGGAGTCTCGTTCAGCCGCGGCCGTCTCGGCGGCGCGGCCGAGCGAGCGGCGCAGGTGCGCAGCGACCAGGCCGGTGATCTCTGACGCCATGAACGCGTAGGAGGGGGCGAAACGGTCCGCTTCGGCGCGCACCACGTCGGCGTCGTCGGCATAGGCCGCCTTGCTGCGCCACGACGACAGTTCCTCCAGGTCGACGCCGAGACGCTCGAACGCCGCCTGCATCTCGCCGCAGTGTGGCTCAGGAACGTGGCGCCGGAGGACCTCGCCGATGGTGTGCCCGTTGCGCTTTAGCTCCTTGCCGGTCGGCGTCGGGCTGCTGTAGAGCTTCGCCATGGTCTTCACCGACGTCTCCGCAGCGAGAGCGGCGTCGGCGCAGAGTTTCACCATCCGATTGAGCCGGCGTTTTTCGACCGGAACCGACGACTCATGCGGGACGTCCTCGATGGCGGGGCGGACGGACGCTGTTGCCACTCCCTGCAAGCACGGCAAGACGCTGGCATCGAAGTAGCGGAGCGCTTCTTGGGGGTCACTCATGGGCAACACCATCTCCTTGCCCCAATCCACAGGGCCCTCGCTGACCGCGCCCGCCACCCGAACCGACTCGCTGGAGGCGCGCCGCTCGAAGGACGTCGACACCTGTTCGACGCGTGCACGCCACTCCGGGCGATCCGTCACATGGACCTGCACCGACCAGGGGACCACCGCCCGGGCCGCTGCCTCCAACTCGCGGCGGCGCTCGGCGCGTTCGGAGTAGTCCAGGTCCGCGAAGATCGCCACCAGGTCGATGTCGCTGTCGGCGGCGGCGGCACCGCGGGCCACCGACCCGAACAGCAGCACCTCGGCTACCCCCCTGTCGACCAGGACCGCCGCCGCCGCGGCAGCATCGGCCCTCGTCGGCGCGGCGACCGGCGCAACGACCGCCATGGCGTCAGTCTAGGTGCGACAACCGGGGAGGTCGTCCCTGGGCGGGCGGCGACCGGCTGCGCCTCCTGCATGATGCCGCCGGACGCCCCCTCCGTCATCCCGGCGCAGGATGGCTGTCCTGCTCTGCCAGCGCCCGGTAGCGGACCTCGCCGTTGGCGAAGGCCAGCAGGCCCCTCCCGACATCCAGGATGACGCCCTCATCGAGCAGCCTCCTCCTGTATTTCGAGAAGTGCACGGCATCCCGTCCGAGGCGTTCCATGACGTCGCTTCTCGTCGAAGGGCCCTCGTCGGGGAGCATCGCGTACAGGAACCGTTTGTCGTTGCCCGACAGGCGCGCCCAGATCGGCGTCACGACGTTTCGCTGCACATCGTCCTCCATGCGGACCACCGACTGTTCCACATGTTCTGACGTCGCCGCCCCGAGTGGGCTGCCGGAAAGTTCCCACAGGTGGTACCCCACCGACTGGATGGCGTAGCCGTAACCTCTCGTGGCGCCGGCGACACGGCGGAGCAACGCCAGCGGGATCGGATTCTCACGAGCGGCGAACGGGACTTCGATCGCGTGCATCGCGTCGAGTTGCGAGAGGTTCCGGACATGAACACGGTGGCATCGCTGGAAGAAGGTGAAGCCCGGGTTGGGGAGCAGTGTGTACTCAACGTGCGGGAGCCCCACGCCCACGAACGCGAGCGGTCGTTGGGCAATCTTCGTCACGTGCTGCAGCACCGTTGCTATCTCGCTCGCCTCGCCGGCGGAAAGATTGTGGAACTCGTCCAGCGTCAGCAGCACTCCGGAGAACCCGGCGTCCACGACCGCCGTGACGGCGTTCTCCACCAGCTTCTGGAACGACGGCTCGCGTTCGGGGACGCGCTCCCACTGAGCGCCACCGCCGGTGACGGGCACGGAGAACCCTGTCAGATGCGCCCGGCGCGGCGGATCGACGCTGTCCAGTATGTCCCAGAACTGTTCCTGGCAGTGCAGGACCGGGCCGGCGCCGGGCCGCGGGGCGACCAGGGCGGCCGTCTTCACGACGTGCCAGCCGGCATCCCGAGCCTCCGCTTCGATCCGAGCGAGCAGCGTGGTCTTGCCGACTCCTCTCGGTCCGAGAAGCAGAGACGAGAACGCTTTGTGGCGAGGCCCGGTAGCCAACGACGAGGCGACGCTCGACAGCAGGTCCTCTCGGCCCGCCAGTACCGGGGGAGTCTGCCCGAAGTCGGGGGTAAAGGGATTGCTTTCCGGATCCATCTCGCCCCCTTGCGTACCAAGACCCGAGCGTACTCTCACCGAGGCAGATTACACAAACGGAAATATTCTAGGAATAGCCGCGGGTCGAGGAATGCCCGCGGGTCGAGTCGGCTGATTCGAGTTCGAACCCCGTGGACAGCTCGCGGCGTTCGATCCACTCCGCGTCGAGCCCAGCCAGGAGGCGATGGCCGTTGTCTCCGCCGTTCGGACGGTGATGTGGCTCCGGAGACTGGTGGTCGAGCCAGTCCCCGAGGCTCTGGGCAGCCCTGACGTGGGTGGCCGGTGGGGGTGGGATCAGCGGTTGGGGAGGCGCGTGGCGACGCGGATCTCGTGCACCCTGATCCCGACGGGTTCGGTCTCGGTGTAGTTGGCGGACGCGCTGCGGCGGCACGGCGCCAGCCGGAGATCCGCAGACGGGCACTGGAGCTCCGATCCGGCCGCAGCGGTGTACAGCCACTCGGCGTCCGAGATGCCGGCGCCCGGCATCGGGAGCAGCGCGTTCAGACCCGCAGTCAGGCCCAGATCCGCTGCGGTGAAGCCGTGGGTGTTCAGGAACTGCTGTATCGCCGGTGTGTTGCTCGGATCGGCCAGGAACGCCACGAGAGCTCGGTGATCGACGTGGAGGGGGCTCTTCCAGAGTGCCTTGCCGGTCTCCTCCACTATCCACGCCCCGGCGCCGACCGCTTCGAAGTAGCCGGATCTCGTCGGCAGCCACCTGCACCACACGGCCGCCCCGACATTGCAGGCGACCTCCTCGTCGAGCGCGGCGCGACGATCCTGCTCCGCCTGCCGGTCCGCGGCGGTGGTGAGGTCGCCCCAGAAGGTCAGACCGCGCGCCTCGGTGTGCCGCTTCCGATCGGCGGGCGACAGGGCCGTCCACCAGTCGAGCGATTGCGGTCCGAACAGTTCGATGATCTCCGCGTGCTGCGCGGGGACATCGGGGCGCAGCTCGCTGATCCTCACCCGGAACCGCGGCAGATCCCTGACCAGACAGGTGCCCCGATTCGGCCATTGCATGTAGTTCGTCACCTGCCCGTAGGACTTCGTAGGATCCATCCGGGGCCAGATCCGTACCAGCGGATCGCCGATTGCGTTGTCGCTGAATTGCAGGTAAGGGTTGGACTCTGTCCGGGGAAAACCACGTCTACTGGTGTAGGACGCGCGTTTCACTGTTGCGAAACTGCTCGGGACGTCGTTGACCTGCAGCAGGACCGGCGCGTTGACGACCGCCAGTTCCGAGCCGTGGGCGGATCCCCAGGTGAGGTATCCCTCGGGCGCGCCCTGGCAGACCGGTTGGTCCCGACACCTGGGATGATCGGCGAGTTCGCCTCCCGCCACGACCGGACGGCAGTCATACCCGTCGAAGTAGAAGCTTGCCTTGACGCGGTGCACCGTTTCGTACCACGCCGAGCTAGCCGTGTTCGGCGCTTGGAGGATGTCGGCGGGGCAGTTCGCCGGGGCCGGTTGGAACGGCAGGACGGCGCACGGCTGGCAGCCGCCGGCGCGGGCGGCCTGCACGGTCAGGGTGCCGGCGGCCACCGCCGCCTGCTGCCCGCGGCAACGGATGGTTCGGGCGATGGCGCTGCAGCCGCCGGTCCGGCTGGCCCGCTTGAGGCAGCGGGCGGTCCTCGACGCGCAGTCGGCCGCCGGCGGGTTGGCGCCGTGGCAGACGGATTTGAGGAACGCCTCATCGAATTCGCACCACCAGGCGCTCGAGGCGCCGGGGAGCGTGTTCGCCGACATGGCCGAGGCGGACGACCCCGTCTCGAAACCCCCGGTGCCCGCACACGGCACCGTCGCGGGGCTCGGGACGTAGTCGTCCGCCACGTAGTCGGCGCAGTCCTGGGCGACGAACGCCGGTGCGCCCGGGCCGCATGCCGGGTGGCTCCCCGAGTGGCCGGTCGGCTCCCGGTAGCACGTGTTGAACTCGTTCCTCGGGACGTAGCCGGCCGGGCACGTCCATGTCCGGCGGGTGATCGCCCGGCACTTGGTCGAGGTGACCCGGTGCAGCGCGGTCACGCACGCCGCGGGCGCCAGCATCCGGCACATGTGCTGCGTGACGAGGTTGACCGGGTTCAGCGGGTCGGGGACCTGCTGCATCTCGTGGGTCATGACGACGAAGCCCTTGGCCTTTGTGCAGGCGTCGTAGTCCGTGGCGGCGGTCGCCTCCAGGATCCGTTGCTCGCAGAAACCCGGGTACTTGTGGATGACCGCGCTGTGCATGTCCACCGCGTCGGGGAAGCCGACCGACGGGCTGAGGATGGTGCCGCTTGTCACGGCGCTCTCCGGGCAGGCGTCCAACTCCAGGTGGCATTCGGAGTCGCCGGGACCGCCGGGCGTCCAGGGCGAGGGGCTCGTCGGGCAGGGGGTCGGGG